>JAJFBJ010000068.1 GCA_020697375.1 Nitrospira sp. | reverse complement strand
ACAAAGCAGGGTCCGCCGCTGGTCCATAAGATTTACGAACCGAATCATCATGCCGATGTCGCTTTCCAACGGGCAGCGGCAAACGGGGTTCGTGCCCACCATTGGGAGTTCGGCAACATGCCGAAAATCGAAGGAGTGACCACGGAGGATGTCGATCACATCATTCGGTACGTGCGATGGCTGCAGCGCGAAGCGGGGATCTACTAACCATACCCGCTGCTTCTCGATACCCTTCTTCAAGTTACTCTTCTTTCCTTCCCCGGAGCCTGTTTGACAACTCGCCGGCGGGTTCGTAAGGTAGTTGCCTGGCTCAATGAGACTGTTGCAACTCGCGGAACCAAGGGTTCGACTCGTTGGTCCCGAACTCATCGCAGGAGGAACCTATGAGACAGGGAAGCTGGACTATGGTGGGGGCCATGGGAGCATTACTGTTCGCATCGGGCTGCGTGGCCGTTGAGGCTGGCCACGAAGGGGTGATGGTCGAACAACCGTTTTTCTTCGGTCATGGAGGAGTGGACGCCGTGCCGTCGAAGACAGGTCGCGTGTGGGTGGCGCCTACCACGAAGGTGCTGGAAGTCGATATCAGGCCGTTGCAGTATTCGGAACACTTCGACATCATCTCTGCGGAAAACGCCCCTGTGTCGTTCGATGCCTTCATGATCGCCAACGTCATCGAAGGCCGCTCACCGGAAATAATCAGCCGCTATGGCGCCAACTGGTATCAGAACAACGTGAAGGAAGCGTTCCGCACGTTCGTCCGGGAGGAAGTGCAACGGTATCCGCTCTTTCAGTTGACCACCGATCCGACGACCAGAACGAAGTTGCAGGATGCCATCGCGCGCGAAGTCCAGGCGAAGCTCATCGACAAACAAAACATGCCGATCCGGCTCAATCGCGTCGTCGTCGGCAGCATCCTGCCTCCGAAGGGCGTGGTGGAGCAGACGACCCAGACTATCGTGCAGGAACAACGGAAGATCACGATGGTCGAATTTCAGAAGGCGGAAGAAGCGCGTGAAAAGGCTGAGAAACAGCGCGGCATTGCCGACCGCGCCTATCGTGAGTCCTTGGGGTTGACCGCCCCGGAATTTGTGGATCTGCGGCGCATCGAAGTCCAAAAGGAAATCGTCCAGCACTCGCCGTCGGCATTGACTGTCATTATGGGCTTGGAGCGTGTCGGTATCAATCTGCCGCCTTTTGCAGCCGACCGATAAGCCCGGTCCGGCCTATATATAGCGGCGATATACCCATCGCGAGGGCGCCGGTCCCGGTCTGAGCTGCTCTGGATTCTCGGCCGATCACTTCACGACCCAGACGCGATAGGATTTCGTGTTGAGAGGTTTGGCGACTTTCAGCGTTCCCATCTCGCCGGGATACAACACGTCATCACCCGCCGCGGTTTTGCGTGCCGGGTAGTTGATGCTCTTCAGTAGCAGGCCTTGTTCATCATAAAAATCCACCATCACATCCGCCGATTCCCGCAAGGTGCCTTGATAGGCGGTTCCCAGCCAATCGAGGCGTTTGAGCGCTTGATAGACGATCGTGATGGTGCCGTCGGGATCTTCGCGAGCCTCAAGGATCCTCAAGGCTCGGTTCTGATCCAAACCCGGTTCCCCTCCGCTCGTGGTTTGCGCGATGAGGACACGCTCCACTTCGTTCGAATGGAAGCTTCCTTTCATCTTGCAATACACCGTCCGGCCCTTCTCGCTCTGTTGAAGGATCTGCGGCTCGCTGACATGTTTCGTGGCAAGCGTATGGACCAGATTGCGAAACAATTTTGAATCCACGATCGAGGCCATCCGTTCGCGCACTGCCGCCGTGGTGCTGACGGCCTGGTGGAGCGCTTCCAGACAGGCAGTCTGCTTGGCTTCGGCTGCGGTTTCCGGTTCATGGTAGGTGTACCGATAATCTCCGGTGATATCGATGCGGGAATTGTCCGCAAAGGTGGGTCCGGCGAATGCGAGGCATTGTACGGCGGACAGAAGCCAGATGGCGCAAGGCGAATTCGACGAGCCTAGGATCATAGAAGCCACCTACCTTCTACCTTTCTGCGGCCGATTCCATGCCAACTTCCATCCCGTGGGCCGAAGAGCAACGCCATTTTATGCTACCACGAGCGAACATCAGCAGCAATGAGACCCATTCGGGCAAAGCCGCGAGGTATGCATGATCGCTTGAATGGTCAGCGGAGCCGCTCACGAGAAAAGAAGTCGGTACAGGTATTCCCGGTAAACGCTGTGGCCTGCGCAGCCCTGGCATGCCGGTCCAATAATCATAGGCTTGGCGATATAGTGGGCTCCAAAGGATGTCCTGGCTGTATAGGTCTAGATCGCGCAATCCCGGATTTCCACCGCATCTCGATATCCGGTGGAAGAGAACCCTTGGATGCCTTGACTTGATCAAGGTCTTCACTCACACTCAAGCTCTGCATTATGTATCAAGGCACCGAGCATGACCTGCTTCGCCTTCTCGGCTCGCGGGCCGGGATTTCCGCTGACTATCACGATATCGCCGGCATTCTGCATATTACGAGTGACGATACCACGCGGGCCATCCTGGCCGCGATGGGGTTTCGCGTCGAGTCGCGGGAAGCCCTCGCCGAAGAACTGGTTGCCTGGGATGAGGCCTTCTGGCGGCAACCTTGTGACCCGATTCTGATTCTTCAGCTGGGGTATGATTCCACGCATTGGTCTTTTCGGCTTCCGTTGGAAGATGGTGAAGAGCAGACATTGTCGGTGGCTTGGAAGCTGACCGATGAAAAGGGGACCATCATCCATCGAAAGGAGGCAGGTCCGCCTCTTATCCCGCAAGATACAGGTTATGTGGCTGGACGCCGCGCCGTGCGCCTTGAGTTCCCATTGGTTTCAGACCTTGCGCTCGGCTACTACGACCTGTCGGTAGAAGCCAGGGGAGCCACCGTAGAAACCAAAGGATCGCTCTGCATCGTCGTCGCCCCTCCGCATTGTTATGTACCTGATTTTCTGTCGCAGGGAGGACGGGTATGGGGCTTGGCGCTGCAATTGTATTCGCTGCGTTCCCGAACGAATTGGGGCGTCGGCGACTTCACCGATTTGTCCCGCCTGGTCGAATGGGCTGGCCATGAGTTGGGGGCGGGAATCATCGGCTTGAATCCCTTGCATGCCCTCAAGAATTCCCGTCCCCACCATCTCAGTCCCTATTCGCCGACCAGCCGGCTCTTCTTGAATGAGCTCTACATCGATGTCGATCGGTTGCCGGAATATCGCACCTCGCTTGACGCCCAACGCTTACGGAAGAGTGCCGAGTTTCAAAAGGAGCTGGATGCGGTTCGTCGAGCTGACCGCGTGGATTCCGAATCCGTGGTGAAGCTGAAGCGCGCGATGCTGGAATGTGCCTACCGGCAGTTTTTACAGGATAATTACAGGGGACAAGAGCCCATCCTCCAGCCGAACAGCGCTCGTGGCTGGCTCTTGGAGCGGTTCATTCGGGACGAAGGGGATTCCCTCGAGCGGTTTGCATTGTTTCAGGTGTTGGAAGAAGAGCGGCGGTCGATCGAACCTTCCCCCGCACTGTGGCCGGAATGGCCGGAGCAATACCGGTCCCCTGGCTCGCCCGCGCTGGGTGAATTTGCCAAACGGCACAGCAAGCGGCTTCGGTTCTTTCAGTACATGCAATGGGTGGCGTCCGATCAACTGAAGGACGCCAACTCTCGGGCGGCTCACGTGAAGATGACGATCGGACTGTATCCCGATCTGGCGTTGGGAAGCGATCGCAACGGCGCCGAAGCCTGGATGCTGCAGGATGTTCTGGCATTGAACGCGGACTGCGGGGCTCCACCGGACGCATTCGCCCCTCAAGGCCAGAATTGGGGATTTGCCCCGTACCATCCGCTACGCCTCAAGGCCACCGGATATCGTTCCTTCATCGAGCTGTTGCGGAAAACCCTCCGCCAAGGCGGTGCAATCCGCATCGATCATGTGATGATGCTGTTCCGGCTGTTTTGGGTGCCTCGGGGATTGGCGGCGTCCACAGGCGCCTATGTGCAGTATCCTGCGGAAGACCTCCTGCGCATCCTTGCACTGGAAAGCACTCGCTCCCGTACCCTCGTGATCGGGGAAGATTTGGGAACGGTGCCTGACTATGTGCGGGAGCAGCTCTCGCGTTATAAGATTCTGTCCTATCGGGTGTTCTACTTCGAGCGGAACTGGGACAACGGATCATTCAAAACGCCGTCGGCCTATCCGGAGCAATCGTTGGCGGTCGTCACGACCCATGATCTTCCTACGCTTTCCGGCTATTGGCTCGGAGAAGACATCCGTTTACGAGCGCGACTCGGGATGCTTTCGGACGAGCAAGCCATGCAGCCGGCCTTGGAAGAGCGGATGCGGGACAAGCGCCACATGCTGGCCGCTCTTAAGGCCTCGGGGTTGTTGCCTCCCGGTATGAGCGACGAGCCCGAGCATGTGCCGACAATGACAGCGGAATTGTGCCAGGCGGTTCATGCGTATCTTGCCGACTCGCGCGCATGGGTGGTCATGGCGAATCTTGACGACGTGACCGGCGAAGTGACACAAATGAATCTGCCCGGTACTCTGGATGCGTATCCCAATTGGTCTCGAAAGCTATCGCTGACGCTTGAGGATCTTCAACAGGATGAACCTGTGCGATCACTCGCCGCTGCCTTGCGCGCGCTCCGTCCCCCCGCCCCACCAACGTCCTGAGCCGTGGATCCTGCACGGCGTGGAACCGCGATGAAGGGTCGCAATCAAATCGTACTTGCCATCGCCGGGCTGTTGTTCCTCATCGTCGTGATCATGGAATGGATGTTCCCGCTCAATGTCGTGGGGGCATTCGCTTTCGTGTTGCCCATTCTGCTGGTCGCCGCTGTTCGTAATCGGCGCCTCATGTTTTTTACGCTTGCGCTCTGCGTGCTGGTGACTTTTGTCGGTCTCTTCCAGCCGGGCAAAAAGAAGGAACGATTCACCGCAGTCGTCGTTAACCGCACCATGGTGGTATGCGTTCTGGCAGGGGTCGCCTACATCGGCATGACATGGGAAGAGCGCAAAGCCAGAGAAGAAGCAGCGAGATCAGCCCTGGCCATGCAAACCGAACACCTTCTGCGCGCGAATGCACAGCTCGCGGAGATCAAAGACAAGCTGGCACGCTCGGAACGCCTGGCCGCTGTCGGCCAATTGGTCGCGTCGGTGGCGCATGAGGTGGGAACGCCATTGCATTCGATCGCCTGGCATGTGGAAGCGCTGGCGGATGAGCCCGGCGTCACCATCGAGATGCAACGGCGGATCGGCATCATCGATGAGCAGTTGAATCGGGTCGTGCGCACCATTCAAGATCTCTTGTCGTCCACCAGACAGCGTAAACCTGAGCCGACGTGGTATCCTGCCGAACAATTGGTCGGGACGGTCGTCGCGTTGATGGAACCGGGATACCATGCCAAGGGGATCGCGCTCCAGAGTGAGATGGCGCAGCCCGTTCCGCTCATCTGGGCGGATGCCGACAAAATTCATCAGGTATTGGTCAATCTCCTGACCAATGCTCTGGTGGCGACAGGATCAGGAGGCCATGTGACTGTCGCCGTGGCGACGCGTCCGGCCTCGACGGAAGAGACCGATCAAGCGTCCTGCACAGGCCTGATCGATCTTGATACCATGGTCACGATTGCAGTTCGAGACACCGGTTGCGGGATGCCGCAGGAGGATGTCGAACAGGCCTTTCAGCCCTTTTTCACGACCAAGGCCATCGGCAAGGGAACCGGGTTGGGGTTGTTTCTGAGCCGGGAAGCCGTATCGGCCCATGGCGGTCATTTGACGCTGCAGAGCGAAGCGGGAAAGGGCACGACGGTGACCATAGTTCTTCCCGGGTTAGAGTCGAGTACACCTGTAATCGAAGGGCGAGATGCCGATGGGTCATGCTAAATTATTCGTGATCGATGACGACCATGCCGCGCGCGCGCTGCTGGCGGAAGCGCTGCTGAAGGAAGGCTATGAGGTGGAGGCGTTCTCCAACGGCCAGGCGGCGGCGGAGCGCGGAAAACAAGCACCCCCGGACGTCGTCCTCACGGACATTCGGATGGAGCAGGGCGACGGGTTCATGGTGCTGAAGGAGTTCAAGCGATTCAGTCCGGACACATCGGTCGTCTTGCTGACGGCCTTTGGGTCGCTGGAAGGAGCGATCGAGGCGATCAAGCAGGGCGCGTACGACTATCTCGCCAAGCCGTTCAAGAAAGAAGAAATTCGCCTCGTGGTGCAGCGGAGTTTGGAACATTGCCGTCTGGTTCGTGAGAATGCCCGGTTCCGGGACGATGCGCGTTCACGCGAACCTTGGTCTCAATTAGTCGGCAGCAGCCCCGCGATGTTGAAAGTATACAAATTGGTTGCCAGAGTTTCTGCCGGGCGAAGCACCGTGCTCATCGAGGGCGAAAGTGGAACCGGCAAGGAGCTGATAGCGCGGGCCGTGCATTCGAACAGTCCGCGGCGCAATAAGCCTTTCATTCCGGTCAACTGCGGCGCATTGCCTGACCATCTCCTTGAATCGGAAATGTTCGGGTATGAAAAGGGCGCGTTTACGGGAGCCGTGGGGACGAAGACCGGATTGTTCGAAGCGGCCCATGACGGCACGCTGTTTCTCGATGAGATCGGCGATCTCGGTTCGGCGCTTCAGGTAAAGCTGCTGCGGGTGATGCAGGAACAGGAGGTGCGCCGTGTCGGAAGCACCTCGTCGCTGAAAGTCGATGTTCGCATCATTGCGGCGACCAATCGCGATCTGGCTACGCTCGTGAAAGAGGGCAAATTTCGAGACGACTTGTATTACCGTTTGAACGTGGTGCGCATCGTCCTGCCGTCCTTGTCCGAGCGCCAGGAAGACATTACGATGCTGGCGCATCATTTCTTGCAGAAATACGCCAGGCAGTCGTTGCACGTAAAAGGATTTTCACCGGAAACGATGGGGCTGCTGAAGCGCTACCACTGGCCGGGAAATGTGCGTGAGTTGGAAAATGCCGTGGAACGGGCGGTCTCTCTGAGCCATGGCCCCCTATTGCTGCCGGAAGATCTTCCGGAATCGATTCGAGCCGATCCGCCCCAGGCTGAAGCGATCAAGCATGAGGGCATCGGTCAGCATCACGAGGCCCTATTGAGCTTGGAGGAAGTCGAGAAGCGGCATTTGGCGCGGGTGCTCAAGGAGACGAACCGCAACAAAGTCAAAGCGGCGAAGATACTTGGAATAGACCGGCGCACGCTGTATCGGATGGCGGAACGGTTCGGATTGGAATTGGGCGATGAGAGCGAAGGAAAATAGCCGCTTGTGCTACAACAGCCGGAGCGCGTTCTTGATCAGACGAATTTGATTTTCCGCACTCTGCGGCAGCGGCGTTTCGGCATTCTCCCATGAGTCGAAGAGTCCGTCCTTGCCGCGATGGAACACCTGGATCCGCAACCTGGTCGTACTGTTGTCTTGGTCTTGAGGAACGATCCTGGCCTCCACACGGCTTTTCCCCACACCGAATCTCCAGCGCAGAAGGCTGTCCCACGGACCGCCCATTTCACGCCGCATGCCGGTCGTGAGATTGCCTGAACTCTCCTGCAGGACCTGGTACCCTCCTTCAGTCAGGACATCTTCCACCGCGCTTTTGACTCGGTCCGTTGGAACCGGCAGCGTGACGTCCATCACATCCGGCTCGGGGAAGGTGGCGTGGCCCGCGCATCCGGCGGCTGCTGCAAACAACATCAGGGCCAGCATGTTCGCGACAGCCGCTCTCATTTGGGATTAGCTTCCTGCAGGCGGTAGACCATATGAGTGTCCGTCTGGTCCACGCCTGGGATCGCATGAATTTTGGCGAGCACCAGTTGAGTCAGGGCATCCTGGTGAGGAATTTCGACGATGGTAAAAATGTCCGGCTTGCCCCAGCAAGGATCGATTTGTTTGATTTCCTTGATGCCGGCCAATGCCTTTACGACGTCGGCTGTCCGGCCGGGCAGGACATTGATCAATACGTACGCTCGATCCGGCATGCGGATGATCTCCCATGTGATGGCCGGGCGCGGCGTGAACGCAGCCCGGCGATTCGAAACCTAACGGATGCTCCGGGGGAAGTCAATCGATGGCCGCCTCTTCGGATGCGATCGGCTGAGCCTCATCACGCTACTTCGGAGCGACGATGACTTGCACCGCATACTGATCGCGGACTGTCGTGAGGTCGGCCTCCAATCCGCGGGGATTCCCCACCCGTCCTTCGGGATCATAGATGAAGCACAGCAAGGCGTTCCCATTCTGCCGCGCGGAATAGCGGGCTGCGTCGGATTTGATTTGCTCCGCGAAGTCCTTCGCGCTCCACCCCGGGCGAGTCTGCTTGACGACGATCGCGGTTCTATCCCAATCAAGAAAATAAGTGGTCCGCTGAGCGCCGTTCGCATAGTCCGGGATCCACTCGTCTGTCCCCACCTCATCGAATTGTAGGCGTAGCAGCGCATAGAAGAGATCCTGGAGGTCATATTCGTCATTGATCTCCAGCGTCGGCCGGTATTCTTTTCGTAAACGCAGTTGCCGTGCCACCAAATGGAACCGTGCGCAGATCCTGCGCAACATGTTGAGCGTTTCGTCTTCCGTTCGTTCCGACAGGGTAGAAGCCGGTGTAGCAGATGGTTCCGCTGCGCTAAGGCCCGAGACTGTATCAGGCGCTCCAGATGCTGAAAGGACCGTTGATGATTCCATGGCAGCCGGGAGGGGTAGCTCCTGCATGGAGCTGGGAGCGGGCACGGGTGAGTCAGCCGGCAGCCGCTCGATGCGAACTTCAGGAACGACTGGGTTCCCCTGATCTTCCGGTTTCTCGATGGATGCATTGGTGACCGCGGGATGCGGAGTATAGTTCGCAGGAATGTCTTCAGACGGGGTCGGATAAATGACGACTGTTGGAAGGGTCGGGACAGTCCCGAGACAGTTCGCCGGTTGAGGAACGGACCGAATACTTTCAGGAAGACTTGAGGTGAGGAGCGTCGAGACGTTCGAAGTCACCGACGGGCCTTTGGAAAGGCTTTCCATTGAGATGGGCGACGGTGCGGCGCTTGCCGGAGGAGCCGAAAAAACAGGCAGGGAAGGCGTTTCGACCGGTACGGTCAGGGCTTGTGGAAGAATAGCAGGCATCGGTGGTTTGTGGGAAGTCGTTACAGGACCGACAGCCATGGCAGCGACGGCGACGGAAGACGTACTTTTGGCGTCGGGCGCGGGCATCGGATCGGAAGAAGGTCGGAGAGGCGATGCAGCAAGCATGGATTCCTCGTTCGACGGCGACGGAGAGGCAGCCGGCATGTCCGGTTTCATGCCCAATAGGCCGGCCTTCTGATTCTCCAGGGCGACGATCAACTCCTTCACGAGTCCGGTGCTGAGTCCGGACTCAGCACGAGTGCCGATCCGCAGCTTGTGCTGTTTGTGCGTCTGATATTCCGAGGATTTTTCGCCGAAGAGTCGCCGAATCGTTTCACGCAAGGAAAGTTCCGTCCTGGCGAGGACCGCTTCCCGGTAAGGAAACCCGTCTCGGGTCAAGTCGTCGATCTGGCTGCTCAGCTCCTGCAATTTCGCAATGCCCCGCGTAAGTTCTTCTATGGCGCTCGGTTTTGCGCGGCTGCGAGATGGCTCACCGGATTTGACTCGTGCCATGTGACAGGGTCCTCCTATAAAAAATGCTACCCGAAGGATGGTCCCTTGACCGGAGATCAACGCGTCACATTCATCGTTCCATGGCGATGTCCGGCAAAAACCGTCGTCAGCCGAACCATTCGACATCCTTTGGCTTGCGATCCGCTTTTTTTGAATCTGCCATGGCGGGCGGGCCCGTCAGGACTAGTCGCACCAGGTCCAGTAATGCATCGCCGGCAAAGGGTTTCTTTAGAAACGGCAAGCCGTCCCGAATGAGCCCGCGAGTACGCAAGTCGGCGGCCGGACTGCCGGACATGAGAATGATGCGGATCTCACGCTTTCCCTCCAAAATGCGCTCGATCATGTCCAGGCCATTGACCCGAGGGTATGGATTTTTATCGGAAGAGAGCTGGAACCCAGGAGGAGGCAGAAAGATGTCGGTCAGCACGAGGTGAATACCGGTTGGATGCTCGGCATACAGCCGGAGAGCCTCGGCGCTTCCCGAGGCTTGGATGGCGGTATAGCCCTCTTCCTGCAACGGTTTTGCGCAGAGGAGGAGAGTCGAGGGATCGTCATCGACGATCAGAATGGTCGCGGCCTGTATCAAGCTGGTGGGCATGGTGGAGTTCCTCTGTAAGAGTTCATTCGGTTATTGCGCTTTCCGCAGCCGGTTCTGAGAGACGCGCATTCAGAACGGATGGGGTTGCTCCTTGAGTCGTTCGTATTCACGTTGCTCGCAGCTGCTTTGTTTGGCTTTGAGGAATTCTGGGACCTCCGCGAATCGCAAGGCGCAATAACGCTGGGCCTGTCTTCGCCTCTCGAAATCTTGCTGTTCCTCCAACTGTTGAAGGCGAATGGTGAGGTCCAGAGTCGGAAGATCCCTGTCCGTCGGTTTGTCCGGCCGGACCTCCATCGACGTGTCCTCGCTTGTCCGCGGATGGGGGCCGTTCAGTCGCCACCTTGTAAGCACATCGTCTTGATTGAATACGATGGTCAGGCCGAACTGGGAGTAATCCCAAACCAGTTCCCCCTTTTCAGGATGTGCCCATATGGAACGGGGAAGGCCGTATCGGTTCCATACCTGATCGCGCAGCATGCCGACGCGCGGCGTCAGATTTCGGATTGCGTTGATCTGCGACAAGATCGGGGACATATCGGTCTGCCTCCCGGCGCTTGGACGCCTCGCGAGTGACTCCAGCGCTGTTCGGGGTGCGCGCAAAAGCCGCCACACCGTGACTAACCCCGCAGCGCAGTCGGAGGGGCGAGGGTCTTCGAAGACCATTTGCGTGTCCAGCGGAAAACCGTCGATTTCCTTCGCGCGCGTGAAATTCTTGATCTCCTGCAGGGCAGCTCCGTAGGCACGTTGCCGACCCTCTTCCATGCTGGGAGCGCAGGAGGCTCGTCCCGTGAAGAACACATCGTCGCCAAAGTGAAACAACGCTTGTTCTGTCCAGAACGGGCGATTTTCAGCGGCGAATCCCCTGGAAGTCATGAGAGCGCTGAGGCAGAACAGCGCGATTACGATGCGGAAACCATAAGCGTTCATGCTGAACGGACGCGTTGTGAGCAGGACTCTCCGCAGTATAACGCGCAGGTTCATAAAATCGACAAAAGAGCGATTTTGAACCGGACGACGACCCTGCCGGTAGAGGAGGTTCGGCGGCTGCCCAGGCGTCTCAAGGCGACTGCTACTTCTTGGTGGAAGTCGTGAAACTCGAATTGCTGGAGGAGGGAGTGACTGGAGGTTGTGAAAGGCTCACTTCATTGGTCATGAGACCGGACCCGGGGGGGCAGACACTTTCCGGCGCCGTGGAGCCGGGGTTACGGATACCCCAGGCTGTCGCGAGGGCATGGCAGGTAAGGAGACTGATGCCGTCCTCGATATTGCCGAATCGTTCGGTCGACTGAGCCCTGCCGCTCCATTCGATTTCTCCGGTGTTGACGTCGACGGCACGGAGGGCAATCGTAGCCGAATAGACCTTCTGGCTGCGGGGAAGGCCGGAGTTCCAGCTCAAGACTTCCCATGATCCCACTTCGGCATTGGTAAAGACGACCAACCGCGCACCCACCAGCTTGGCCATTCGCAAGACGTCCGTTTCAACATACTGATATCCGGTAAGACTCACCTTTTGATCGGCTGCGGCCTGCAGCACCTTGGTCTGGTCCACGACGAGAATTCCCTTCTTGAGCAGCCAGGTGCTCGCGCTCTGGACCGCATCCGAACGCCCGCCCCACACGACTGCACGGGTGAAGGGGGACGGCAGTTTGGAATGAAAGCCATCCGTTGCCGGAGTATCCAAAAATGCATAGCCATGGCAACCGCTCGTGGCCAGCATGAGCGCACAGAGCATCTTTGCCAAATCTGCCGATCTCATACGTTCCGAAGGAAGGGGCTGACGGAGGTTGCGAGGGCGAATGCCTGTCTCATTATGGATAGGTGCATGGCGCGTAGAATGACGCGTTCTTGATGATGGGCATTATACATGAATAGTTTTACGCACGTCTGCCCTAATCCTGGAGAGGACTCACGTCACGGATAAAACAGTGGCGTTGGTGAGGTGAATGCGCCGGTTGCCTGAGTAACGAGTGAAGAAGCGCAAGGAAAAAGGCCGATCTCAATAGACATTGGAGAAGCAGGCGGCTCCGCCACTGTGGGCAGAACCGTCGCAGGCTCATAGGATCTCGACGTGAGGAAAGACATTCTGATCACCAGCCGATTGCGGCCGGTCAGCCATGATCATGAGTTGGATCGCGATAAGTGGGACAAGCGCATAGCCGATTAGGATCAGCGGGAACTCAATCATGAGGCACACTCCTTTGTTATGCGGAGCGCCTAATGCAAGCCCGGTACCGTCAAGCCAAATGCGTCGTGGAACTGATAACGCATTGATTCTCATAGGAGGCGTTGGTCTATGCAGGCGCAACGTTGTTTTCAATGGCAAAACACCATGGAGAGAACTGTGCAATACGAACGTTTTGCGCTGAGCCGGAAGGCCTAAGGGTCAGAGGGCAAAAGGAATGGTCGCGTGACCAATACGAACGCGAGAGTCTCTGCCGCATGACCGGGTGATGCGGCAGCCGGTCGCATCTCTCGACTGAGCCGCCTCTTGTCGGCAGCCTTCGGCGAAGACATGGCGCCACGATCCCTCGCCAAGCCTAGTGAACCGCATGAGTGCCTCGTGCATGGAATCCCAACCAGACGCGTTGGCCCGCCCCTTGTCCCGATCATGTCCAACATTGCTTTTTCAGTCTCCCGGTCAAGGTTGTGCGCCAGGCTCCATGTGAGTGATCACCTCCTGTCCGGTTGCGGTGACACCGATCTAAGCGGCGACATTCGTTCTCAGGAACGGAATGACCCTGAGCCGGTCGAGTCGTTGTTCGATGGTTGCATTCGATGTCAGGTCAAGCCATTCCCGCTCTTCGCTCACCTGGCACCTTCGGCCATCGTGGCTCATGCAGAAAAGGACATTGATTTCGTCTTGAGATCGCACATCCGCGAAATCATGGCGGCGGAAATAGTCTTCGATGAGGCGCCTTCTCTCAAGGTCAGGTTGCGTCGTCATACCAGCTGCCTATGTCAAGGATTATGGATTGGGGGGTGGTTCAGTGGAATCAATCCACGCGAAGGCTAAGCTTTTGGCCACTTCGTCAGCCTGTGATTTCGTCGGAAAGGGATGGCGAACATCTCCCTTGATCAGATGAATGGGTTCGTCTGTTCCAGCAGTTTTGTGAATATGGGCCTTAGGCACCCACCCAAGATCCGGCGATTCATACGAACATAGGTCCACGTGATGTTCCTTATAGTTCTCCATCATTGTCTGTTCCTTATTCCGAGCGCGGTTCGGTAGGCCGGCCGCGCCGGTCCTGCTTCATTCGCCGGCACCCTGCATCGAACAGACCGCAACATGCGGATCGTAAAGGGCCGACGTCCCAATTACGCAACGACCCAAAACGCATGGCACGGGTGAGACTCATACCTCCGCGACTGTTCGGGATCCGTCCGAATCCGTCGCTCAGGAGGTAATCTTTCGCGCCAGCACCAGTCCCGCAATCAGGAAGGTTACAAAAATCGCCAAGAAGATATAGAAGAGGATTTTGGCGACTTCCGTGGCGCCCTCCGCAATACCCGTAAAGCCGAAGGCTGCCGCTACCATCGCGATCACAAAGAAAATCGCTGCCCACTTTAAAAGCATAGGAACCTCCTGTCGCTCTTCGAAACCAAGGCGCCGAGGGGCCGCATGTCCAGCATGACGCGAGAGGCATGCTAATTCCAGACAATTTTCTGGTTGAGTGATCGGCTCTTCCGATAACGAAGGACCGGCTATCGGGTAACCCCATTATGCTGCGGATGACGAGAGAGAGGGGCGGATCCGCCCCTCAATCGGACAACTTGTCCGCATCGCTTCCTTCTTGTCTATCGGTCGCTGTCGGAATTCATCTGTGCTTCAAGCCGATGGAGCGGACTTTCGCAAAGGCGGCTGTCAATGAAGGCGTTTCGGTTCCCTGTCGTCCCGCGTCGTCCAACTGTCTTGACCGACCACCAAGGCCTTGATCTTGCTTCCTGTCGATTAAGCTACGAATGTGCCAGGCTCGGAAGCCATTGGAGACACAATTGTCATGGAGGAAACCATGTCCACTATCGAGAAATCAGTTGAGGTCAATGTTCCTGTCCGGACCGCCTATAACCAATGGACTCAGTTTGAGGAGTTCCCGAAATTCATGGAGGGGGTCGAAGAGGTCAAGCAACTCGACGATACCCATCTGCATTGGAAGGCTCAGGTTGCCGGGAAAGACAAACAGTGGAATGCAGTCATTACCGAGCAGCGACCTGACGACCGTATTGCATGGAAGAGTACGGATGGAGCAAGGAACGCCGGGGTAGTCACATTCCACCGACTCTCCGACCAGCAATGCAAAATCATGCTGCAGATGGACTACGACACGGAAGGGGCGGTGGAGGCCATCGGCGATACGGTGGGAGCCGTATCACTCCGCGTTGCAGGCGATTTGAAGCGTTTCAAAGAATTCGTGGAAGCGCGCGGGCGTGAGAGCGGCGCCTGGCGGGGCGAGGTAAAGGGAAAGTAGCGCTACGTCACGGGCCTCCCTTGCCACATCCGAGGGAGGTCCGGATGACCGCTTGCCGATTGCCGTCAACGGCGAAATCAATCAGTATCCGTACAATTGTCACGGCTGTGAGAGGTGCTGGCACAGGTTATCCGAAGTGGATGACAGGCCAGCCTATTATCCGCCGGCTCTCAATCAGAGATGTTTCCCTGGTCACAGTACAAGCCAGGGCTGAGGCGGCCGGCATCCCATTTCCAGTACAGGCAAAAATCCGTCTGATGTGATTCGTTGAATATGTCCCCATAACAGGCCCGGCCGTGGAGATACACCGCGGCCTTACCGGCCTTGATGTCTTCGATCTCGCCGGCAGTGAATGGAAGCTCCCTCACTGTTTCCGGGCGAGATATTTTTCCAACAAACCACTTACTTGCCTTTGGACTCGTGGCGGCATCGCTACATTCATCGTTGACGAGTGTATGGCTCAGAGGGTACTCGGCCACAGTAATGTGAGAGCTCGATCCCTTGTCATAGGCCGGGGTTTGCCCGATATTGTGAAAACTGTCATGGACGCGAGCCTTGATGCCTTCCTCCAGTGTGGCGATACCCTGAGTTCTCACGGCAATATAAGCTCGCAATTGTCGTTTGGCTCCCTCTTGAGCCATATAGTTTTGCCAACCGGGATAGCCGGCCGTCAAGGCGGCAATAATCGCAGCGAGGACCGCGCCCCAAAAAATCGCGAGGGTAAGCCGGAACCGCTTGTCCTGCCCACCAGGAGGCGATTGATTCAGGGAAACAGGCGGTATGTATTGACGGCCGGCGCCCTGAACGGAACCGGGGAGGGGGCCCTGCGGTGAACCGGTCTGACCGACGGTATTGCTTGGTTCTGTATCGTCCATGATCCTCCCCTAACAAGCTGCTGGAAAAGTCGGCGGCGGCATTCTCGCTCTTTCAGACCGTCAACGTGCTCCCTAACGGAAAAGTTGCCTGTACCGGCGAGCGGTGCGGGAGGTAGGAAGGTGAGCTCTTCGGCCTTTCGCTCGCTACGGCCCTGCTGGACTGGTCATTATAGGCAAGAGTGCTGTTCAGAGGCACTGGGAGTAGCCCTCGCATATCGCTTAGAGCGCAATCGGTCCTGGGCCAGAAGTTGGTCCTCCACACCTTACGGGTATGAAGAGCGCGAGATCATAGCACAAACCAACGTGAACGCGGTTCGGCTATAGGACAGCTTGTCTGTTTGGGACAGTCCTTCACGAAACATTTACAGTTGTCGGATGTTTTCTTTCTGCGGGATCTTAGACGGATCCGCAGGAAGCAGCGAGAACATCCATGGACTACTTAGCATGGGTGCGATCGGTGTAACGGAAGATCCGGCGGCGATTTTATCAGTGCCCGCTAGATTTATCCCGAAATTGATTGAGCAGGAAGGTTTGCGATTGCGCCGCATTCCGCAACTATAGAGGCATTCCATTGTCTGCATAGCCTCTAAGAAAGGCATGGAGTGGCTGGTACTGATATCGCCACATGAACGGTCTCCATCTTGCACCGACTATTCGAAAATTAGACTTGAGCCGACGACTTGATCGAGATTGAAGCCGCACAACTGGCCAATCAAAAAGCTCAATCCTCAGAAGTCCGCGGCTATGCTACTCGCTTCATTGACGAGCACAATGGCATGCAAGAAAAAAGCAGGCAGCTGGCAAATCGGATGAACCTGCAGCCCGAGCTCCCTCAACAACTGTCGGGAAATGATTTCGATCGCGCGTACATTAAGTATCAAGTCAAGATGCATGAGCAGGCAGTAAGCTT
>JAJFBJ010000200.1 GCA_020697375.1 Nitrospira sp. | reverse complement strand
ACTTCAGGATGGAGAACTTGCGGTGCCGGGACCGTCCGTTGCCGATCGGCCATTGCGCTTCCCAGCATAGCTTATGCTGACGTTTCCCCCTGCAGACCTCCGCCCGATCCACCCGAAGCAAGCCGGACACGCCTGAGCGATTGTTCTTTTTGAGGATCGCACAATAGGCGGGCATGGCCAAAGGCGGATGTATCTCAATCAGCTGGTCTCTGTAAGCTTGGGCAGCCTGTAGGGCCGCTTGAGACCCTCCATGCAGCCCATCGCTGAAGGTTCTGACGAAGACGCGTGTGCGGCGCTGCACTGTCACCCGCCAACAATGCGTGCCCGAGGCCTCATGATCGACGCGACGAATATTGAGCATGGAGAGCCTCACTGACTGCGTGTGTGACATACTGCTGCAGGCGAGCCGCTTCCACCGGATGAAGCGTCACGAGACGAAGGCCGTACTCGGCACCTCGGGTCCAACACACCGTGGCGGTCCTTACCAGCATCGCTCCGATGGGCTCAGGTAAGAGAATAACCAACGCCACCTTGCTCCCCACCTGGAGAGACAGGTAGGTGCTGATCCGGCAGGCGGCGAGCGAAAAATTCCATAGTGTGCCAGGGCCCGTGCTCTGGTCACTCTGCACGTACAGGGAGCAGTGCACCGGGAGGCGTTGGTAGGGACGGACCTGAAAGATCGAATGGGCCATGGGAGACAGTACTGCCAATTGGTGCCGCCGGCCATCCTTCGTTGGCGGGAGCACTTCGACGGGCCGATCGGATCTCAGAGCGGTCGCATGTCTTGAGAATGCCCGGCAGGTCCAGAGTCTCCAGGAGATGTCGAAAGTCATCAAGCGCGGCATGATGATCAGTCAGCAAGGCCCGTTCAACCTGGATGGCCTTCTCAAGACCCCCGTCATAGGGCGCAATGACGAACACATAGTAGGCGTCCCCGACTTGCCGAGAGAAAATTGCGGTCTGCGGAAAGCTGAGCACCAGATGACGGATCAGCTCCTTGAGGGTCGCGTCGGCCCTCACCTCTTTAAGACGCTGCCTGCTCACTTCCATCTCCATGTGCGGTCAATCTCGACTGCCCGGTTCGACCCGTCGCTCGTCATACAGCGTCAGAATGGTGCTCAGGTGTTCCACTTGGTGACTCAAGAAAGCCGCCTTTTGGACGGAGCATCCGTGCTCGTGCAGGAAGACTCTCACCATGCGAGGAGTCAGAACCATGGCATTCACATGCGCGTACAGGCAGATTTCATACATCCTCTGCCAATCCTCCTGCTGGAGTTCGGTGGCCGGGCACGTACGCGCGAGCTCTTGAAGAAGCATTTTGATGTGTTTGTCCATGCTGGCTGAGCCTCCGCATCAACGAGGGATTTCGCATTGGGTCCTCTGAGATCAGCTCACAGTCAACGGGGTCGTCCCACGGGGCGCTGATGGCGTACGGTGTGTGACGCCAATATCCAATCAGCAGGCCGAAGACGACCATCATGCCGAGCGCGATCGAGACCCCAAGGCCTTTCATGCCTTAATCCTTTCTTCTCTGCCCAGGACGGGCTGTGACATGGTGGTCACTAGCCCACACACGGCTCTTCACGCCATCGGCTGTTGGACTCGCAGCATCGCTCCACAAGGCCAACATAGGATCGCAGCCGGAGTTGGTCGTCGTTGGCCATGCGGATAAACTCAATGCCGGCCTCCCCCTGTGTGGCCCATCGCACCATCCCTAAATCAATATGCAGTGACGGGTGACGATCCACATGCATCCGCAGTTGCACACTCTGGCCTGGCTCTAATGGGTACGCGGTCTCCACCCGACAGCCCGGAACCGCCAGATCCACCACCCGGGCTTCCCAGACGCGTGCTCCACACGAGACCATGACCCGGCCCGTCATGGGCTTCCGGAGGCTGTATCGTGGCTTCTTAGTGCTCCTCTTAGGTGAAGACTCCTCATGGAGTGGAGAAAAGGTCTTTATCCCGCGACGAGGGCCGAGGCCTCAGCGAGGCAGCGTTGGAGCTGATCCTGGTCTTGGAATGGGACCTCTACAAATTCCACGGTGAACTCGTCCCAATGGCTCCAGGCCACCGTGGCACAAGTCACGCGAATCGGCCAGGCGCTGCCGGGCACATAGAGTCGGAGTTCCAACGTGGTGCCTGGGTCCGGCCGTTGCGTCGCCTGAATGGTGCAGCCCGTCGCGGAGAGGTAGCCGACTCGTCCGCTGTACTCACAGAAGTGGGTGGCGTTGGTCGGGCGATAGTCGACACGGCAGGAGACCTGAAGGGTCGATGACATGATCACGTCGCCTTGGATCGTGGTGGTGTGTCGCATATTTCAAAGGTAGCCTGGGACCGCCGGTCTGCCTATGCCACGGAGGAAGAGGCCAGAGGACGTACGGAAGCGGGGGTCAGGACGCTCGGGAGTCGGATCTGTCTCCATGCATCCCCGTTCGCAGGTCAGTGAGCCGGGGGAGAGAGCGCCGCGCAACTGAATGCTCGAACAGGCGATACCAACTCGACATCTCGGTGTGGTCAAAGTTGAGAAGGGGCTGTTCCAGGGCACGCACGACCGTGATGCACCGTCTGCGACGTCGACACGCCGCCCCTCAATCAGAACTGGCTCGTGATTCTTCCGGTTGAATTGGAATTGATGTGCCATCGAATCCTTTCGTCGTGGGCTCTTATGCCGGCGAGACCTAGTTAGTGCGATTGCGATTCTCTCATGGGGCATCCATGGGGATGTCGCAAGATGTTTCCATGCCGCCCTATCCGGCAGGGACCACGGCCGCTTGAGGCATGTGCTCTAAGATGCAAAAGCACAAAACGCTTTGGTCCTCCAAAGCTTCCTTTAGAATGGAGGGTGCCTCTGAGCAGCGAATAGGACGGAGAAAAGAGTCCTGGGTTCTTGTTATGCGCCAGGTGCCCGCTCAGGGGGCTAACGTCGGATTCCCTATCTGGTCACCGCCCGTATTCGCTCAATGCTTCAGCATTTTTTGAAGGGATACCGCATGCAGGCCAAAGGCGCCCTTTCGGCGATGTGGAGCGCTCTGCCTCGCAGCCAGGTATTGGAGCCGAGCCGCTGGGATCAACGGAATGGCATGCTTGTATGGGTCTTGTGGGTTCACGCGGCTGCCTACGCGCTCTATGGCCTGCGGAACAGCGAGGCAAGGGTAGAGGCGCTCCTTGGCGCCGCGAGCCTCAGCCTCTTCGCGGTCGTCGCTTCGAGCCCAACGGTCAGTTGCCCGTGGCGGAGCAGGCTGGTGTCCATTGGACTGTTCGCCTGCTCGGCAGTGTTGGTACATTTGTCTGGGGGGCTGATTGAAGCGCACTTCCATTTCTTCGTGATGATCGCCTTCATTGCGCTGTATCATGATTGGGTCCCCTTCCTGTTAAATCTGGCGCTGGTTCTGCTCCATCACGGGTTCCTGGGATGGGCCCTCCCAGAATCCGTCTACAATCATCCGTCGGCGTGGGCGCATCCTTGGCCGTGGGCCCTCATGCACGGTGCCTTCCTACTTTTGGAGTGTGTGGCCATCCTCCTGTATTGGCGTCTGAATGAAGGTGTAAATGCCAAACTGCTGGAAAGGGAGTCGCATTTTCATTCGGCGTGTGAAATGTCCCCTGACGGAATATTCGTGACGGATGCGCAAGGGTCCGGCGTGTATACAAACAAGCGCTGGCAGGAGATGGCTGGCCTTTCCCCAGAGGCGAGCCTAGGGAGAGATTGGAGTCTTGCCGTACATCCAGAAGACCGTGGCGTGCTTGTGGCCGGATGGAGCCAGTCCGCGCCTGACGGCAAAGAGTATGAAGCCGAGTTTCGCATGCAACAGCCCAACGGGCGTACACGCTGGGTTCATAGCCGGTCTCGTCCTCTGTACGATGCGAATGGTGCGATTCGAGGGCATGTGGGCACCGTGCAGGACATTACCGATCGGAAACGGATGGAACAGCGGATGGCAGTCCAATACGTGGCCGCCCGTGTGATGAGCGAGGCGCGCGAGCCAGAAAGCGGGCTCGCGCAAATCTTAGCAAAAGTGGGGGCCGCCCTCTCGGCCGAGACGGCTGGCTTATGGCTGTCCAATAAGGAGACAGGACTCCTTCACTGTGGATCCTTTTGGACTACATCTCCCACCAAATATGAAACGTTTGAAATGCGATCTCGATCTATGTCTTTCCGACTCGGAGAGGGGATTCCCGGTCGCGTGCTCTCGACGCACAACCCCACATGGATCCCAGAGATCGCGGCCGATCCCGACGTGCCACGAAAAGATACGGCCGCGTGCTGTGGGTTGTGGTCCAGCACCAAAGAGCGCGATGAGGCGCTCCTGATCGCACTCCATTTGATTGGGCTTCAGATCGGGCAATTCTTCGAACGTGTGCAAGCCGAGCGACAGGCCGTCCTGGCTCGAGAGGCCGCGGAACGGAGCGCCCAGGCCAAAGCGGACTTTCTCGCCACCATGAGCCACGAAATACGGACCCCCATGAACGGCGTGATCGGCATGACGGGACTACTCCTGGAGACAGATTTATCTCCCGAACAACGAGAATTTGCGGAAACGGTCCGCCTCTCCGGGGAGGCATTGCTCACCATTATTAATGACATCCTGGATTTTTCGAAAATTGAGGCCGGCAAACTGACGATTGAATGCCTCGATTTTGATTTACGCACGATGATTGAAGACACGCTAGACCTCATGGCCGAGTCGGCCCAACGAAAGGGCCTCGAGTTGGTGGGACTGATGGACGCGGCCGTCCCTTCAGGGGTCCACGGAGATCCTGGAAGAATCCGGCAGATCTTGAGCAATCTCGTCGGGAATGCCATTAAATTTACCGAGCGCGGCGAAGTCATCGTACAAGCCAGTCTGCAGGGCAGGGCCGATGAGGACCTCATCATCCGTCTTGACGTCGTGGATACCGGCATTGGCATTAGCCCCGATCACATAGGGAAGCTCTTTCAATCGTTCAGCCAGGCTGACGGCAGCACCACGAGAAGGTATGGCGGAACGGGACTGGGATTGGCGATCAGCAAACGCTTGGCGGCGCTGATGGGCGGCGAAGTCGGCCTCGAATCCACAGTCGGGCGTGGAAGCCGCTTCTGGTTTACCGTGCGGTTAAGGGGACAACAAGTCCCTGACCGTCCCTCGCTGATTCAAATGGCGGACCTGAAGGGTGTACGGTTGTGTATCGTTGATGACACCGCGATGAACCGGACGTTGCTGCGTCACTATGCCGAGGCATGGGGGATGACCTGCGCGGAGACAGATAGACCGTCGGAAGCCCTCTCCATCTTGTTCAACGCTGCGCGAAGTCTTGAGCCGTTCGATCTGGTCATTCTCGATAGTCAGATGCCCCACATGGATGGGTTCGCATTAGCCCAGGCGATCAAAGCCCAACCGGCCATTGCGTCGCTCAAAATAATCCTGCTGACGGCTATGGGGCAACGGGGAGAAGCAAAGGTGGCGCGGGCCGCGGGAATCGCAGGGTATCTCACCAAACCGGTTCGTCATGCCCAGTTGTATGCCTGCCTAAGGCTGGTCATGGGTCAAGCTCCCGATTTGCCATCCGGTCCGGAGTCTCTTGTGACGCGACACCATGCAAGGGAGGCCGTGGCGCGGAGCCGCGGACGGATCCTAGTCGTGGAAGACAATGTGGTCAACCAGAAGGTCGCGGTCCGGTTGTTAGAAAACCTGGGTTATAAAGCCGACGTGGCGGCAAATGGTTTGGAAGCCATCGATGCCCTCCACCGACTTCCGTATGACGTAGTGTTGATGGACTGTCAAATGCCCGAGCTGGACGGATTCGAAGCGACCCGCCGCATTCGCGAGCTAGAGGAGCGGAGAGAGATAAAGGGGCACATTCCCATCGTGGCGCTCACGGCTAATGCGTTGCAGGAAGATCGTGAGCGATGCCTCCATGCCGGGATGGACGACTATATGAGCAAACCCATCAGCGTCGAGCAACTCGCCCGCATTCTCGCCCAATGGGCGAAGAAGACTGCGGAAACGTCTGGAGACAGCTGTGCGGCATAACACTGTAGAAGACGAGAAGATGACGGGTCACCAGATGCATGCGTACGCTGTAGCCTGGCCGACCGTCTTCGAAAACATGCGCTCTGCAACTTATTAGAAAGCTACCTCTCTTTCTTCCCGTCCAAATCGATGCGCTTGAGCATCCTCAGTTGCATTGACAGCTCAGCGATGCGTTTCTCTTGGGCTTTCACTTTGTGTTCGAGAGCGGCCGTAGAAGGGGCGACCGACAGAGCCGGCGAGGGCATGGCCTGAGGAGCCGGCGCTACGATTGTTTCGGGAGGTGGACAAGGGGGAACCGTCGCACACCCCCCACTTATTACTGTGCACCCCAGCACAACACAGGTACATCTCCATCGCCATCTGTCCATTCCATCCTCCGTGCTCTTTCCCGCACCTCGTGAGATGCTTTGGCGAGCATAGCATGCTCAAAATCTCGCCCGGATCGCATTGCTTCCCTTTGACGAAGACTCGCAGGTGCGGTACACAGGACAGACCAAAATAGGAGAGAGACCCTTGGCCGTGCCTCCTTCCCCCAGTGTGCCTCCGGGAGATGTCACCGTCCTGGTGGTCGATGATGATCCCGACCTCCTGCTTCTCTGCGCCACGCATTTGCGGCTCGCCGGCTATGCGGTCATGATGGCGTCGGGCAGCGTCGAAGCCCAAGCGACTTGTGACATCTATCCAACGAGGATCGATCTCATCCTCGTCGACGTGCTGCTGTATCCTCAGGCGGTCGATGTGGACCATGATCGGAACGTGACCCCTCGGGTGCATGGCGACAAACTCATTCCCCTCCTACGCATCAAACGACCGCTCAGCCGGATCCTGTTGATGTCCGCCTCAACGCCCTGGGCCCTGGGCGGGCGCGGCATGAGCGGGGTCCTGCGAGTCTACCCGTTCTTACAAAAACCCTTCACCAAGCAGACTCTGCTCGACAAGATGCGAGCGGTGCTGGCGAGCCCCCTCCCGATCTTAAACCGCCATCGAGACTGCAAGACTGATCGCGGCCGTCGCTACTCTTCTTGGCGACGCGGGCGAGCCGCCCTGATAGGTCGGATCACACCGGACGAATCTCCTGGCTCAGCACTTCTACAAGTCGCTGGACAGCTCGCTCCAGTTGCAAAACAAGTGCAGGGACCTCCTCTAGAGTGTCCAAGCGTCCCGCGGCCTCCAGTT
>JAJFBJ010000067.1 GCA_020697375.1 Nitrospira sp. | reverse complement strand
CCAGGGCGGGGGGCATGGCGCTCGGCGCAAATCCAGTTCCTATCATAGTACCCTGTCACCGGATCATCGCGCATGACGGCTCGCTGGGTGGTTTTGGCTGCGGTTTGCCGATGAAGCGGCGGCTCCTGAAGCTGGAGGGAACGTTGGCTCAGTTGGAGCGGTGATAATGCTGCGGAACGGCGCATCGGAGGTTGATCAGGAAGCGCTGGCATTTGACTCATGAAAGCCGTGTTGCAGCGCGTCACGCGCGCCTCTGTGATCGTGAGCGGCCAGGTCAGCGCGTCACGCGCGCCTCTGTGATCGTGAGCGGCCAGGTGGTCGGCCGGATCGGCGCCGGTCTGCTCGTGCTGCTGGGGGTGGCAAAAGGCGACGGAGCACGCGACCTGCTCTATGTCGCTGAGAAGATCAGGACGCTTCGGATCTTTTCAGACGATGAGGGCAAGATGAACCGTACGTTGACGGAGGTCGGCGGAGCCCTATTGCTTCTCGCAATTCACCTTGCTCGGTGACACCAGGAAGGGTCGCCGTCCCGGGTTCGACCAAGCTGCTCCACCGGACGAGGCCCGCCGGCTGTATGAGGAGGCCGTAAGGCATCTGCGATCAGGCGGCCTGGTCGTCGAAACCGGTATATTCGCGGCGCATATGCAGGTAGAACTGCTGAACGATGGTCCGGTGACATTGTTGCTCGACAGCCGGCGCGAATTGTGATCCGGCCCTGTTAAGTTCCGATGGCGGGCGCCGATATACAGACAGGCAGAAAGGTCGTTTGGTTCAGGCGTAGTCTGCTATACTGTTTTCAAAAGGGCATGGATGCCCGGGAGGTGGTGATGGGAAGTCCTGTTTCTCGCAGCCATCCACTCCGTCAGTTGTTCGGCGCGTTGACCGAAAAGAGCTTTACCGAACATCTCGGATGGCCTGATCTCAACGTCACTGAGTACGTTTCCAATCTGCTCGTCGAATTCGCTCACACGGATCAACTCTACAAAATTCACAACAAGCAGGGGCGCGCCAGCGACTCGGTCGTCGACATGCTGTTCGAGTCCGAAGTGTTATTGGAGGCGCAATCGTTCGACCGCGAGCGCGAGGTGCATCGCCATATCGGCGACTTCACACTGTTTATGGCCGGTCTGTTCCCTGAATATCTCCGCCGGCTCAAGACCGTCGGCCTCATTTACCATAAGGACTTTCTGGTTGATTACGTAAAGACGGGAAAGCGCTCTTACGGGTTGGTGGCTGAGTACGGGAGCTACGATCCCGAGCAGGATTCCCCGCTGTTCAAAAAGCTCTCCGATAATTTCGAAGTCTGCGTGACCGGATTGGGATTTGTCCGGACAGAGCTTGATCGCATGCAGGATCCCGCCTATCGTCACGTCAAAGATATTCTTCTCAATTGAAACGATCACGACCGATTCTGCTCATTCACGGTGGCGCGGGACGCCGTGCCATGACCCTGCCGCAAGCGGCGAGCATCGAATCCGCTCTGGTCGAAGGCCATCGCCTGCTCATGGCCGGCCGGCCGGCTCTGCAGGTGGTGGAAGAAGCCATTCGTCACTTGGAAGACTCGGGGCTTTTCAATGCGGGGCGAGGCTCGAACCATCAGCTTGACGGAGTGCGCCGCATGGATGCCTCTATCATGGAAGGGCGCAGGCTTCAGGCAGGGGCCGTGGCTTCCATTGAGGGCATTGTCCATCCCATTACCGCCGCACGCCTCGTGATGGAGAATACGGCGCATGTTCTGCTCGTCGGGCAATCGGCTTCTCGATTTGCGAGGCATTTTCGATTGGAACGAGCCCCGCTTGTGAGGCGGCGGCCGGGACAGCGGCTCACTCCATTGAAGCAACGGGCCGCATTCCAACCGACGTTGCGGTTGCACCAAGCGATCATGCAAGGCGGACGCATTCGTGCGCGGAGCCTGGGCAAGGAAACCGTGGGAGCGGTGGCGTTGGATCTTGCGGGAACCCTGGCAGCCGGCGCCTCGACAGGAGGCGTGGAGCTCATGTTGCCCGGTCGCGTCGGCGATACGCCCTTGATCGGCTGCGGCCTGTATGCCGACAATCAGTCCGGAGCCGTCTCGATGACCGGAGCAGGTGAGGGGATCATCCGGCTGGCGATGGCCAAGGAAATCACCGATCTGTTGGCTCGCGGATGGAGTCCGGTTCTGTCGGCCAACCGGGTGCTTCAGGCCCTCGTCGACCGTCTACGGGGAGCCGCCGGTGTGCTGGTGCTGTCACGGGACGGGCGGTTTGCAATCAGGCACAACACACCGCACATGGCGGCCGGCTCTATCGGCCAGAACGGTCGGCCTCTTGTCCAGGGCAGGTTTGCGTAGCCGGCGAGGGGTTGATACAGTGACGCGAGGGCTCACAATATGCCGGCTTTTTTTCACCTTGCGTTTCCTGTCCACGACCTCGCAGCCGCGAAGCGTTTTTACGTCGAGGGCTTAGGCTGCGTGCTGGGACGGGAATCTTCCACGGCCATTACCCTCGGACTTGCCGGACATCAATTGGTCGCCCACCTCTCCACCGAACCCATTGCACCTCAGAAAGGCATTTATCCTCGTCATTTCGGCCTTGTGCTGACATCGCATGAAGAGTGGCAGGCCTTGGCCGATCTCGCAAAAGGCAACGGCCTGACGTTTTATCAACAACCCCGGCGGCGGTTTGTCGGCACACGAATCGAACATTTGACGTTCTTTTTGGAAGACCCTTTTAAGAATCTTCTTGAGTTTAAGCACTACCTGCACGATTCAGCGATTTTCGGCGAACGGGATTTCACTGCAGTCGGGGACTCAGAGTAAGCGCCAATGGCGGGACGGATGGGGATGGTGGCAAGCCGGTCTTTGTCCAACTTTCAGGTCATGAGAAATCTGTCGTGCCCATTGTGTGCGGTCTGATCGTCAGTGATACGGCGCGCCGGCCGTTGCCTCGTTCCAACCACCGGATGATGTGGTGCTGCCGTCGATTCAGGTACGCGGTGGAGCGGATAGGATCATACCGGCGTGGAGAGGGAAGAATCGCCGCCAGCATGGCCGCCTCGGCCAGCGTGAGTTCCTTGGCCGGTTTTCCGAAATGGTGACGTGCGGCCGCTTCCGCCCCGAAGACACCATGACCCCATTCGGCTACGTTGAGGTACAACTCCAGGATTCGCTCCTTCGTCAAATGATGCTCCAGGGAACGGGTAATCAATGCTTCGCGGGCCTTTCGTAAGAGGGAACGTTCCGAAGACAAGTACAAGTTTTTCGCCAGCTGCTGGGTGATGGTGCTTCCCCCGCGTTTGAATTCGCCGACCTCCAGGTTGTACAGGGCGGCATCCTTGATTCCCTCCCAATCGAACCCTTCGTGAGCAAAAAAAGAGGCATCCTCAGCCGCGACGACCGCTCGCCTGAGTGTTGGTGCAATTCGTGCCAGAGGGACCCAGACAAACTGAATACGTAGGCTGCGGCCCTGTTCTTTGGCTTGGGCCCTCCTTGCATCCATCAAGGCCGTCTCCGTCGGGTGTCGTTTGGCAAGGTGCGACACGTCAGGCAGCGTTGCTAGCCAATACAGCGAGAGTGCGGCAGCTGGCAGGCCGAGGAGCAGGGTCACCCAAAAGAGGATGCGGCCGAACAGACTGCCAGTTGACTTGCTCATTCACAACACTCTATCTATGAGCGTACGAAGTCTCTCACCGGTCCACCGATCACGAAGGTGAAAGCACAGTCCGCACAGTGGTACGCCGTCCATCACCATGAAACTTCTCAGCGCCGAGTTTATCAAAAGTTGCGTGTTACCAGAACAGTTTCCGGCAGACCGGCTGCCGGAGATCGCCTTCGTCGGCCGTTCGAACGTCGGGAAGTCGTCTCTGATCAATTCCCTGCTCCATCGGAGAAAACTGGCGAACGTCAGCAAAACGCCCGGAAAAACCCGCGCGGTGAACTTTTTTACGGTCCGCACGTCGGACGCCGGCCTCTCGATGCTGTCCCTGGTGGACCTGCCCGGCTATGGGTATGCCAAGGTGTCGAAAACTACGCGGGCGCAATGGGGGCCGATGATCGAGCGATATCTGGAGCATCGTCAGACGCTTGGTACGGTCATCCTCTTGATCGAAGCGCGAGTCTGTATGCCACAAGATGTGACGACGGTGCAATGGATCCGGTCGCTCGGATGTGGTCTCATCATCGCCCTCACTAAAGCGGACAAATTGAGGCGGAGCGAGAGAGAGCCCAGCCTGACTACTGTGCGGACCGCCTGTGGAGTGGGCCAGGAGGTGCCCATCCTGTTGTATTCGGCTGAGACGCATGAAGGGCGGGACGAACTGTGGGGTGAAATTCGGGCGCAGCTTAAAACTTGATCTCGATGTAGGCTTTGTTTTTGAGATCCGCCATCCAAGTGTGATACTGGTCCTCGGTTTTTTGTTGAAACACGAGGGACTGGATTTCGGCTTTGACTTGCTCGAAGGGACGGAATTGTCGTGGTTTCTTGTCGTCGACCCGCACGATATGCAACCCTTCAGCCGTTTCGACGATTCCCGTGATCTGTCCCACCTCCATAGCGGTCAGCGCCTGTTCCAGCGCGGGGACCAACTCACCTTGGCGCACCAGCCCTAAACGCCCGCCAAGCGATGCATTTGCCCCATCGGAAAAACGCAACGCCAGATCCTCAAATGATTCTCCCTGGTTCAGCGTGGCTAAGAGAGCTTCGGCACGTCCTCGAACGATAGAGAGTTCGTCCGGGTTGCGCGGTCTAATCAGGATTTGACTCAGCTGATACTCCTCAGGATAGGCGAAGCGTTCCTGGTGCTCCTGGTAGTAACGCTTCATCTCCGAGTCCGTCACCATGATCAAGCCACGAACTTCCCGGTCGACGACGCGCATCAAGGTCAGTTGCTCACGGACATTTCTCGCCGTGTTCGGATCATCGCTGTCGATCTGCTCGCCCTGCTTCTTCATCTCCGCGACGGCCTGCACGACCTCCTGGTCGGACACGTCTAAGCCTTTGTTTTTCGCAGCCTGAAGCTGCAGCTTGCGTTCGATCAGCTTCGTCACGGCGATCGCCTCGGCGGTCTTCAGGCGCCGTTCCAATTCCTCTCCCTTGTAAAGCTTGAGCAGGCGCTCATGGTCCGACATCAAATCACGCTTCAAGTCCGACAGCATGATTAGGTCTTTGTTGACGACCGCCACGATGCGATCTTCCAGCTTCGCTTCGGCAGGAAAAGGCGGGACAAAAATCAGGCAGCACCAGACAAGCAGCAAGCCGGCCACCGGTATGCCGGACGCCGTGCCGAACAGTGCATCGGACATGTGCATCGCAGGCTTAGGGCAGCATTGGAAAACGGGGCGGGGTGTTGTGAAAAAGAGGAATCGGTGGTTCATGGAATTATGGGATTGTACACAATCGGCGGTTCAGATAGGGAACAGTCTCGAAGCAAAAAGCAGGAGGAAGGAGCGGGAGACGGGATCCCGAAATTGGATGGACAGGATGTTAGGGCTGTCCGATCTCATCGGTCACGTAGCGAGCTGCCTCTGCCAGGCGAATGGTCGCGCCTGAGCGGAGTTCGGCAAACACGTCGTCGAGCCGTTTCCGGCGCTTTTCAGCGAGCAATTCCTGCCTGAGTCGTTCGCGAGTGGCTTGATCCGCCTGAAGGATTTCCGGTTCCAGAGGACTGACCTTCAACAAATAATAGCCCTTGTCCGTCTTGATCGGGTCACTGATCACGCCTGGGCGCAAGGCCGGAACCATCGCATCGAGCTCCGGCTCGAGCAGGCCTTTCCGATAGGGGCCCAGATCGCCCCCATTGGCCCGGCTCCGCTCGTCGATCGAGTAACGAAGTGCGAATCGGGTAAAATTGCCCCCGCTCTCCACCTGTCGCTTAAGATCCTTGGCCGCATAGACGTTCGGTAATAACATCATCGAGACCTGCACTTTTGGATTGGCCAAGAGCTGATTGGCATGTTTCTCGAGATAGGCGTCCAATTCTTCCTTGGAGACTTCGACTTTGGTCTTGATCCGGTCTTTCAGCAACTCATCCAAAATCAACTGTTCGCGGTACCGCTGCGTTTTTTCGCGTATCTCATCCCCCTGATCCAAGCCCTGCTTGCGTGCCTCCTGCATCAGCAGTTCCCGCATGATTAGTTCATCAAGGAAGCGGCGCTTTCCGCCTTCCTTCTCGTAGCGGGCACGAGTAGCCTGCGAGAGATCCTCCCAGCGCATGTCGAACTCCGACTGGGTGATGGATCGGCCGTTGATCATGGCCACCACCGGTTCTTCCTGCGGAGACTCGATGCAGCCGGCCAGCGAGCCGATGACGCAGAGCCCCAGCCAAGCGCATACCAGTCTTGTTCGCCAGCCGAAAATGGATCGTGTGAACGATTGCGTCATGCGGTCGGGACGGGCATCCTCTGGAAAGATCAGTGAGGGTCTTGATGCGATCCTTGTCTGTTGGTACCACAGACGTAGAGGGTTTGCAAGATTGCGTTGAGTTCAGGAAATACTAAACTCCAGTCTTCATGCGGCATCTGGAGTTCGAAGGAGAGGGGCGACACAAATCGCAGCCGTTTTTTATAGCGGTCCATCAACAGCTGCACCGCGGCTTCCGGGACCGTTGCCTTGGGATCGAAGGTCACCACCAGGGCATTCGGTTGCTCGACGATGGAATTCAACCGGAGCTGTTTGGCCAGTAAGCGAACTTGCATCAGTTCGAACAGGCGTTCGACCGGATCAGGCGGATGCCCGTACCGGTCTTCGATTTCTCCGTGCATCATGGCCAGATCGCCGAGTTGCCCGCAGGAAGACAATCGCTTGTAGAGCGACAGCCGTTGATGGCTGTCCGCGACATACTCTTCCGGAATGAAGGCCGAGACGCTGAGACGCAAGGTGGGATCCGGTTCTTCCTCAACCACTTGGCCCTTGAGGCGCTGCACGGCCTGTTCCACCATTTGCAGATAGAGATCGAGTCCGACCGCGGCGATATGTCCCGATTGCTGCTTGCCCAGCAGATTTCCCGCGCCACGGATTTCCAGATCGGCGGCGGCGATGCGGAAACCCGATCCCAGCTCGGTGAACTGTTGAATGGCCGTCAACCGCTTTTGGGCATCATCCGAAAGGGAACCTTCGTCAGGCACGAGGAAGTACGCATAGGCCTGTTCGCCTCCCCTCCCCACGCGACCGCGGAGTTGATAGAGTTGCGCGAGGCCGAACGTATCGGCGCGATTGACGATGATCGTGTTCGCGGTCGGTACGTCGAGGCCGGATTGAATGATGGCGGAGGCTACCAGAATATCGGCCTCGCGATGAAAGAACTTCAGCATCACGGCTTCCAACGGTTTGGAATCCATTTGGCCGTGGGCCATCACGATGCGGGCTTCCGGGACCAATTCCTGGAGCCAGGCGCCGGTCCGTTCCATGGTCTCCACGCGATTGTGGACATAGTACGTTTGTCCGCCGCGGCCGAGTTCGCGAAGAATCGCCTCGCGAATGGCTTTCTCGCTGAATCGAAGGACTTGAGTGCGGATCGCCAGCCGGCCCGATGGGGGTGTGTCGATGATTGAGAGGTCTCGCACCGTCGCCATGGTCATTTGCAAGGTGCGTGGAATCGGCGTGGCCGTGAGGGTCAACACATCGACTTGCGTGCGTAGTTGCTTTAAGCGTTCCTTGTGTTTCACGCCGAACCATTGTTCCTCGTCGATGATGACGAGTCCGAGGTTGCGAAACTGCACATCCTTTTGCAGCAGGCGGTGGGTGCCGATGAGGACGTCGATCACGCCGGCCCCTGTATCTTTCAAAATGGCTTTCGTATCCTTGGGGGATTGAAATCGGGACAGCAGGGCGACGCGAGTGGGAAAGGGCGCAAACCGTTCCGCGAAGTTGTCGTAATGCTGATGGGCAAGGAGGGTGGTCGGCACGAGGACGGCGACCTGGCGGTTTTCTTCGACGGCTTTGAACGCGGCGCGCATGGCTACTTCGGTCTTGCCGTACCCCACGTCGCCGCAGACGAGGCGGTCCATCGGCTTGGTGGACGCCATGTCATTTGCGATGTCTTCGATTGCCCGGCGCTGATCGGGCGTCTCTTCATACTCGAAAGCCGCCTCGAACTCATGGTACAGCATGCTGTCTTTGCCGTACGACGTTCGATGTACCAGCTCGCGATTCGCATAGAGATCGACAAGTTCATGCGCCATTTCTTCGATGTCTTTTTTGACCCGCGCGGTCGTTTTTCCCCAACTGGTGCCGCCCAGCCTATCCAGGCGAGGCACATGAGCATCGGCCCCGGCATAGCGTTGGACCTGGTTCAGCCGATCGAGCGGTACGTAGAGCTTATCCGTTCCGGCAAATTCGAGAACCAGGAAATCACTGTCGAAGTCCTGTACCGACAAGCGGCGCAGTCCCTGATACTTGGCAATGCCGTATTGCATGTGCACGACATAGTCGCCGACATTGAGATCTTCCAGCGAGGAGAGAAACGTGGCTGCTTTACTTTTGGGAGGTGGTTTATGCCTGGCGCCCTTGGCGAAGAGCTCTTCCTCCGTCAGAACCACCAAGCGAAGATCGGAAGAGAGAAAGCCCGCCGACACCTCGCCGTTCAACACCGAGAAGGGCGCCTTCTGAGCGTTGGCAGTGGAGAGTGAAGCGGGCTTCCATTCCACGACCGGCCGATCGTGTTCGCTGAACAGGGCGAGCAGTCGGCCGACTTGTCCTTGGCTGCGGGCAACCAGCACGACGGGTCCGTTCTCCCGCAAGCGGTCGAGGACCTCCAGCGTATGGTTGAACGCGGTTCCACGCAGGCCAAGTCCCACACTGGCCGGTGTTTGGGCCGGGCAAGTGAGTACGGGGTCCCAGCTGGCATCGGGAGCGGTGACCGGCTCAAGCGCCAGGGTGGCATAGCCTCGAGTCGCCTCGAGAATCTGGTCCCAGCTCAGATACAGCTGGTCCGGAGTCGGATAGGGATTCGCGTCAGTTCGATCTTCATGGCGCAGATATCCCTCTTCGACAGCTTGCCAACATTCCTCGCTATGGGCCTTGAGCGCGCCTGGTTGGTCCAAGGCGAGAACCGGTGGCTGAGGAAAATAGTCCAGGAGGCTGTCCATCGTTCCATAGACCGATGGGGCGTGCCATTCGGCATCTGCGGCAAGGGGAGCCAGTGCGTCGGGAGCATCGTCCGAGCGAATCAATTCGCGGGCCGGCAGTACCCAGGCCTGCTTGACCCTGTCCATGGACTTCTGGGTGGCAGGATCGAAGAAACGGAGCGATTCGACCGTGTCGCCCAGGAATTCCACCCGCAAGGGATCGGGATAGGCCGTGGAGTAAATATCGACGATCCCGCCGCGAATGCTGAATTCGCCGGGAATTTCCACCACGGAACTCTTCCGATAGCCCAACCGCAACAGGCCGGAGACCAGAGCTTCTCGTTCCAGGGAACCGTTCGGCTGAAATTGCATAAGTGCGTCGGTGAAGACCAGGGCCGGGAGCAATCGTTGCGTCAAAGCCGGGATGGAGGTGAACAGGGCCGTGCGCGCCGACGTGCAGAGACGCTGGAGCGTCTGCATGCGGCGGGCCACCAGGTCGACATGGGGGGCGTTCGATTCATAGGGCAGCGTTTCCCATTTCGGGAAGAGCGCCAAATCGTCGACGGACAGTCCGCACAGGGTTCTAAAAAACAGAGTATCGCGATAGAGCCGCTCCGCATCCTCGTCGGTCTTGGCGACGACCAGCCAATTGCGTTCGGCCAAGGGGTGCGCCGGCCCGGACTCTGTAATCAGGGCAAGGCCGAAACCGGCCGTGGAACCGTGTAGGCCCATGAGGCAAGGCTTGCCGGTTCCGCTGCGAAGAGCGTCGATTGCAGGCTTGAGCCAGTTGTTGAGATGCGATGGCGCGGTGAGGGGCACGACGTCCTTACAGGGTGGTGGAGCGAATGCGTTGCAGCAGCTTCGTGGTCGAGACGCCGGGAACGAGTGGAATGGTTTGGACAAGCCCGCTGCGGGCCTCGACCGTTTCCCGTCCCACGATACGGTCTGCCGGCCAGTCTCCGCCCTTGACGAGAATATCAGGCTGAAGGATCGCGATGAGCGAGCCCGGGTCCGGTTCCGGGAAAATTACCACATAATCCACGCATGCCAGCGCGGCGAGAATCTCGGCTCTCTGGGCTTCGGGTACGATCGGGCGGTCAGCGCCTTTGCTCAAGCTGCGCACGGAACTGTCGGAATTGACGCCCACCACCAATAGATCGCCTAACGTTCTCGCTGCTTGCAAATAGCGGGTGTGGCCGATGTGCATGAGGTCGAAACAGCCGTTCGTGAAGACGATGCGGCGTCCTTGTCGGCGATGCTTCGCGAGCAAGGGCACTAGTTCTTCTCTGGTCGCCACTTTGGTCAGCATCAGAATTCGGCGCCGGTTCAGAAAAAATGCCATCTTAGCAGGATGTGGAAAAGGTCCGCCAGCTTTGTTCTCACCTCGTCAAAAACCTTGACCAGGCGACGAGAGAGGGCTTGTGCACACTGGGGTAGGCGACGGTCTGTAAGTCCTCTTCAGGAGCGGCGCCCGGGCCTCGTATCGCCGTCACGGGCATGCGGGATCCCACCAAGGCGGACCACGCCGGCGCCATGTTGTTCAATCAAGCGGTCGAGGATGGCCACCGCACTACGCTGCCGCCGATCGAACAACGGCTCCGGAGCGGGGAGGAGATTCCACAGGCCGAGACCAACCAGTCGGTACCGTGCTCCCGACTCCAGCAACCCTGTAAGAGCGAGGCGAATATACGGCCACATGTCCGGATCATAATTCAACGGCGTCGGGAACTTTCTCTGTCGCGTGGTGATTCTGAAATGGGCATCCTTCAGCTTCACGGTGAAGGAGCCGGCGGCCAGCCCTTCCAACCGAAGATCGTGCGTCAGTGCTTCGAGAAAACCATGGACGATTGTTTCCAGCAACTTGGGATCGTTGGTATCCTGATCGAACGTCGTCTCATGGCTGACACTTTTCGCATCGCGATCAGCCACTACGGGATCGGAGTCCTGGCCACGGACGAGCGATTGAAGCGACGCCAGACCGTTGCCGAAGAGGCGGAGCAAGGCCGATTCGAAACGAGGTGCGATCAGATCGCCGATGACCAGAGCCCCCAGGCGTTTGAGGGCTTCGGCGGATTTGGGACCTATCCCGGGCAATGAACGGACCGGCAGAGGAGCGAGGAACGATGCTTCGGAGCCTGGTTCGATCACCGCCAGCCCGTCGGGCTTGTGCGCATCAGCGGCGATCTTCGCGACGGTTTTGCCTGAGGCTATGGCAATGGTACAGGTGAGTCCGGTGGAGCGACGAATGTCATCTTTAAGGGCCTGACCCAACTTGTTCGGGCTGGGATGGCAAGTCTGCAACCTGGTCGTATCCGCATAAAACTCATCAATACTGGTCCACTCAGTCTCAGGGAAAAATCGGGCGGTCACGTCCTGAAGCTGACGGTGCAGACAGCTGTACAGCTCTCGATCGGGAGGCAGGAGGATGAGATTGGGACAGAGCCGCATGGCCTGGATGGTCGGCATGGCGGATCGCACGCCGAACCGGCGGGCTTCATAACTAGCCGCCGCGATGATGCCGCGTGGGGCCGGACCGCCGACGGCGACCGGTCTCCCTGAGAGCGACGGATCAGCCAGGATGGCGGCCGATGCAAACATGGCATCGATATCGCCGAAGAGAATTTGCCTGAACCATCGTGCCATACGAAGCTCTATCGCGGCTATGCAAAGGGCAGCGTGAGCTGGCTCATAAGCCCTCCCGTGGGCACGTATGCTGCCATACGTGGGCCTCCTTCGCGCAGGGTTTCCCGCTTACCTTTCTCATTTTGATTCGTCTCTTCTACATTCGCCAATTCGCGTAGCAGTCCCCGACAGGCTCCACAGCGGTGCCGTCGCGGGTGAATGGTCCGGCGCTGCCTCCGGTACATCGATCCGCATTGCTGGCAGCGCCAGGCATACCGGGCCAGGGCCTCCACCTCTTTACCCAGAGAATGGTAGATCGTAATGCCGAGACCGTCTCGATTCATCAAAGCCATCATGCGACGGAAGTCCGCTCTATGATTCGGGCGACGCTTCAAAATATCGTATTGCCATTGGTGAATCATTTCGTGCGCAAGCGTACCTAAGGTCTCATGGCTTTGCCGAGGACTGTTTCCCTGGAGAAGCACGGCCGAGAGCTTGATACAACGCCGCCTTGTCTGTTCATCAGTCGCGAGCGCGGGTCCTTGTCCCGGTCCGACCCGGCAGACGAACATACCGGCAGAGGATGTCAGCCGCCTGCTCCATTCGATTGGAATGGGCTGCAAGGCGGATCGAAAATAGCGGTCGTTGAGATCGGTCCACATGGTGAGCAGGGACTCAAGGGAAGGCAATAAGGCACTCACAGCGTGATCTCAGGGTAAGTGAACTGCGGCGGTGTTGAGCCGCCTTATCAGCGGGATGCCAATTCCTCAAGCACGGCTGCGGCCAGGAGCGGCACCATGATCTCGTGGTGTCCGGTCAGGGCGTAGCCCTTGCCGCCTTTCTGAGTGGGGCGGCGCACGACGTTGGCCATGGGGCGATAGTGGGTCAGAAAATCCATGTTGACCGTCGTGATGTTCGTCAGCGGATGGCCGAGGTTGCGCCCGAGCGAGACGGTCTTCAGGAAGACTTCCGGCAAAATCACGGCGGACCCCAGATTGAGATAGACTCCGCCTTCCATGCCGGAAACGACGGCGGCCAAGCGGCGAAAATCGAGCAGCGACCCTGTGCCGATCGCGGCGCCGTCGGCGGAGGGATGCATGTGGATGATATCGGTACCGATGGCCACATGCACGGTGACGGGCAGACCCAGTCTGGCTCCGGCGGCAAGGAGGCTGGTGGCGCGGTGCGGGAATTGAGTCTTGTGTCGATTGATGTAATAGCCGAGTGATTCTCCAAGGCCCTGGCCTTCTTTCATCCCCAGCGTGATGGCCTCGTTCAGCATGCGGCCGGTTTCCTCCGCCATCCCGAATCGGCCCGAGTCGATCTCCGCATCGACTTCCTCGGACGTATGCCCCATGAATGCCAGTTCGAAGTCATGGATGATCACGGCCCCGTTCATCGCCACGGCGGTGACGATGCCGCGTTCCATGAGGTCCACGAGGAGAGGACCCAAGCCTACCTTCACCACATGCGCGCCCATGCCCACAATGACCGGGCGGCCGCGGCGATGGGCCTTGGCAATGGCCTGCGCCACTTCGCGCAGCGCCTTGACGGCCAGGATGTCGGGCAGGGAGTCGAGAAAACGTTTGAACGATCGACCGCTGGTCCATGTCTTGGCAAAGTTCGAGAGTTGGACCTTGCTGTGGCGGCGTTGGAGCGGATAGGTCTTCAGGCGCGACGCATCGATCGGCGGGATGAGGGGAGAGGAAATGGAGGGTCGACTGGTGCGTTTACGCCTGGTTGGCAAGAACCTGGTCCTCGATGAGTTCGCAGAGCACATGGCCTAACGTGATGTGACTTTCCTGAATGCGGGCGGTGACTGTCGATGGAACCACGAAGGCATAATCGACCAGGCCAGCCAGCTTGCCGCCGGACCCTCCGGTCCAGCCTATCGTCGCAAGGCCGAGGGCCTTGGCCGCCTCGACGCCTTTGAGGACATTGGCGGAGTTGCCGCTGGTGCTGATCGCCACCGCCACGTCTCCCTTCTGCCCATGCGCGCGAACCTGGCGGGCAAAGAGTTCCTCAAACCCGTAGTCGTTGGCGATGCAGGTGATGGCTGCGATGTCGGTGGCGAGGGCAATGGCCGGCAAGGGGGCGCGCTCGCGCTTGTAGCGGCCGACGAACTCCGCCGCGATGTGCGCGGCATCAGTCGCGCTGCCGCCGTTGCCGAAGAGCAACACTTTGTGCCCTTCGTGAAACGCCCGGACCATCAGCTGCGCGACTTGAGCGATCATATCGGCATGCGCGCGGACGAATTGCCGCTTGACGTCGGCACTTTCATCGAAGGCTTTGATGGCGAAATCCTTCATCGAGCAGAATTGTAGGCAACGACAAGGAGGCGCGCGTCTCACTTTCCCGGAGGTGTGGTCATCGGCCGTTTCGTAATCATGTTCATGGCCAGCGCCAGCATCGAGCCGACATCGGCCACGTTGGCCGGAAGCACCAGCGTGTTGCTGCTCTTGGCCAGCTCACCGAACTTGCCGATGTACTGTTCGGCGACGCGCAGTTGCACGGCCTCGTACCCGCCGGGGATTTGAGTCGACTCGGCCACTTTCCTAAGACCTTCAGCCGTTGCGGTGGCGATCGCTGTGATGGCCGATGCAGCGCCCTCCGCTTCATTGATCTGCTGCTGTTTCCTGGCCTCTGAGGCCTTGATCACCTGCTGCTTGACGCCCTCCGCCTGGTTGATGGCGGCGTCTCGTTCACCTTCGGAAGCCAGGATCACCGCGCGCTTCTCTCGTTCCGCGCGCATCTGCTTTTCCATCGCGTTGAGGATGTCCTTCGGCGGGGTAATGTTCTTGATCTCATAGCGAAGCACCTTGACGCCCCAGGGTTCCGAGGCCTTATCGAGTTCATTGACGACCTGGGTGTTGATGTTGGTGCGTTCCTCAAACGTCCGATCCAGATCGATCTTGCCGATCTCGCTGCGCAATGCGGTCTGGGCCAGTTGAGTAATGGCGAAGCGGTGATCGCTGATCCCGTAGGAGGCGCGTTGGGCGTCGAGCACCTTGAGATACAGGATGCCGTCGACCCCGACCTGCACGTTGTCTCGCGTAATGCAGACCTGTTCCGGAATGTCGATGGCGGTTTCTTTGAGAGAGTGCTTATATTGGACGGTATCGATGAACGGAATCAGGATGTGGAACCCCGCACCGAGGGTGCGGGAGTAGCGGCCCAAGCGTTCAACCACGTAGGCGCTTTGCTGGGGAACGATGCGTGCCGTCTTGGCGATGACCAGCACGACCAGGAAGGCGAGAAAAATCATGACCATCAATCCACCGGACATATCCCATCCCTCCATCGTAAGAACTCAGCCGATCTATTCCGGTTTGAGCCAGAGGGCCAAGCCGTCGACACGTTCGACCAAACTGCGTTGGCCCTTGGCGATACCGACCGTTCCGGCGTTGTGCGCAGTCCATACTGTTCCCCGGCATTCAGCTTTGCCTGTGCCGCCAGGCGCCAAATCCTCCAATGGCAGGGCGATTTCGCCGATCATCGTATCGATGGCTGGTCCGGCCACATCGCGCGATCGGATCATTCTGAGCAGCGGGCCCCGGAAGATGAGGAGTGAGGCGATGGACAGAGCCGAAAAGAGCAGCCACTGGAACCATTCGGCATCAACCATCCCAGTACCCACGAGGGCGGCCACCACCAAGGCCGAGAGGCCGAAGAACAGAATGTAAAAACCCCCGGGCGTGGTGATCTCGATCCCCAGCAGAATCAATCCCAAAAACGCCCAAATCCACCATGCCATTGTGTGCTCGCGCAGAGGAATGAACGATCAGTTGAGTTTGGGAGTCTATGCGCCTTTCCCTGGAGCGTCAAGAATGGCAAGAGCGAGTTCCTTCGTTGAACCGGCCAGGAAGCAATGGTATAGTCCGCGGTCATGCCGACTGATGCTCCCGTCAAAGCGCTCATCATCGCATTCACAGACGCGCCTGCACTCGCGGCCTATGTGATCAATCGGCTACAGCCGGAATTACTCTGTTTCTTTGTGCCCGAGTCGGCAAAGGCACAGGTTGAAGCGGCCGTTCAGCCGCTGGTGCAGCAGATGCCGAAGCGGTGGGATTGGGCAATCACGCCTGACCCAGCCGACATCATCGCTTGTCACCAAATCCTGTCACGCACGATTCACGATCTCTTTCGGACATGGGATGTGAAGGCGGGCGATGTGGTCGTCGACCTGACCGGAGCCACGCCGGCCATGGCTGCGGCGCTTGCGACTGCGAGTCAACCCTGGACCTCGCGTGTGATCAGTTTGATCGATGCGAAGGGCCGGGAAGATGGTGAGAATCTCATGATCGATGGCCTCGCCAAGTACTGGCTCCAAGGGAATCCCTGGGACGAGGCGGCGGTCGTAGTGCGCCAGGAGGCCTGCGATGCCTTCAATCAGGGATCGTTCAAGGCCGCTTCCACCCTGTTTCATACGTTGGAGGCTCGCGTGAGCGGAGGGCAGAAACCGCTCTACCGCGCGTTGGGCGACCTGTCCACGGGATATGGATCATGGGAACAATTCCACTATCGGCAGGCTTGGGAGAAGCTCAAAACCTCATCGAAGGCTCTCGATATGGCATCGGTCTGGGGCGGGCCGCCGGGTCTTAAAGCGCTCCTGCCGTTCATCAAAGCGAACTGCGGATTCTTGGAGAAGCTCGTTCTTGATCCCGCGGATGTGAAGGAGGGCGTCGTCCTGGATCTCTTGGCACATGCACACCGTCGCGCCCATGCCAACCATGATTACGAGCGTGCCATGGTGGCTCTCATTCGCGCGTTGGAAGCCTGTGCGCAGCGACAATTATTCAAACAATACAAGATTAAAACCTGGGATGTACAGCCGGATCAGCTTCCTGAACCTCTGCGTGAAACCTGCCGCGCCTGTTGCATGGATGATGTGGACGGTAAATACAAGCTGCCGCTGCAAAGTCAGTTGCGTGTACTGGCCGGTCTCGGCGATCAGATGGGACAGATGTTCCTGCGCGATTGGCCCAGGATGAAACCGCTTCTCGATGCCGCCAACCACGCCCTGCTTGGCCATGGGTTTGAACTGGTCAAGGGTGAACGGGTGCAGCAGCTCTCCGACGTAGTGATGAAACTCACCGGCGTGAACGAGTCATCCTTGCCGAAATTTCCTGTCTTGGGTTTCTAGGCGACCGTCATTCGTGAAGTGCACCTGGGATGTTTCATTAGCTTCAATGATTCACTGAATCACCGGGTCTGGCGTTCCTTCGACATCATGCCCTACGAGTGACGATGCAAATTAGAATCTATTACGAGGACACCGATTGCGGCGGAGTGGTGTATTACGCAAACTATTTGAAGTATTTCGAACGGGGAAGGACAGCCTATCTCGAAACACGAGGTCTGTCGGTGGCCGGTCTGCGTGATCAAGGGACACAGTTCATGGTCGTGCATGCGGAGCTGGACTATCGGTCGCCTGCCCGGTATGGTGACACATTGACCATCGATACGAACTTGGCGGCGGTGGGCCAGGCGTCCATCACTTTTGCCCATGTCCTGCGGGAACAGACGAGCGGGCGTCTGGTGGTTACGGGCTCAGCCAAATTGGTCACAGTGAACGGTGACTTGAAAATGAAGCGACTCGACAAACCAACTCTCGCTGCGTTAAAAGGATCTCCTCAGGCGGGAAGCTAATGGACAAACTCGGCACATGGCTAGCGGTGGCCGGCGTTGCGATTGGCTTCGTCGTCCTCGCCTGGTTACTCTTTTCCGAAAATCCCACCGACAAGAAAAAGAAGAAGCCTTAAACCACAGCCTCGTCGGCCACGTTGTGTTCCTTCTGAATGGACGACGCTGGGCATGGAGGTTGTCGTGTGCGTGACGAGTATCTTCCCGCGCTCGCAATCCTTCTGTCTCCTCCGTGATTGCTGCCCGTGAGAGCAGCTCAGATCACGTTGTGTCAGGATCTATCAACCTGGGACAATGTCATTGCGCGCTGGATCGGCAATCACAAGAATGGTCTGTACCTGGAGCCGGGCCATCGAATCTGCCTCCGAAGGAAGCGGAAGATAGAATGGTCGAAATAGTCTGGGACAAGTCGATCGACCGCACATGCGGCGGGCGGATGGGTACAACGCCTTCCCGCACTATCGCGGTGTGGGATTGTCAGGCAAAGAAGGGATCGTGACCAACGGTCGCCGCAACGGATGCGACAAGTGGGAGGCGGAATGTAGGTTAGAGCCGGCTATCTCGAATCTGCGTGTTCCAAAGAAGGATCCCGTCCCCTCTGACGCGCTGGTTAAAAGGTGCGAATCATCGGGTTCTCTTGTGTGGCCGCTAATACCGCTACATAGGGGGCGGCTGACAGTCGGTCATGAAAAAATTTCGTTCTAAACCAAAAGTATGCTCTAGCGGGTAAGCCTCACCCGGCTCTTCGTGCTTCTCGCGCGGTCGCGGCATTCTGCGCATGCCTGCCGTTTCACCCATCCTTAGCGGTACAACACATTATCTAGATGCCGAGATTCCGGGCCATCTGCGCCACGAGACGACCCGACTTGCCGCCTAGGCGCACCCCTCCGTCTTAAACGCGTCGGTATACTGACGTCGTGTCGATATGGGCATGATGGCCTCCCATTTCATACCTCCCCTTATGAGAATGCTGTGAAGGTTGAGGAGCACACGTCTCGGCTACCGGTTTAGCAAGCCTTCTCAAGACCTATCTCAATCTGCCTATAGTATGAACAAATCGATGTCGACGCGTTGCATTACGCGGAAATCCTGTATCGGTGCTTGAAACGTTTTGAACCGTGAGGAGAGCTATATGTTCATTCTCCCTTCAGCCTTAAGGGGAATAGCGCAGCGACCCCATCGCTCCTATTCTTCTTATTGAAGAGTGTTTCCCAAATGCACAGCACTCTTGATCGCAAACCAATTTAAATCTAGCTCAGGGGGGGTATACATATGAATTGTGCCGCCTCTCCACCGACCCAACTACCTCAACTCATCACCATAGATAGCCGGAAAGAGAGCTCCCCGGGTTCCTGCAAGATTCACGCTCCCGTAAATCTGTCCCCCACAAAGCGCCACAAATATCGCATGATCGCGTTAGCATCGGTGCATGCCTATATCGCCTTCCATCTTATTTCCTGGCATGTCTTCGGCATCGAGATTTGGGGCAAGACCGCGATGATGGGGGTGCCCTCTCTCGCCAAGGGGACCATTAACGCGGCGGCGATCATGGTGATACTCATTTTAGGCTCAATATTGATCTGGGGACGTGGGTTTTGCGGCTGGGTCTGCCACATGCGCGGTGCGATCGAATTCGCAGACTGGATTTTGCGAAAATTCAAAGTGCGTCAATATCTCAACCTGCGTGAGAAAAATGTTCTGGTCAACACACCTCATCGCTGGCTTCTGCGGATAGGTGCTCTCTTTGTGCTGCTGTTGCCGGTCATCATTCTCATTCACAATGTGGGGTTCTCCCCGAAGGTCAACGTGATGGCCCCGGTGCCGATAGCGGATTTGCCTGGGTATGAGGGCAAGGCGTTCGCAAAGACCGCATTCTTCAACTTTGATATCAAGCCCACATGGAATGATTACTTGCTGGCATTCGGTCTAGCTGTGTTTATCCAATTCACCATGAGCATTGTGCTCAACTTGCGTTATGGGCAGGGGGCTTTTTGTAGGATCTTATGTCCGTACGCTCCGATGATGGTCCCGCTCATGAACATCTCTCCGGTACAGGCTAAAATCACTCGTGTCGCGCAGTGTACCGGTTGTCGAGACTGCAGTAATGCCTGCCCGCAGGGGATTGATGTCAGTCGAGAGATCTTCCATTTCGAGGGGAAGGTGATTAACACTGAGTGCATCAAATGCTACGCCTGTATCGATGCCTGTGATGATAATGTCCTGAAAGATACGGCTTCGCCAGGCGTTCCCCAAACCGATAGATTGAAACCCTATGAAAAACGTCCATGGCAGCAGGAACTGATCCGCAAAGATGGTCGTCTGACAAACGCCAAGCACATGCAGGTGTTCGAGCCACTCGGCCCGGTGGCTGATTTTACGTCCATGATAGTGGCCTTGATTTGCGGCGGCATTACGTCACGCTTCGGAGGGTTCTGGTTTTACCCGGGCGCAATCATCTCATTCATTGTGTTTCGGGAGTGTTGCTTATACGTGAACAAATGGTCGGCCACACGGAAGGCGAACACGCCACCATCATCCGTTCACTCGTAGATAGTCAAGAATAGGCATTCAATTTCATGATGCACCGTTGTTGATAAGGAAGGCCACATGAATACAGCCACAAGAGTGAAAGATTACTATAGCCTGGTCGCAGAGTTTTCGATGTATATAAAGGAAAAGAAATCCTATTGGCTGGCCCCTGTCATTTTTGTTCTGTTGGCGTTGAGCGCCCTGGCGTTTTTCCTTGAAGGAAGTGTGCTCGCTCCTGCGATCTATTCCGTGTTCTAGACGATGCGCGCACACGTCTGTGTGCAAAGGGCAGGCGTGTGTGCCCTGTCTTCGTGCTCCGACTACCCCTCAGCCATTGAGTGCAGTGCCGTGGCAAGATCGTGATTGACCTTGCCGGATTTCATGCCCGAAATGGCCGCCTCAGAGATGGATCCGGCGATCGCGTGAATGACGATGACTTTAACGCCCCAGATTGCCTCATAGATAAGACTGGACGTGCTGCCGTTTCAATAGGGCTGAGTGCCTGGATACCAGACTTCGTTCGGCACGACATCCGTGGACGCCCCATTCGGGGCATTGAAGTGGGGAGAGAGCTTTCGCCAACGTTAGTCTCGCGGCGCTCAGAGGCTCAACGTACGGTCATGGGAAAAAAGCCTGTCCCGGGCAGGCTCAGGACGGGCGGGTAAGAATAACGACGCTTCGCTTCTTCACTTGCTGCGGCCTCACTGAACGGCCTTTTTGATCATTCTGCGGGCGCTCTGCCTGTCGTCCCCAACTCACACATCTCTCTGTTTTAGGGGTATGGGCATTGAGATAGTTTTTCAACGGCCTGCTATGGTTCGAATGAATCGAGGAGAGGGAATGATGAGAGGGCCAGGTAGAAAGCGACTGCGTGTGAAAGTACGACCGACTTATTTCGCCGGCTGTTGCGAGAGGTATCGATACATGCCCTCTACATTCTCGGTGAACCAGTCCGCATAGCCATACCACTGTTCGTACTTCGGAAGCCGGACGTTGTTTTTCGCTTTCTCCAGGGTCGCGCCATTTTGAATCTGTTCGTTCACGGCGGTACGGAGCGCTTCGAGATACTCTCGAAACAGACGCACGTCTTCTTTCTTGCCGATCTTCCCATGGCCAGGCACCAGCGTCTCAAACTCCAGCCGTTCAATCTGTTTCAGTGACTCGATCCAGTCGTCGGGATAACTATCCGGTAGAGCGCGATAGGCTACAGTCTCGACCGGGATGAAATCGACGGCGAAAAGCAATCTGTTCTGCGGCAGCAGGACGACGAGGCTATTATCAGAATGGTTCCGGCCGGTATAGATGAGCTCGACGTGCCTGCCGCCCAGGTCGATCGCCATCCGGTCCGTGAAGGTCAGATCAGGGACCGGGGTATCGGAATCCGCCGCCTGCAGAATTTTTGGCCGGGCGGCTGCGTGACTCACGAAAAGCGCTGTCCCCGCAAAAACCCTCCCTCCGGTTATGTGATCGTTGTGATGATGGCTATAAATGACATAGCGCACGGGCTGATCCGTGAGCGTGGTGATCTTCGCCTTCAGCCAGTTCGCGGCTTCCGGGCTGATCGGATCGGTGAGAACTACTCCTTTCGGTGTGATGATAAATATCGCTTGATGTGATTGATGCCGGAATAGATAGACATCCTCGGCCAGCTTCGTAATCTCATCGGCTGGACGAGATTGCTGCGCGGAGGCAGGACAGAGAGGAAACAGGAGAACCACTAGAACGCTGAGGATGGAACAGTATTTTGCGCAGGGCATTGGATCCGTCCGTTCCGCCGCTGCATGATTCGGAGAAGCGCATACGGCTGTCCGATGAGTCTGCCCGTGACACCATGCTTTGTTCAAGTCCAAAATAATCACTCTTCCCCGTCACAGGCACGCTGCTTTCACATCGCCAGTGAAATGGTCCCCTCTGGCCCGTTCACGGATGTTCGAAACTCCTCGTACCCACTGAAATTGTCGCGGCAAAACATCTTCAGCCGAGCATCCAATTGTCGGCGTTGGCGCTCATCAACCGCCACACCGAGCGCCCGATCACGCTCATGCTTAATCACGTCGGAGAGCAGGGTTACGACTCCCTCGACGTGCTTGTCGTCTTTCTCGCGACGGAGCGCCGGGCTCGTCTCGCAGGCGCAGGCCTTCTCCACCGCATTCACATGTTGATGCATCATCACGAACAGCTGGACCATGACATCCTGGACGAACAGTCGCGTCGTTATCCTAGCCAGAATGGCCGTAGGTCGTGAACGTTGTCGTCGACAGCCTATTAGCCATGTCGGCGGTCGGCGGGGCCGAGGAGGTCGTGCGAAGATTTCGTCGTAGACCGTTTGGCCACGAGCAGATTGCCGCAGGTCGTCGGATGCGCATAATCCAGAAACAGGTCGAATCCGGGAGCTTGCGGTGCGCGGCGGTAAGAAACGCCAGCTTGACGTCGGCAAGCGAATGTTATCGGCAGGATCCCTTTCAGTTGGTTGGCGGATGAACCGCAACCTGAGACGCATGCATGAGACCGTCGAGGGCGTGATTCAATAGCTTCGCGATGAGGCGGTGCCCTCGTTCATCCGGATGGGCCAGGTCTAAATACTGGCTGGCATCCTTCGCGAGCGCCTGTCCGGCTTCGACGATGGTCGTGCCATATTCACGAGCGACGGTGCGCACAATCTCGTTGTATTCGGTATCGAGGCGGATCGGTTTCCCGCCGTGCGTCATTCTCGAGGCCGGTAAAGAAAGGGTCGCCACCGACGTCGCTTCTTCCGAAGCCCCTCGATGTTCCAAGACGATGGCCAGATATTTCCTAGCCAGATCAGAAAACCAATTATCCATAGTGACCGCAACGCGCAGTTCCGTCTCGGCTTGTTCATACCGCCCATTGTTCAGATGGGAGATGCCTGCCCGCAGATGTTCGGAGTGAGTCGGATTGTCCTGGAACACGACGAACAGCACCGGCACATGCCGCTCCTGACAGAACCGTGCAATGCGTTCCAGATTCTGCCGGTACTGCTCGGGCGAGACACGTGTCCTGGCGCGTCTCAGGTCGATGAGGAGGTCAGTTTTACCGCCACTCTTGAGCAGGCCTACCTTGGACATGACGCTCTGTATCATCCGATATAGATAGACCTTTCCACGGACAAGATCGAACTGATGCGACAGCGCGTCTCGCTCAAACTTTTCCCGGCTGTCGGCAGCGGCTTCCGACGACACGACACGCCGATCGTTGAAGCCGAACGACGCAATGAGGAGATCCGGGCGTACTCGATCGAAATGCTTGACCAACGTTTCGTATCCCTGAAACGACGTATAACCACTCACTCCCAGGTTGATGACATCTGCGTCCTGGCGAAGGTCGTCCAACACTTCGGAAAACGAACTCTGGGTCGGCACGCCCCAACCGAATGTATTGGAGTCACCGATCGCGAGGATGCGTTTATGCGCCGTATTGTGAATCTGCGCCGTATCGACGGTAAAAAATCCTTGATCATCGAACTCGCGGAGGTATCGAGCGTGCTCGTGCTGCCGCAATTCTCCCGCGACGAGCCCTTTGAAATGAGGCCGCCGTTCCCAGCCTACGTCGGAAGCGTACTGATACCAGTCAGGCGCGGTCGGCGACAGGTCTGCGTGCACCGTCACGAGGACTCGGGACAGGCCTTCAAGACTCAGGAGTCCTACAGTGGTGATGGCAAATCCGATCAGGATCGTGGTGATTCTGTTGCGTTGCTGCGTCATTTGTTCGCTTCGATCATGGTGGGACAAGGTTCAACCACCACTGCCTTTTGCGGCTAAATGATGAATAAGGACGGTTTGGTGGCCCGGTTTCAGCGTGACCTATGGTTGCGAAACCTATAGATGAACACCCTCGCAGGACTCATCGAGCGTTCTCCTTCTACAGGAACGCAAGTCTTAAGACAGTATTGGGGAAGACGGATGAGTTGCCAAGCAAAGAGCAAACTTTTGCACAGGGATAAGCGTTTGGGTCGAATGTTCCGTGGTTTCCTGCACCGGTCATGCTCGAGGGAATGAGTGCGAGTGGTTCGGCAAGGCTTGGTCGTCGGCGTTATCCAACACCCAGAGCAGGAAGATGACTTAATCAGCGGCGTAGGTGTTTCATGGATGAGCCGAAGAACTGGAAAGGACTTCTGATTCCGGAATGCGAGCCCCGAGATAACTGAGGACGCCGCTGACTGTGATCCTTGTGTCGCATACAGGTTTGCCGAAACGGACGTATGGGTCGATGCTATTGTGGGTGTGGGAGCGGTATGGAGCCATGATAATCTCCAGGGTGTGTTGGTTCAGCGGTTTGCAGTTTAATGGATAAGATCGGCGTGGTGATCGGCTCATACGTTCATGGCAATCTTGGGTAGTTGCTAAACGTAAGATCCAACCGCTTCAGAATTTTGTGCGAGACGACGGAATCGTCATAGGATGCAGTCTGCCTTCCGACCTTTCGGAGCTCTGTTTTTGGCCAGCTATGTTCATTGAACAGGCAGGACTTTGTGATACACCGGCCATCATGAGACTGGTTACCGTCTGTATCGAGGGCATGCGGGCTCGTGGAATTTACCAGTGGGACGAGATCTATCCGAACCTTCGGTTGGTGGAGGACGACATCAGGATGCGAAGCTTATTCGCAACTCGCGAGAAGGAAACATGGATAGATCGGTCTGTCTGGACGACCTCCAACCCGAAGAGTATGATCCGCTACCATGGCGTTGCACGAGCGGTCGGGCACTGGTCGTCCATCGGCTATGCGTGCATCCAGATCAGCAGCGACGTGGCATTGGACATGCTCTCATGGAATTTACGGAGGATTTTGCGCGGAACCGGGGCATTGCCTCCATCCGTCTTGATGCGTATACCGGCAACAGCGGAGCGTTGGCCTTGTATGAATGTCTCGGCTATGACCGCGTTGGAAAAGTCTTCTTTCCGCGTCGGAACGCTCCCTTCGACTGCTTTGAGAAATTTTTGATGTGTCGCGCTAGCACGTCCAGGTCAGGCCATCCTCATCGCTGTTCCACGACAAATATGAAAACACCTGACTCCTCATGTCCGCTCTGTTGCCGGTCCTGCGGAAATTCTGCGTTGGTCCGTACCGGATCGCCATCGGCGGTTCCTATGCAAAGGGAACCATGACGTATTGTCAGATCTGGGTGTATATGTATTCGCTCACCATATTCAGCCTGGCCCGCAGCGAAGCGAATTGGTCGCCCAGAAGCCCATTCAAACGTCAGAGGTCAATTCATGGGGATGGGAAGACCCTTTCATTGAAGGTGGAACCGATCTTTCATAGCAAGGCTGCCGTGTGGAATGCTGGCTGCGAAATATGCAACAGGTCGAAGACACACTCGCATCCTGCATGCAGGGACAGATTAGGCAGGAGTATGTGGCGTGGATGGTTAGGGGGTTCTTCGACTATGGCGTGCTTGGGGATGTGCAGACGAGTCAGGTTATGGACCACCCCCATGGATATTGGCATGTTAGAAGGGAATCGTACGAACCTATCCCGAACCACTGCGGCGGGCAATCCTCGATCGATTCACAAAGGGAGGCTGCATTCTGGCCGGATAACTTTCATTGCCGGATTGCAGTCGAGCGGGTGGACAGCCAGTAGATAGATGAAATCATACGGCAGGTGCTGTATGCCGTGATGTAGGTACTGTTCGCTCTCAACTGGGAATATTGCCCCGGCGAAAGGCGGCTGCCCACGGTATTGGACGAGCTCTCGATAGCGCCAAAGCATTGTAGTCGCGTTCAGGCTTTGCTCTACCCAGGGAAAGACTTGAGAGTCACGGATTTGCAAAAGCAGCAGACGAGTTGCGTGCGCTGGTAACTGAAAGCAAGAACTGGTTCTTGCCCAAGTTGAAGATCGAAACGAGTTACGAATGGGAAGCCGTATGAATATCGTTGGTAGGCCGCGTAAGACATCGCTGACCATGAGTCACGACCGCCACTTCGTTCGATCATGCAATGGCACTGTTGCATGTGAAGAGCAGTCACCTGCGAGGAGCAGTTCCATGCTCACGGCGGCGCCGCCGTCAAGTCAGTATCAATCCATATAATGTAAAACAGGGCGGTGTATTGGTCGTAATAAGTACGTCCGATGATCGTCGCGGACGATCCCTTGTACTCTCCGGTAAAATTATCGAAGGCATCAAGACGTAACCTGGCATAGCCGACTTGGGCTTGCCGCTTGTAGAGGGTCAATTCGGGAAGGGCAAAAGGAATGATGACGCTTTGAATGGGCGGCATGCCGACGAAGGTCAAGCCTTGCATGGTTCCCAGCGATTCGATGGCGATTTTTACCAGGTAGGCCGGTTGATCCTCACGGCGTCTGATGCGATATCCCATTCGTCCGAGCGAAACCGCCACGCTGTCTTTCACGAGCAGAAGATCCACGGTGGGGTCCTGCACGACACCAGACGTCTGATCCCGCATGGTCAGCCGCGCGCGATCGATATAAAACCCGCTGACTTCGAGATGCAGGTCGGCTTTGAGGGGAAGTGTCAGCGTCAGATTCGTCAAGGCCCGCTCGACTGCAGAGGTCAGCAAAAGTTGCTCGACGGCCGTACGGGGCGTGCGTGAGATTTCCTGCTCAATCGAGCATCCTGCAAAGAGCAGGAGCATGGCGACCATGTGAAAAGCGGTTCGATACCGGTGTGTAATTGCTGTTCTCCCGATTCGTGTGGTCGAGTTTAGACTACCCGCACTGGAGGAGTGTTTGCAATCGAACCGGGCCGTATCGCCTCAAGAACCTTCTTCCGTGCCTACCCTCAGACCATTCAGAAAACCCTGATTCAGGAACATCTATGAACCGAATCAGGACCTCGACCTCGCCGACAACCATAATTGTTATGACAGGCTGTTTTCCCTCGACCAGCCTCTGCTCAACGGAATTCCTGGCAACCGTCCTCATGCGATGTCGTCGAAGGGCCAGGCCACAACATGTAACTCAGGTCGGGGATGCAGCCTGGTCACAGGGGAACTCCACGCATGTGCTACCCAGGCTATGCGCAGGTTCCGGGAGTCATGAGGTAATCACCAGATCTTGTGACGAGTTTTCACCATTGTCACTGTTGACGGGTTCAGAACTGCAAGCGACTGAGTGGAGCATCCGGGTGACAATGAAAAGTTTGATACAGCGTGACTTCACCCTGGTTGACGGCCGAAGTGGCGAGCCGAGGATGGCATCAAACAGACCATCCGGCAAATTCCCATCTTGCGTCATCAAGGAGGCCGGTTGGAGCGCACCGGGCATCTGCCCAAGGTCACGGAACTGTCCGGGCCGATCTCCCCGATTTAGGGATCTCGACTTCCCAGCAAATTGTCGCGTGTTCGTAGTCGTCCTGCTGAACCGAGACATCGGCACCTGATACAAAACGAAGGGTATGTGGACAGATTTAGGTGCGAGCGGAGTGGAATATGACCGCTGTGGTGGGTGTCCGCTTGAATTTCGTGATTCGGGCGTATCAGCGCCTGTGCGCCAAGGGCAGTGTGAAGATGGTGACGCTATCCTCTTGCATGCGTAAGTGGCTCGCGATCTTCAATGCGATGCAGAAGGAACAGCGGACCGAGTGGCGAGAGGAGTCGGGCTTGCATTTCATTCCGTGGCGTCCGCCACTATTCGCCGAGCTGAAAGGACGAAGACCATCTTCACGACGAGTCCGATCAGGCCCGCATAGAGGCCGACCATGAGGCACAGCTTGATGATCGTCGCGAAGCTGGAAACCTGGATCCAAAGGGCTGGAAAGCGCCCTTCATTGGAGGATACGTAGTGACGAAGCTGCGCCAGTTGGATCAGGTTTTCAGTCCAGTCGGCCATCAGTATTATGACTAGCGGCGCTGCGATCCAGACTGGAGGGAAAGGTTGCCCCAACGTCACCCAGACCCACCATAGGCTGGCTGCGAGTGCTCCTCCATAAAAGAGTGGAAAGAGTAAACCCAGAAAGAGGAATCGCGTCTCAGCCTGGCGTCCCACCTCTCCGAGCTTGGTCCAGAATGCCAAGGCTGCTTCTACTCCGTAGCCGAGCCAACGAAGGTTCAGCGGCTTGGGTATATCCTGCTTCGTTTGGGTCGGCTGATTCCCCACGGGCATTCGATCACTCGCGCGAGAAAGAACACAGTCGCCACCGGACAGTACCGCCGCGGGTAATCCAGCAGCGAGGAATGCTTTTACGATCATGTTTGTCATGGTGCGTAATCCCAGTTCTCATCCAATTTAGAGAGCAAGACCGATGCCTGGATGTGGACGGGAAATGACGCAACGATGGATGCTGGTTCTGAAAAATTTGGGAGCAGCACAGAAGAAATGGGTCCGGGGGCGATCAGATCGGTATCAGAAGAGATACCGAGTCGTATCGGAAGAGATACGGTTGTAGGAAAATCAGAAGAGGGTGAGAATCAAACGGAGCCAGTATCGGCAAGAGGGATTCGAGAGAGGTCTTATCGTTCGAGAGGGCGCCGGTAAAATTCAAGCGGTGGGGCGATGTCGCTCTCGAATGACAAGCTCTCACCCGTAAGACGATAACGCGTTGACGCTTCAAATGCTCGAATGAATGCGGCCTCGAATTCCATACGCTGGGGCTCGCAGGCCATGCGCGTCGTCATTCCGTGGGATACTTTCACTTCACCCGCGGCGGGGCCAAAGGTGACGCCGGCAGCATAACGATTGCAGCCCGCATGACCAGACGTCCTTCCATCTTTGAATGCAAGGATGACGGGCTCCCCATTGTCGCCAAGCGGAACCTGATGATCACCCCAGCGAGCGAGTTCCCAACGATTCTTCTCGGCGAGTCGGCTCGCCTCTTCAGGCGAAGGGGAAGAGACGCAGGAGATCAACATCAGTGCGGCGAGCATCGTGAGGAGACAGGGTATTCTCATCTGTCGGTCATCTTACTCGCGGTTCCTGGATGGCCACCTTACCGAGGGACTGTGTCGGTGAAGGCCGTTCACGGGTCTTGAGTATCATACGATGTTCACCTTGTAGGGATGCCTAACGTTTGAGTTCAGCGGCCGCCGAAGGCGGTCCGCTGGAACGAAGGGTTCGGCTTCATTGCTGTTGCGGCACTGACGGTCACGATGTTTCGCCCTTCTCGAACCGCCGCACGATATCTGTATAGATCGACTCGGCAAACTCCTGGAACTCGAACAACATGAACATCGGCTCGACAATTCTGCTGACGTCGTCCACTAGCGTTTCGCGCATCTTGTCCAACATGACAACAACCTCAGATTCAGAAGTGGACTCGCGGCTTACCCGTGGGAATACGTGCCGATTGCCGCCAGCGCTTGTCAATGTTCTGCTAGCAAGACCCTCGTGGCAGACGCGCACGCTAAGGTTCGCATCGGGTGACGCGCCAAGGTTCGTATAGAGATTCGACGCGAACATCAACGCTTCGGCTACGCGGACGATCCGGGTGTTGAAGAAAACAAGCTTCTCGTCATGCATGTCTTCAAACAGGCTCTGCAACAGATAGAAATCTCCGTTTCTGCGGGCAGCCCAGTAGCATAGTTTGGCGACCTGACAGTGACTCTTTGGCTGTCGCAATTTCGGCTCGTATCCCATCGCCGTACGGCTTCGGCTTGTATTCGTCACGATTCTCCAACGGGACAGCGATGGGCCACCACTTCTTCACGGTCTTGGCCCGGAGGCCCGCCTGGCGCATGAGTCGGGCCACGGGATGTTTGCCGACGTCATGCCCCTGCTTGTTCAACGCATCCCAAATGCTGAGACTCCCGTAGGTCTCGCGGGACGCTCGGTGAATCACTCGGATGGGTGGCGACCCCTGTTCGGTTCTGCCTGGCCCGGCGGCTCTCCGGTCGATCCCGCCAGGCGTAATACCCTGCGGGGGACACGGCGAGGGCCCGGCACATGAGCCGGATCGGATAGCGACGGTCCTGTTCTTGAATCGCGCGGCATCTCATGGCGACTCCCGCGCGAAGAACGCCGCCGCACCTTTGAAAAATCCCGCCCCTGAGTCACGCGCACCAGCTCCCGCTTCAGATGCGTGAGGTCCTCGGCCTCGGTGCGTTGGACGGCTCGGGTGGTGCCCTGAGCCTCGGCCTGCCGGTGCTGGGTGCGCCAGCGATACAGCAGGCTCTCTGAATCCCTCAGTCCCGTGCCACCTGGGCCACGGGACGAGCTGAGTCCCGCACCAACCGCACGGCCTCCTGCTTAAACTTCTCGGGATACTGACGTCGTGTGTGTACTGCCATGCTGCCCTCCGATTTCATCATTCTCCTCCTTATGGAGGTGTCTGTAAAATCGGGGGAAGGTCAAACTTCCACTAACATGGTGACGAATGATGAAGTTGCCCGGCAAGGTCTTACCCCCTCCGTCCAAACCCTTCCTCCCTCATCACCTCCGCCACGTTTTGCCCGTTCACGAAGACATCGGCCAGGGTTCGGCCATAGACATCGTGGCCGTGCGGGACGATGTTGATCGTCCCTTCCTGTAGCAGCCGCTCCAGCCGGAATGCCGCATCCCATCCGCCCGGTTCCGACAGCTCAGGGGCGTTGTAGCCGCGAATGCGGATGCGGTCCGTGCCGTAACGAATCGTGTCCCCGTCGACGGTGCGAACTTGCCAACCTTCCACGGTTCGCTCGAAGCCTCCCATCGAGAGCGCATGTCGCGAGGACGATCTGGTTCCGCCGCCGTGGCGGTTGGATTTTTTTATGAAGGGATTCTTGTGCGGGCGAGGACCTCGCTCATGCTGTCCGCGACGATAACGTTGCGCTTGATGTTGCGGCAGTTGCTGTCGTTCTCCCGGCTTCAGCGTCCAGCAGTCGTTGCAATGGAAAGGGC
>JAJFBJ010000199.1 GCA_020697375.1 Nitrospira sp. | reverse complement strand
CGTAAACCGCAGGTCGCTGGTTCGATTCCAGTCGCCGGCTCCAGGTTGCGTTCGCAACCTGGAGCCTAACCAATGATAGAACCAGCGAGCTGTGGGGATTCGAAGGGGATGTGTCCCCTTCGTGGGGATCGTACAAGGGGGCTGGCCCCCTTCGTAGGAATCGGTGAGGTACGCTTAGGGCCGAACCGATGACAGGTTGCTCCGTTCAATCCGGGTCGCCAGCTCCATACTCTTCCATGGAATTTCATGCAGTTGCACGGACAATCCGGTCTGTGGATTCCGTGGATATGCCTTCTGCTACCACTTTGCTACCACTTTCGGAATTCAAGGCCATATCCAGACGCTCCAAGGCTCCCGGCGCTCGCTGCACCGTTAGTGTCGTGTGAGATCGGGAAGGAATATTCTCAGCATCGCCTTGCGGGAGTAAGGCGAATGGCATACTCACCCCCTTGCTTGTAGACAACCCGTAGCTCGCCCATACGACTCAGGCGCACCACTTCCTCCAACACTTCGTCCCAGGGATACGATTCGCACCCCTGCACAAGCTCTTCGATGTCGCATTCCTTTTTAGAGCGCATCAGGCCAAATACCCGATAGGTTAATTCGGTATTGTGTGTGCTGGCTTGAACACTCTCCTTTCTACTTTCCATTTACACCTCATTGGGCACGCTCACTGATTAAGCCTCTATCCCCCCTCAGTACGCTGCTGTGGATGTTTTGGCAACGCCGGTGTTGAGCTCAGAACGAGGAGACTCATACCGAATACGTCAAACCGCATTTCTACCTCCTTTGTTGTAGGGCTGGGGATGTTACGTCAGTGGTTATTCGGCTTTTGGGATTTCAAATCTTTTGCGGCACGTTCGGTTTTCCCTTCACCATGCTCTTTCGCTGCCTTCGACATGCTTTCTGAGGCACTGGGCTGCGGACCGCCCGATCGTTCCATCGTGGTTTGTGTCTGGCCACTTCCTTTCTCGCCAATGCCGGAGGGCTGCTCGGGATGGGACTGGCTAGACGGCGAATCAGGGATGACCGTTCCAGAGTGCGGGTCGACTCGCCCTGTCGGACTCTTCTTATCAAAGTCGCTCGATTTGCCCGATGGGGTGGTGATCGGAGATTGTGACGTGCCTCTCTCGTCCGCCTTCGCATTTTCGTTAACCGCCAAGAGGGCAACTCCGGCAATGAGGCCCGACAATACCAAGCTGGAGCATCGATTCATGGGTTCCTCCTATTCTCTGCAACATGAATAACATCAGAGGTGAACACCGTTGAGACTACTATTCTGCAATTGGTGAGCCTACGTATCCCTGCGTAGATACGAGAAGACGGGCGCGTGCTATTGAGACAACTTGTCGTCCGGTGGACAATCGCGATTGTCTATTGCCGGCTGTTTGGCTCTGGGAGCCATTCTCCAACTACCATCACTAGAAGGCGTCGCCGAATGATCACTTTTCCTCCGCGCCGACCATGAGAACGGAAACTTTTGTTGCAGGGCGCTTTTACAAACGTGCTTTCAGAGACGGTGAGCGGCGTAGCATTGCCGGTTCTTCCCTTGAACGGCCGTCTTTAGGGTTGTCCCTCACTTGATGGATCGATAAGCGGTGCATTGTTTGTGATGCCGGGTTGTGGCTTTCGTAGGGGATGCCAGGGCAGTATTCATTGAGGACGATCGGAGACTGGCTCATGAGGCAGGGTTCCCGGACCACATTAGCCCTGCCCAGCCCTTTATCACCTGCTGCCGGTAGTTTACTCGAAAGATTCAACCATCTACGGGCCGGATTCCTAGAAATGAAGTGACAGACCTCCAACGATATGACTTGCGGAATAGTCGCCTTTGACTCCGGCACCAGTGCCGATGTCGTCGAAATTGAATGTAGCGCGGTTGTACTTGTATTCGGCGAACAGTGCGACCCGTTCTGTGAAGAAGTACCGGACACCGGCCAACGCATTGAGGCCCGGGACGCCGTTGTCGGACGCGCTTCCCGTCGAGTCCTTTGCGCGGGCAAAAAATACACCTAACCCGACCCCAACGTAAGGTTGGAGCCGACAGAAATCATGGCGATCGCCGGCGGGCCGTCCCGTGCGATCGTGATCGTCATGCCGCTCGCACATCATCTTAGCGCGTGCAATCACGTTAAAGGCCAAGGTCGTCACACGGAGGTGTGCCCCTGTGGTAAGAGCGGTCTCTTCCAGATGCGGGGTGGTGTTGAAGGCTTCCATTTCCACTCCAAGCCAATTCAATCGCCGCGGCATGAAATAGCCAACCTTAGCTCCGTATACCCCGGAATCATTCAGGTCAATGTCGCCGAGATTGGTGCCGGATAGGGCACCGGTCCCCTCCACATTGTCAAAACCATGACCCATGGTGTAACCACCGAAGCCGGCGACGTACAGTTCTCCTGGCTCGTCCCGCTCGTTTCGCTTGTCCGTCCGCGCTGCTTCTCGTTGCCGCTCCGCCCGCTCCGCCTGGGCTTGTTCGGCCTCCCTCGCCCGCTGTTCCTCAGCCGTCGGTGGCCCTTGGGCCATTAGTGGGCCTTGGGCCATCAGTGAGCATGGTACAGCCAACAAGCCACCGGAAATGAGGATTGCGCTTAAACCGAACTGAAACAGATCGTGAGACAAGTATTTCATATATCCTCCAACAGAAATAGTCAGAATGAACCAGTGCGGTGCTTGTTGTGCGAGCACCCATCATCGCAACACTCAACTGTAGCTTCGTCTCCATCAGTGATGTCATGACTCCTCATGACGTGTGACCGACGTGTGCCTCTATACGTGCAAAATCAATTCCGCTTTTTCACATCGCAAGAACCTTGTTTTTCCGATGGCGCCCTTAGGGAATCGAAGAGGAATTCTTGTCATACCATGCAATCTCCCAGTGAATGGTTGTCCAGCGTGTAGAACAAATGTCTCGAAGCGGACTAGTTTTCTCGAAGATCGGGGAGCATACTTATTTTGGTAAATGCGGCCTTCCTTCATGCTGTGCTGGGTAATGTCGCTGTGGCAGACTAACGAGAGCAGGGCCGCCCGGTTCGTTGCTGCATGGCCGGCCGCAAGCAAGCTAAAGCAGCTTGGATCAAATCCTCGACGTCATTGGATCGCGGTCTGAGGAGGCGAAGTCGCGAGCCGTTCCCTAGTGCCTACACTCGGGAACGAGAAACTAATCCAACAGTTAAGAGGTGTTCCGAGCACCATAGCGATATAACAAACCCGCAGGTCAGCGTTCTCAAAACCCGGTCACGACTTATGCTGCTCGGCTCTGAGTAGCTTATTGGCTCACATGATCTTCGCAGCAACTTTGATCTGCTAACATCCTCTGACCAGTGCTCGCCTCTTTGGGGATGCCACCCATATCGACAGGCTCGAGGTGAGTGATCTGAGCGAGGCCAGCCCAGCCCAGCACCAATGCAATCTTCGGCCAATTACTCCAGCCCAATGCGGTACCCAGCATCACGCCGAGCACTTCACCAATGGTGTAGCCCGTCAGACAATGCACCCTTGTCACAAAAAGCCACGGCGGTAATGCTGTCTATCCGTAATCTCCCAGGGGATCTCCACAGTGTTCTGCTATAGCGCACCCTCGCAGCATGTTTGGAAGAAGGTTGAGTATGCTGTCTTGTCGTCGTCCCCGCATGCTTACATTCGCCTGTTATTATGTATTGTTGCTCAACGGATGCGGCTCGGATCCCCCAGAGAATAAAGAGCCGACCCCAGGAAGCACGACGGCGAAGATTATGCCGCTGGGCGACTCGATCACTGAATCAACCGCGGGAATGCCAACCTACCGGTACTTTTCTGGCACTTAGCAATGGACGAAGGGTTATACCGCATTGATCACGAGGGCCCATCGTCAAATCCCGCTTTGATATGGATCATGAAGGACATTGGGGGTGGCGCGCGGATGAAGCGTTGAGCCGTCTTCGCGACTGCCTCACCTGATATCGTGCTGCTTCATATCGGAAACAACGACCTCTGGCAGGGCCAAACGCTCGACAGCACCTTCAATGAGGTCTTAGCGATCATTGATGTCCTAAAAACACGAATCCGAGAGTGGCCATATTGCTCGCACAAAATATTGCTTCTCTTTGGCCCTGCCATGAATTGATACCCGAGTTCATAGCCAGACTGCCTGCGCTCGCTGCCGCCAAGGACCGTGGATTCACCGATCCTGGGTCGTCAATCAGCACCATAAATTCGATCCCAAAACCATGACGTGGGACGGACAGCATCCGTATGAGACGGGAGAATCACTGATAGCAAAGCGATGGTTTGTGACTCCTCGACCGCTTCTCAATCAGCGCTTCCCTCGCTTCTCCATAACCGAAGCGTCTGTCACCCGCGCCTGGAATCAGTGAACGCCCCAACTCACGTTACAACCCATCCAGGAAGCCCTCCCACACAGAAAAAAAGCTCGACTCCAGCGATGGCCTAGCGAGTAGGGCGCTGCTGACCTGCGGACGCTCTCC
>JAJFBJ010000066.1 GCA_020697375.1 Nitrospira sp. | reverse complement strand
TTTCCCTGTCGAACCGGCGTATCCGAATATTCTTCAGGAATGCCAGCCTTGCCACCGGTCAAATCGGTTGTTTTATCCGGGGTGACCGGCTGAGTGGGAGTCGTGCTGCCGGACCCCATGGTGCTGGACCCTGTAGGCTCGCTCAATACCGGCCCACCGGTCGCGAGCAAAAAGGCAATGGTACCTGCATAAATGGCTAGATGACGTTTCATACGATCGTCTCCTTTATTGGAATGTTTAGCACCCTGACTGTCCTCCTTGAACCCCACCTGTGCCTCCTTTCACCAATAGGGCTTATAGCCGTAATACGTATGGACGCTTTCTCCCCAGGTCGTATCCGCCATATCCGGCCAATTGTCCGGATCGAAGCCGGGAGCCTGTTCAAGCTTTTCTCTCGGCACATTGAGTATGAATACGTCTCCACCGGGGGAGATGTTCAGCACCTCCCACGGAAGCGCGAACAGCTTGTCTCCCATGCCGAGAAATCCGCCGAACGACAGCACGGCATAGGCGATTCTTCCTTTCTCCAAGTCGATCATGAGCTCGTTGATTTCTCCCAGATCTTCTCCCGCCGCGTTTTGGACCCCTGTGCCCTCGATGGTCGAGGCCGCTAACATGCGTCTGCCCATTTTTGTCGCCATTTCGTCCTTCCTTTCCACTTCGCATTAGTTTTTGCTTTTTGCGCCCGACTTCCCGAAACCCCGCTTCGTCGCAAACCGTTCCCTGGCTTGCAGGGCTTTGTCGGACAAGCTAGCCCAGTCGAGTTCCATTCCCTCTGCCCGCGGAAAGATTTCCCCTTCTTCCTCTTTGATGTGGTGTTTCACATTTTCCGCCAGAACGGCAAACTTCGCCTCGAACCGCTGATCGGCCGGCGACAGCTTTTGAAGCTCGGCGATCAGCAAATGCACGACATGATGTTCTTCCAGCGCTTCGCGCACGAGTTGTCCGTCGTCCAAAGAGGCTTCGAATACCGGATACACCGCCTTCTCCTCCACATAGGCATGTTCCTGAAGCGCGTACAGCGCGGTCTTGACGATCCGCTGTTTCTCCTGGCTCTCCGTCGTCGATTCGAAATCCACAAACAGTTGTTTGACCTTGTGATGGTCCTCACGGAGCCGATCCAGAACCGTCGCGGAGGCTGCTTCCATTGTCCGCATTGTGTCAGTCATGGTTCCTCCCTCGTCGATCGATCCTCCGAAAGCGAACCTCAAAGCGGGTGCAACCTCATACTCCTAGTGATAACGCCAGTTCATGACGGTGAACAGCTAGGGAGTACCCTGGAACTCCCTCGAATTTCACCGTGGCTCACTATGGAACGATATTCTGGAATGCGACTCGGGGAATCAACGGAGGGTAGTCTGCGTATTTAATGCGAAAGGGACGCCGGGGTTTTCTGAGATTGCGCGTGCAGATAGATTACGGCCATGGTGAACAATGCGCCGAACAACGCCGAGGCCATGTCATGCTGCGCATCCCATTCATCGCCCTGTGTGCCCAGGTAGGCCTGACCCAATTCGGGATTCGTGATCATGACGACCAGACGTTCGACCAGCTCAAAAAACCCGCTCTGTGCCAGGACCGCGCTGACAGGGAGATAGTAAGACCAAAAGCCTCGAAGTCCTATCTGGCGCATGAGAAATTCCCTGATCGGATAGACCAGCAACAACCCATAGGCCGCATGTACCAGGCGATCGAACGGGTTACGGGCGAGCCCGAACGTCTCTTGCAGCCAGAAGCCGAACGGCACCTCCGCATAGGTATAGTGCGCGCCGATCGCATGCATGAACATGAAGGCTACGATGAGAGCATACGACAGATCCGAAAACTGGAACCACCGGTAGGTCGTGGCCAGGACAAGCCCGAGCAGGATCGCGAGGATGTTTTCGAGCAGCCAATCGCTCCGATCGAGCGGCGCCACGGCCAAGCCTGCCCATAGGGCCGCATAGCCGGCGATCAGCCAATGCAACCGGCGGTTGCCACTGAAAGGCGTGATGGTCCAGCCGGGCGAAGGGCCTTCCATATCAGCGGGACTCGTTCAGGAGATCCGGTTCGGAGACCGATGTACCGGCTGCCCGCACCAGGCGAATCGCCAGGACCAGGACAATACAGAACAAGGAGCCGTAGAAAGCGGCGGCCATGTCCTTCTGGGCATCCCACACGTCACCTTGCGATCCGAGATAGGCGATCCCGAGTTCCGGATGCACCATCTGGGCGACCCAGGCTTCGATGATCTCCCACAGCCCGCTCAATCCCAGAACCGTCATGACCGGCAGATAATAGATCAGCCATCCACGGACGCCGCTCAGGAGCCGGAACATTTCTTCGAGGGGATAACTCAACAGGAAGCCGAAGCTGAAATGCACGACGCGATCGAAATGGTTCCGGCCGAGATCCAAAGACTGCGCCAGCCACAATCCCGCGGGGACTTCCGCATAGGTGTAATGCACCGCGATCGTATGCAGCGAGAGGTAGAGGGTGATCAATCCATAGGAGGCCGAGGAAAGGGGCAGGAACCGATGGGTCGCCACGAGCGCGGCCACGAAGAGGAAGGGAAGAATGCTCGCCATCATCCAAAACTGTGGATCTGCGGGCGCTCTGGCCATCCATACGAACAATCCCACATACCATGCCAACATTCCGCCCAGGACCGATTTCTTTTCGGCAGCCACAAGCAAGCCTTTCGTGAAGTGGAGAGTTCAAGCCATGCAACCTTTGTATTGTACCGGGAGATCGTCGCAATCGGAACAGGCAAGAAAATCGTCACGTACAGCGTTCGAGCAGACCCACAGGACAATGGTTCAACACCGCTCCGACCGGTAACATCTGTCGTTCGCCCTGAGTGACGGTCTCCAAGCGCTCGCCGGTCAGGATATTGCGGTAGACCGATCCGTTCTTCCAGGATGGAACCGCCATCCACGTATCCTGCCAGACGTGGGCTTCCCGCGCCGCGCCACCGGACACATCACCTAAGCCTGTCACCAGACGCGGGACGACGGCCACCAGCCCCAGGTCCTGATGCAGCCGTGCGAATGCGCAGAGATGCGATTTGTAGCGGCCCTCACAGTCAAGCGGTACATAATCTCCCTCCAGATACAGGGCCGCATTCGCTCGCCTATGGCGGAGGCCTTCCTGCATGATGTACAGCTTGATGCGCCCATCCTTCCAGGATTCCATGAGACGCCGCACGAGTCCGATCCGATCGTCGCCCGACCGCTCTCCCTCTTGTTGAAGCTGCCGCAGCATCTGCGCGCGCAGGTCGTAATCCACCGCCCGGCGGTTATCGGGATCGACCAGGCTCAACTCCCACAATTCCGCTCCTTGATAACAATCCGGAATGCCCGGAGCCGCCAGCTTCAACAACACCTGAGACAGCGCATTGTTCATGCCATGACCGGCCACCAGATTGTGGAAAGGAAGGAACTCGTCCAGAAAGAGATTCGGGGTGGTCCGCTGCAATATCGACCGAACGAACCGCCGAACCGCCTCTTCATAGGCCTCATGCGGGTTGACCCAACTGGTGTGCACCTTGGCCTCGCGGATCGCCTTGATCATGTACTCCTGGACTCGCGCGACGAATGCCTCATATTGGGACTCATCCATCTCCGTGAGCGGCCAGACCCCCACAAGGGTCTGGTAGAGCAAATATTCCTCGTTGCGGTCCGGCGCGGCGGCCTCGTCGATGTCCGTCCGGAAATGTCTATTGAATTTGGCCCAGCGATTGATCGCATGCTTCCAGCGCTCCGGCATCTCGGACAACACATTGATTCTTGCCCGGACATCCTCGCCGCGCTTGGTGTCATGGGTCGAGGTGGCGAGGAGGGAATGGGGCCAGCCAGCGCGCCGTTCACGCACGCGCTTGTGAAAGGCGTCCACGGAAATGCCGAACTGCGCCGGCTCTCCGCCGACTTCATTCAAAGAGACCAATCGGTTGTAAATGTAGAATGCCGTGTCTTCGATTCCTTTCGCGGTGACGGGACTCGTGGTCTGTTGGAATTTCGTCACGAATTGGATTTGTTTGTTCTTCGTCAGGCTCGTACGGTCATCCAGCCTCCGTAACAGCAGATCCCGGACGAAATCGAAGACATGGCTGCTCATGGCCGGATTGCGCCGTTTGGCCCTGGCCACCGCCATGCCGATGTACGTTTGATCGCGGTCCAATACGTCCTTTTGATCGGGCGTCACATAGGACCGGTAGACGGGAAAACAGGCGATGATGTCCCCTATTGCATGGGTCAGGCTGTTCAGCGTGAAATCCCGATACTGCCGGTCCCTCTCGGACAGCAGGTTCAACTGGTGCCCGAGCACGTTGATCTCGCTGGACATGGAAGCCCGCATGATCAGCTTCTTCGTCTGATAGATCAAATCCTCATACGAAAACCGCATGCCGATGAAACGCGCGTACAACGTATCAAAGGTCTTTTCCTGCGCGCCGTTCACGAACAATCCATTGGCGAGATTCAAAAAATCGTACCCGGTCGTCCCGGATACCGGCCAGGTCTTCGGCAACTGCTCGCTTTTCCCGAGGATTTTTTCAACGACGATGAAGAGCGACGGAGGTTCGCCCTGAGTATCCTGCGGGAGTTCACGGGCCGCCCAATCCTGCAGTTGGATCAGATAATGCTGGGGGTCGTACAGCCCGTCGACATGGTCGATGCGCAAGCCAGTCGCCAGGCCCTCCTTGAGCAGGCGAAAAATCAAGCGGTGGAATTCACGAAACACACCGGCCTCTTCGGTCCGAATGGCAGCCAGTTCATTGATATCGAAAAATCGCCGATAATTGATTTCTTCCGACGCCACGCGCCAGGAAGCCAGCCGGTACGATTGCTCGTTCAGCAGCGCATCCAGACGGTCAAAACTATCCGAGTCTCCTTTTGTGCCGTTATACGCCGCCACATTGGCCAGCAGGTGCTGCCGGATCTCGGGACAATCCTCCAGCAGGGCCGACAACCGGCGCCGGACGATGTCTTTTTCCCGGTACCGCTCGGCGACCCTCTCGGGATCGCGCTCTTTGCGCGAGGGCAGGTTCCGCAGGGCCGTCAGGATACTTTTCAATTCCTGTACTTGTTCCTGTTGTTCTCCAAGGGCTTCGACCAGTTCAGACAGCCGGAACGACAAAATCCCGGCCCAGGAATTCGGGGCGATCGGAAACCTGTGGTCGTAATACGTCGCGACGAAACCGCCCTCCTCATACAGCAGGCGGATTTCCTGATTTTCCAGAACGGTGCCATATTGCTCGCCGAGTATAGGGAGCAGGACCTTGTCTTCCAGTTCCCGCTTCAGCGGGGACCAATCGATGTCGAACGCGGTGGCATAGCGCGAACTGGGGCCGTTCTCCAACACATCCCACCACCAGCGGTTCTGATCCGTGCGGATCCCCATGTGATTGGGGACCACGTCCAGGAGAAGCCCCATGTCATGCTGTTTGAGCGCGCCGATGAAATCATTGAACTCCTTCTCCGTTCCCAACTCAGGATTGAAGACAGAAGGATCGATCAAATCATACCCGTGCATGCTGCCGGGGACAGCCTTCAACAGGGAAGAGGTATAGCAATCGGTAATCCCCAATGCGTGCAGATAGGGGACGATACGGGCGGCATCACGAAAGGTGAACGAGTGATTCAGTTGGAGACGATAGGTAGCGACGGGAATACGCGGCATCGGATCTCACGAGTGGAACGCTCAGTAGGTCGGCAACCGGCGTTTGGCCGGATCTTCCCTCGCAACCGGTTTACGAAGAACCGCCAACCCCGACGACATCCATTGAACGGCCTGACTGTCCGGTCCCTCCCTGTAACCCAGCTCGACTCCCGAGGGAATCTCGTTCTGCCGGTCGATGATCACACGGCGCAAGCGGGCCTTGGCTCCGATGCGAGTATGGTCGAAGATGACGGAATCTTCAACTTGCGCTCCGGCCTCGATCCGCACATTGCGGCCGATGACGCAGCGGCGAACATGAGCTTCGATCAGCTGGCTTCCTTCCCCGATCAGCGAATGATCCACATAACAATTCACAAGACTGACGGGCGGGCCGCTTGAGGGGGCGGTCCTGATGGGCCATTCTTCGTTGCGCAAGTCGCACAGCGGCGTTTCGCCGAGCAAATCCATATTGGCCTGCCAATAGGCCTTGACGGTCCCCACGTCACGCCAATAGCCCGGCTCTTCATAGGATGCGATCCCGGGAATTTCGTTGTCGTGAAAATTATAGGCCATCACGCGATCGCTTTGCAGGAGGCGCGGCAAAATATCCCGTCCGAAATCGTGCGACCCGTCCGTCACTGCATCCTCCTCAAGAGCCTTCAGCAATGTCTCTGTATTGAACAGATAGTTTCCCATGGAAGAGAGGGCCAGGTCCGAATGTCCGGGCATGGGTTTCGGCATGGACGGCTTTTCTTCGAATCCAATGATCCGGCTGTTCCGGTCGACTTCGACGATTCCGAATCCCTGCGCGGCGGAAACGGGAACCGGAAGCGTCGCCACCGAGACATCCGCCTGGCGCTCCTGGTGAAAATGCAGCATTTGTCGGATATCCATGCGGTAGATATGGTCGGCGCCGAACACCGCCACGACATCGGGAGCAAAATCATGAATCAGGTTCATATTCTGATGGACGGCATCCGCCGTGCCTTCGTACCATCCGCCGCCCGCATTCATTTGCGGCGGCACCACGGTGACGAACTGCCGTTCCCCATCCCCGATCCGCCAGGCGCGCCGCAGGTGTTCGATCAAGGACTGCGATCGATATTGCACCATCACATGCATGCCCAGGATGCCCGAGTTATAAAAGTTGCTCAGCACGAAATCGATGATGCGGTAGGTGCCTCCGAACGGAACAGCAGGCTTGCTGCGAACCTCCGTCAAGGGCATCAGCCGTTCGCCCTTTCCTCCTGCGAGGATCAAGGCGAGCACCTTGGGCTGGTGTGATCGAGTCCCTCTTTCCATCATTATCCTCGGTCGCCCTGGCGTTCACCGAACCGGGCGATGCTGCGGCCCGCTTGAATAGTCGCGACCGGGCTCACACGACTTCCAGGATCGAATTCGTCGTGCCGAATTCATTGGCGGATCTCTTGGGGTTGCGCTCATCCTCTTCCCAGCGATTGCCGTCGATCAGGAATTTGTATTGATAGATGCCCGGGGGAAGGGACAGCGTGATTTGCCACGTGCCCTCATCGGTCTGGTGGAGCGGATGCCTTTCCGAACTCCAGTCGTTGAAATCTCCCGCGACGGAGACTTCCCTGGCGTCCGGCGCGACGACGGAAAGGCCGACGGAGCGATTCCCTGTTTCCTGTAATGTGCTTCTTCGTTTGGTGGATCTCGCGGTTGCTTGCGCCATGCTCCTCTCCTCCCGATATTTTTACGGCCCCGACGTGAAGTTTCTTATAGGCTGCCCTTCATTCCGCAGGTTCGACCATACCGAAACCGACCGGGCCGGCATACTGGATAACTCCCTAGGAAGACCTCGGCGCAACGATCAGTCGCCGGCAGAGAGGAATAGGGCGGCGGCATATGCGGGCAGCTGAATCCTGATCCCCGATCCATCTATGTCAAGCCTGGCGGGCAATGGGTCCTCTCCCTCGCCGCCAAATTCCCGGTCTGCTGCGCTCGCCTTCAAAGTCCAAGCGCCGGTTGGCCGGCGAAACATGAAAGGCCTCGCGGACCGGTTGAATCCCACCAGCAGCAAGGCCGATGGACCAGTCTCCATCCGGCGGTGCACCATCATGACGTCGCTGTCTTCCTCGGACCACAGGACTTCATGGCAGCGACCCGGAACGCCGGCGCCGAGTACCGGCAATTGTTTCCTCAACTCAATGAGGGTGCGATACCAGCGCAGCAGGCAGCGCGCGCGACTGTCTGAAGTACCGGGATGCAGGCGGCTCCGCTCGAAGGTGGAAACAGCGCCGGGATCCGGTATGTCTTCTTCCCGCCATCCGAAATGCGCGAATTCTTCCCGCCGTCCCTTCCGGACTGCTTCGACGAGTTCCGCATCGCCATGGTCGATGAAATACTGGAACGGCGCCTGCTCGCCGTACTCCTCTCCCATGAACAGCAGGGGAATCGTAGGCGACAGCAGGACGAGCGCCGCTGCGGCTTGCAGGGCTCCGGTCGGGAGTTGCGCGCTCAGCCGCTTCCCGTCGGCCCGGTTTCCGATTTGATCATGGTTTTGTGAGAACACGACAAACTGCGCCGGCGAGATCTTGCGGGAGGAACAACCGTGACGGCGGCGGCGAGACTCGGAGTACCGGCCGTCGTACACAAAACCCTGCTCGACTGCCCGGACCAGGTCGGCCATGCCGGAAAAATCCCGGTAGTACCCCTGGTTCTCCTTCGTGAGCGCCACCCGAAGGGCGTGGTGAAAATCATCGTTCCATTGGGCATCGCATCCATGTCCCCCGGACGCCGGGGCTGTGATGACGCGGGTGTCATTGAGGTCGCTCTCAGCGATCACCTGTACGCGGCGCCCCAACCGTTCCCCTTCACGGTGAACGGCATCCGTCAGCTCCTGCAAGATATGCCTGGCGCCGAAGTCGAAAATTCCATGGACGGCATCCAGCCGTAACCCATCGACATGGTATTCCCGGATCCAATAGAGCGCATTGCTGACAAAGTAATGACGCACGGGGTCGCTGTCGGGGCCGTCGTAGTTAATGGCCTGTCCCCAGGGAGTCCGATAGCGGTCGATAAAGTAGGGACCATAGTCATTGCAATAATTACCCTCCGGCCCAAGATGGTTGTAGACCACGTCGAGCACCACTGCCAGGCCATGTTCATGGCAGGCATCGATCAGTCGCTTCAGGCCTGCCGGGCCACCGTAACTGTTCTGCGGCGCGAACGGGTACACTCCGTCATACCCCCAGTTGCGGGTACCGGGAAATTGAGCGACCGGCATCAACTCGATCGCCGTGATCCCGACTTCTTCTTTCAAATACCGCAGCCATGGAACGATCGCATCGAAGGTCCCGGCCTCCGTGAACGTTCCCACGTGAAGCTCATACATGACATAATCCTGAAGCCCCAAGCCTTGCCATTGCCTATCAGTCCAATGAAATGCCGAGGGATCGATCACGGCGGACGGGCCATGGACACCGTCAGGCTGGAAGCGTGACGCGGGGTCCGGTCTGGTCTTGGCCCCATCCAGCACATACAGATAGCGGACGTCCGCGGTTCCTGTTTTGAAACGACCTTCGAAGTATCCCGAACCGCATGGTTGCAGAGGAATGATGGTTTCACGGGGGGCGGTGATGCTGACCGCGACCTCTTTGGCATAGGGAGCCCATACCTTGAAATGCACTCCCTCGCCCTGAACGAGCGTCGCGCCTATGTCGAGAGCGAACGGCCGAGATTCTGTCATGAAGCTCACTTGCTCCTATGGCCGTCAATCATCCATGATGGAAACGGAACAACCAAGCCGGATGTCATCCTGCTGTGGCTACCATCTTAAGAGATCTTCCCTCAAGAGACATGGATGGGAATCACTCACTTGAATGCCGCCACGATCTCGCCGGCCCGGTACTCCCGGCAGCGGCGACCGGCCAGGCGTCAGGCGCGATAGCGCAAGGACATTGAAATGGCGCCATGCCTTCGCGGACGATCGGTCATTGTTATCGGGGCAGGTCTGGCCGGTCTCACCGCGGCGGTGGAATTGTCTCGCGACGGCGCCGCCGTCCTCCTGCTCGAGGCTCGCGACCGTATCGGCGGAAGAATCTGGACCATCCGCGACGGCTTCGCCGCGGCTCAGCATGCCGAAGCGGGAGGTGAATTCATCGATGAAGACCAGGAGGAGATCAAGCGACTGGCGCGAAATCTCAACCTGGATCTCGTTCCGGTCCTCAAACGTGGCTTCGCGTTTGCGCGAAAGCAAGCCGGCGGCGCTGCTCCGCTGATCACAAGCGGGACAGAGCTGTGGCCGGTTCTTCACCGGCGCCTCTCTCCGTTGATACGGGCCTATCGCCTCGCCGACGAACGTTGGGACAGCGCTGTCGCCCACCAGTTGGCAAAGATTTCTGTGGCGGAATGGCTCAGGAGCATCGGCGCTGCCAAGGAACTGGGCGCACTGATGACAGGTCTCAGGGGATTCTTCCTGCTTGATCCGGCGGACCTTCCGCTTCTCTCCCTTGTGGATCAACTCATCGCCGGTACGCCGGGGCAGGGCAAGCTGTACCGCGTGAAGGGCGGCAACGATCAATTGGCGCAGGGCTTGTCCGCATTCCTGGGCGAACACATTCGTCTTGGCGCCGAGGCAGTGGAGATTCTCCAATCTCCGAAGAACGTTTTCGTCACCGTCCGCCACCGCAATGGGAAAGAGGCGCGGCTGCGGGCGGACTATGCTGTCCTGGCGGTTCCCGCAAGCGTCCTTCGCTACCTTCGCTTCGACCCTCCCCTTCCGCCGCAGCTCAGACAGGCTGTGACCGCTCTTTCCTATGGCAAGGCGACCAAAACCTTGCTTCAGTTCACAAGGCGATTCTGGCGTGGAGGGCGTCGGGCGCAGGCCTATGCGACGGACTTTCCCGTGGGAACCATGTGGGACGGCAATGAGGAACAACCGGGCCGGTCGGGCATTCTGACCTTGCTGGCCGGCGGGAACGCCAGCAACGCCACGCAAGAATCCATGGCCGCAGGCGGCATCGAACGAATCCTCTCTGCGCTCCACTGGCTGGGACCGGCGCCTCGAACTTTGCTGAACTTCAAGCAGATTACCTGGGAGAACGATCCCTGGGCGGGTGGTGGATATGCCGCCTTCACGACGGCCTATGACCCTGCGCTTCGTCAATGGCTGACACAGCCTCACGGACGCTGCTTCTTCGCCGGGGAACATACCAGTTTCCGCTGGCAAGGCTATATGAACGGCGCCGTGGAAAGCGGGCTGCGAGCGGCATTCGACGTCATCACCATGGCTCAAGGCAGCGCGTGGAACCGACCGCCTGGAGATCCGGCCTAGTAGGTAGTGCGATGTTCCGGATGGCCGCGGGATGCTCAAAGGAAGAACCTGCTACCTCTTGAAGCCTCCGAGCGAGGCGAGAACGCAAGCGGCGGACTTTTTCGCATCCCGCTAGATTTTCCCTACCAAGTCCAGGCTCGGAGTCATCGTCGATTCTCCCGGTTGCCAATTGGCGGGACAGACCTCTCCTTCACCGTTTCGCACACGGATGGCCGCCTGCAGTTTTCGCAGCATCTCTCCGGCATTCCGCCCGATGCTGTTGTCATGCACTTCATAGGCGCGCAGGATTCCCTCGGGATCGATCAGGAAGGTTCCGCGCAACGCGACACCCTCCTCCTCGAGATACACGCCGAATCCGCGGCTGAGCGAGCCGGTGGTATCGGCCAGGAGCGGGAAGGATACGGATCGAAGCGCCGGGGATGTATCATGCCAGGCCTTATGCACATAGGCGGAGTCAGTACTCACCCCGCAGACTTCCGCCTCGAGTTTTTTGAACTCCGGATACAACCGGGCCATCTCGGCAAGCTCCGTCGGACAGACAAAGGTAAAATCCCCCGGGTAAAACAGGAGGATCAGCCATTGCCCGCGATACTCATCGAGCTTCACCGGCCGGATATTGTCTTCGTGATAGGCTTGATAGGTTCCGTCTGGAATGACTGTTCCGATGTTGATCATAGTTCCTTTCCGATCGTTTTCGATTGGGCTTGTGACAATGCAGGCAGAGTGTTCTTCGGTTACCAATTAGAACGTGAGCAGGCTCCAGACAGTCGAGCCTGTTTCCATCCTGCTAGAGCGTTCGCAAAAACGCCACCAGCGAGGCCTTTTCTTCACGGTTGAGTTTGAGCCCTCCCACAACATTGAAGAACTCCACAGTATCCTCCAGGGTCGGCAATCGTCCATCATGGAAATAGGGCGGCGAGTCCTTGATGCCGCGGAGGGCAAAGGACTTGATCGGCCCGTCCGCTTCGGCGCCGAACCGCTCCAGAAACAGATCGTGCATCATGTGATCGGTATAGGCCGGAGGTTGGTGACATACCGCGCAACGGGCCTTGCCGAAAAACAAATCCTCGCCGGTGATTTCCTGTTGGTTGGCGCGCGTACGATCCAGCCGCCCCGTCATGGGATCCAGCTTCGGAGCGGGAGGAAAATCGATCATATTCTGCATCTGCGCCATGTGCGCGACCTGCAGGCGATCGATGACGTTCATGCCTTTCTTGATGGCCCGGATCTGATCGCCGTTGAAATAGGCCGTGCGCTGTTCGAATTCCGTGAAGTCTTCCACCGAGCGCAGGCTCCGTTTCGAGCCGTGAATCTGCTGATTGAACATGCCCCGAATACTCGTGCTATCCAGCCGCAACCGATCCAATTGAGGCCGTGTATCGGGATTCAAATGGAATTGTCCTGTCGTATGGAAATTCACGTGGCAATCCAGACAGGCGACTCCCAAGCTTGGTTTGGGGGACTTACGATCGGGGCCCAGGTTGAATTCCTCTTGTGGGAACTGCGTGACCAACATCCTTAGGCCATCCAGCTGAACGGGAGTAACCAGCCCGCGAAAGAGCCGATCGAAATTGTCGGCATTCAAGACTTCGCCTTGGGAGACGTCGCCCAATTCCGGATGGGTCGTCAAAAAAATCGGGGGAGGAAATTCAGGAAGGAAGCAGTCGGGAAGGTCGAAATCCACATCAAACCGTTCGAGCCGGGGAAACTCTTCAATCTGCCGCTGAGGAAAGACCATGCCACCCACGGCATGCTTGACATGCGGTAAGCGCATGAATCCACCAGGAAAGGCTTTCTGCTTCCTGATTTCGTCCGCATCCATTTGCGACAATTTTTCCCAGGTCATCCCTTCCTTAAGCTGAACAGTGGGCCCGATCGGTTGCGCCTTTCCCTTAGTCATCGTGACACCCGGGTGGGTCTTGCAATCCATCTTATAGCGGTCCTTCAGCAGTTTGGATTGCTTAGCCATGACTTTGGGCTTTTCTTCGATGTCTTTGGCCATGACCTTTTCCGCAAGCTGCGTGGCCGACTGACCGGGGGGAGCGCCGAACAGGTCATAGGAAAAATCCACGCCGTCGAATCCCTTTTCCTTCGTCGTTTCGATCGCAGAACTTTCCATCGGATGTTTCTCGCCGCTTTGCTTCTCCGCTTGGACGGGAGTCTGCCCTGCTCCGAACAACGCGCTCGCCACGTAAGCTCCCAGGAACCCGCATGCTATGATCCATCCCCTGCCGGCTGTACGCACCGTAGCACCTCTTGATAAGAGTGATTGAACCGAGCCTTAGGACGCTTGCCGCCGCTTCTTCACTCATCACATTACGTAGCGCTCATGTGGCTGCACACTAGGCAGACCCCTGGAAGCTCACGTCGTCCAGGCTCATCTCTCCAGGGGATCAAATCAGGTGTGAAGGCTCCAGGATGAGATTGAAAGAGGCCATGGCAGAGCTGTCCGCCGACGTCCCCGGGAAGCGGTCAAAAGTCTAGATCCGATCGCACGTCAATGAGTCACTTCTGCGACCGCTTTACGGCCCGCACTCCGATGACCAGTTCATAGTCGCGGTCCCAATGGTCAAGTTCCTTCTGGGATAATTCCGTGGAAAGCAGGCCCTGCAAACTCGCCATCGCAGACAAGGCATTCCCATAGGTCTTCACCGTCACATCCGCCGGCTGAAAGACCTCTTCAAGCAGAAGTTTTATCGACAATGAAGTAAAGCGCCAGTATTCGCCCCACTTGTCCATATCGTACCGGGATACTTGGCTTATGCCGGGCACCACAATCAGCACGACGCCCCCCGGTTTCAGAATGCGTTCCAGCGACAAGAGAGCCGCGCGTACATCAAAAATCACGTTGAGGGTGAAGGTGAGGATGGCACAGTCGAAGATGGCGGAGGGCACATGGTCGGCATGGGTCAGATCAGCTTGAATGGTCACGCCGGAGCAGCCGGGAAACCCCAGCACATCGGATGCCGTAACCCTGCCGCCGCCGAATTGCAGGGTATAGCGGTTATCTGCGATCTCCAGCACCCGCCCCCGAATATCGCCCTGATACTCTGCAAGAAAGTGCTTCTCGGTGTAATAGCGGTTGATGGGTTGCCCGGCCTGCCAACCGAAATCACGCCTGATCGGATGTATTCGGCGCAGAGAGTTTCCCCAGGTCCAGTCGAGACCAAGCCCACCAGGCTCACGCAGCAATGTGACTCGAGCCTGTTGGTAGAGTCGCTCGCCAAGCATCCGTCTAGCTAAGGATTTAAACGGCCACGCAAATGCTGAGATGACCTGATCCTGAGCAACCATTGTTTCATCTCCCCTCAACTTGTGCGACGAGCGTCGCGAACAGGAAATATTACTGCATTCCCGATGAAATGAGGCGTGAGGACGGCGACAACACCAGCCAATCAGCCGGCCCCATTTTCTACTGCGTCCAGCCGGCCCATCTCAACTGCGTCGCATAGCCTACTCTCGGCGGTCGATGCCATAAGCTAGGAAAAACCCTAGCTCATTGCCTTACCGGCTCGCCCAATATGCGAAGGACAGGAAACAGAAGGCGAGCAGCAGCACGAGGTTGCCGGTGCGCTGGATCACTACGTAGGACTTTCTCTGTCTTGTCGTCTCCTCCCAATCCGCGTAGGATCCCGCCGCCGATTCGTTCAACAAAGGCAAAGACGTTCCAGAGGATGGAGCTGTAGAAGAGGACCGGGAATGACGAGATTGGGTCGGCGCAACGTCTGCGGGAGTGATACTGGGGTGCACGAGGATGTTTCCGGCCAATTCATTTGTGCGAGCTCTGCGAACCATCATCCGCCAATATCCTTCACTGCAGAGCACAAGAAGATCTACTGCCTTGCATGCCTCGACAAACTGTTTCACCTCCCTACCGTGAAGGTGAGAAAGGTCACCAATGTGGGAGCAAGAGCTTGCCCGAGGTGCGAAGGACCAGGGCCGTTGGTGTGGATCCAGTGAACCGTCTCGCCAGAAACGCTGCCTTGGTATCTCGCCTCAGACCGGTGGTAGTCGTTTTCGAAGGATGGCCGCTAGGGATGAAGAGTCGGAATCAAGTCGAGCCGAGACGGACAAGAGCCTTGCGGATGAGCGCAAGAAGACTGACAGCCACTTGGAACGCAGACATAGGGAAGTAGAAAGGGAAACGACTGAAGCCATCGCCACAGACCGTCGGATGGCGGACGAAACTCGAGCCCGAGACCGAGCGGCACATGATCGGCATGTAACAGATGACCATGCACGGACCGCAAAAGGCGACAAGTTCGTGGTGATGGCGGAGCGCGAGCAGTCGGATAACGCGATCAGTAAAGAACGCGAGCTAGAGGATTCCAACTTACGGCGAGAGCGGCGCGAAAAACAACTATTGGTGGAAGCACTCCTGTCAAGCGAGCGTCAGCGAACAGACAACGATCTGTGCCATGAACGAGAGTGCGTTGACCGGCGCCTCACAGTATGCGACGCGGCATTTCGAGGAAGAGCAGGCGCGTCATCGTAGCACCAGAGAAGAACTGACCGATCGAGAGCAAGTGTTGGGAATGATCAGTCACGACCTGAAAAATCAAGCCATTGCCATTTCGATCGGCGCGCAAGTGCTGCGAAGACAGCTATCGGGAGATTCATGGGACCGAGCTGATGTCATCAAGCAGGTCTCGGCCATGGAGGACAATGCGGCGTTCATGAGTCGCATGGTTGATTCCATATTGGACATTGAACGATTCGCGCATGGGAGGGTGACGCTTGATTTGAAACCAGCGGACCTCCGCCTGCTTCTGCAGGACACAGCGAAGCTGTTTTCTCCGGTCGCGATCAACAAGTCTTGCTCCCTGGTTACCGATCTCTTTCCCGAGCCACTGTGGGTGTCAGTGGATTATGACCGGCTCGTCCAGGCGGTCTCGAATGTTGTCGGAAACGCGATCAAGTTCACGCCCGCCGGGGGCACGATTTCGCTCGCTACACAACAAGACCACACGCGGGTGACCGTCTCCATTACGGACACGGGGCCAGGCATTGCTGAACAGGATCGACCGAAGCTGTTCCGGAAATTCTCGCAGCTCAATAAGGCCGAAGGAGGCTTGGGCTTAGGCCTGTTCATCGCGAAGTCGATTATGGAAGCCCACAGCGGAACCATTTGGGTGGACTCGACTGTGGGACAGGGAAGCTCATTTCGGTTTACGCTGGCGTTGGCGCCAATGAGCGACCTGGAGAAAGAGGTGTGACAGCTCCTCGAACTGACCCGCTCCAGGGGGGCGTTCTAGTGGTATCCTGCAAGGTCCCCCGTTAAGAAAAGGACATGCCGTTAGAACCTCCTTCCAGCCCAGGCGGTTTCACGATCTTCGGCGCTGTGCTTCCACGAATCTTCGACGTGCCGGAGCCGACAGGGCCACTGCTATGAGGATCATAGACCCAAATCAGAAGATGTGGAAACGCTGCAGTTCCATGAAGAACGCGACTTGATCTTAGCGGCTGCAAAGTTGGATAAATGTCTCCAGCAAGCGGACAGGGTAATGACACTAGACAATTCATCAGTGAGCCAATAGAGTATCAACCCAATGATAAATAAGCCGGCCCCCGTAGCTCAGTTGGATAGAGCAGCGGTTTCCTAAACCTTCTGAGAGAGCCTTCACGAACCCCTTGAAAACACGATAACAACCGCATGAACACAGGTGGGGAGAGCATTTGAACCTCTCCCCCACTTTCCCCAGAATTTCCCCTCTTTCCCCACTCATTTCACGACGCTATTCACGACAGGGTTAGCACGTAATAATGCGTCCGACTTGTTCCAGCCCACTCTTCTCCGTAGGATTCGGATATGAAGTGGACAGTAGAACATCCGTCACGGGAGGGCTGGTACTGG
>JAJFBJ010000198.1 GCA_020697375.1 Nitrospira sp. | reverse complement strand
CATTAGGAATTTCGCGTGTGTCATGGACATTGTGTCTCTGCGCGACAATTTGTTCGCGTGCTACCCACGCGAATTGCCAAGTTTCACTGTGGATGTTGCCACACGATGATGCAGTGATATAGGACAGACGGTTGATGGCCGGTTAAATGGACTCCAACCTACGGGGTCCTCCCTACAGGCCTGTTGACATTCGGTACAGGGAGGAGTTGGATGGTGTGTTGTCGACGTTGCTCCCATCGGCTCTCAATCAGGTGGAGCCATGAGAAAGCGGGTCAGCCTCGAACGCTCGATCACGCTCTCCGTTCTTTCGATCGGTCTCCTCTTGGGTACGATCGGGTTGGTATATGCCTACTGGCATGCCAAGACCTCTCTTCGTTATACCGTCGGCGTCACTTTCCAAGAACTCGCGCGGCAAAGTGCCGGTAACGTCGGGCTCCTCCTCACAAAAGAAATCGAATGGATAGAGCGACTCGGGGGGCTGCCGATTATTCGCGCGGCTGCGCGAGATGGTGCCCGCGTAACCTTCGATGCGTCGGATCTCCGACGGATCCGGGAGGAGCAGCAGCGCTATTTCACGTCCATGGTGATTGTGGATCAGAAAGGACGAGCAGTCGGCGATGCGATTAGCGCGACCACGAACGCGCACTACCGTCAGCAACCATGGTGGCCGGTCATCTTCAAGGAAGAACGCGCATGGGCTGGGACACTGACCCGAGATGAAACCGGACGGTGGTATTGGGAAGTGGCCGTGCCGATCCGCGAGGCGGAGGGGACTATCGTTGGTGCCTTGAAGGTCGTCTTCGGACGTGAACACTTGCTCAGGTCGGTATTGGAGGGCCGCATTGGTCGAACTGGCCATATTATGCTGTTGAACGAACGCGGTACGGTTGTGGCCTGCCTGCTGCGTGATCCATCGCTTCACGTGCCCTTGGCGCTGTCCGACTCGCTGACGGGCGATCCACTCAAATACGTATCAAACGCGATGTGGAAAGAAGTTGCCACCGATACGCACGAGGGAGCTGAGGGAATTGTCGGACTTGCGCCGGTACGACTGCGCTCGGATATTCGATTGCAAGGTAGCTGGGCAGTCTTGGTGCAGCAGGATCCGGACGAGATCAACGCTCCCCTCCTCGCCTTGACCGAACGGCTCGCCTTCTTTGGTGTCGCCGCGATCGGATTAGTTGCCATGCTCCGTTGGCGTCTCGCCAGGCGGATCGCTCGACCCATTCATGCGCTGATGCAGCGTATGCGCACACTGGACGTTCCCTGTGAAAGCGGTCATGGACCTTCGGCCACTCGAAGCGGCATTGAGGAAATCGACGCATTAGCTGCCAGCTTCGACGAGTTGACTTTTCGCTTAACTCAGGCCACACAAGAAAGTCGGCAACATGTTCAAAGACTTCAGGAGGCTAATCGCGACCTGGCCCGCTCCGAAGAGCATTATCGTATGGTGTGGAACCATTCGATGCACTTGCGGCTGCTTGTGGATCGCGCAGGCACGATTCGCGATTTGAATCGGCGCGGAGAAATGAAACTGCGGCAACCGGCAACTCGACTTGTCGGTACCTCAGTGTTTGAGCTGTTCCGTGCTAAAGATCAGCCACGGCTTCGCGCGTTACTTGAAGAGGTTTTCGACAGTGGCATCGAGCGATCCACGGAAGAATGGCTAGTTCCCGCGCCGATGGGTGGTGATTTCGTGATGCAGGTCGATCTTGTCCCGCTTGAGACTACGGAATCGGTCATGATTCAGTTGACCGACTGGACCGAGAAGAAACAGCTTCGCGACCAACTCCTTCAATCAGAGCGGCTGGCCTCGTTGAGCCAGTTTGCCTCGATGTTTGCCCATGATATCCGTAATCCCCTGGCTGGAGTGAAGAAGACGCTGGAGCTTATGGGGCACCGGTCTGAATTGCAGGGAGCGCCAGTCCGGGGATGGTGTGAGGATCTTCAGTTCACGATCGAGTTATTGCAAGGCATGATCAACGATATGTTGGATGTCTACCAGGAACATTACTCTGGACTTCCGTTAATGACTTCCTTTTGCTCTCTACACGACCTTGTGCATGAAGTGGTTCGCCTGTTTCGACCCGAGGTAGAGGCTCGACGCATGAAGATTCAGCTCTCCTTGCCTGATGAGGCGATCTCGATCAAAGCGGATCGTCGACGCCTCGAGCGGGCTCTGATTAATCTCGTTCACAATGCGGTCAAGTTTTCATCGATTGGGGGTACTATCGTCATTTCTCTCTGGCACCAAATCCCGAGCCCGTCGGAACTGGGTATCGTATGGCTTTCCGTGGAAGATGAAGGTCCGGGCCTCGATGCTAACGAACTTCCTCACATCTTCGAGATGTTCTTCCAGCATTATGGTCGCCAGGACGGGAGAATCGGACGAGGACTAGGTTTGTACTTCTGCCGACTCGTTGTCGAGGCCCACCATGGACAGATTCGTGCGGCCAATCGGCCGGAGGGTGGCGCCGTATTCACAGTCGAACTGCCCCTCGAGGATGCCTGCCATGCCGATCACGTTGCTCATTGCTGAAGATCAACGGTTGTTCCGGCAGAGTCTCTGCCTGCTTCTCGATCGTGAGCCGGATCTCAGTGTTGTCGGTGAAGCGACGGACGGTCGGGAAGCTTTTGAGTGTGCGATGAAACTGAAGCCCGCGCTCATTCTGATGGACGTCGATATGCCAAGACTCGATGGGGTTGCCGCCACGAAGCTCATTCGAACCTGTCTGCCGGAGATGAAGATCCTGATGCTGTCCGTTCATGACGAGGACACAAGAATTATCGCCGCCGTCCAGGCAGGGGCGACCGGCTATATCTTAAAGGACGCGGACCATACCGAGTTCTTGCGAATCATTCGTGCCACCTATCGGGGCGAGACGGTGTTGTCCCCATTCATGCCCGACCGGTTCGCGCGCGGCGCAGTGGCCGCCATGACACAGGCTCAGGGAGAGGAGGGTTCGCGATTGTCGCGGCTGACCGAGCGGGAAAAGCAGATATTGGCCTATGCCGCAGCTGGACTGGGAAATAAGTTGATCGCCGATCAGCTCTGCGTGTCGGTGGACACCGTGAAGACCCATCTCCATCATATCTATCAGAAATTAGCCGTCACAGGCCGAGTTGAGGCCATCCTCGCTTACCTCCACGAATCCTAGCGCATCACCTTTGCTTGCTTCCTCACCCATTCGGTGTAGTCAAATTCCATCCACCGGGCAATAGGCTCTGCCCGATGAGGGCTCTTATGATCAGACCAGTGCTGATCATGTGTCGCGATGCACGGTGTGTGCACCGCACAACGATGGAGGTGCAGCGGTGAAATACTCAATCTATAACGTGATGGCATTGGCAACGTTCGCAGTTTTGTGCTCATGGCCGCTGAGTCCTTCGGTGTATGCGGTAGAGACAGCGGCATTCGATCAGAAAGACGGCATGACGGTTGCTCCGTTAACTGACCTCAATAAAGACACTGCCAAAGAGCGTGCTGAGCGGCCATCCTCCGATGTCTCCGATGGTCGAATTGCTTCAGAAATTTCGACAGACGTTGAACACCCCATGGGCGTTCCTGATTCGGAGTCCTCCATAGTCATGCCAGATCGTAGGCCGCTGTGCGGACCATGGAAGAATGCCATTAACCATGTGTACTGCGCACCGGGATATGACGTGTACTAATTCCAGCTGGGTCTTGTGATTGCTCGAGAACGGCAAGGGCGAGGAAGGAGGACTCGCATGAAGACGCTCATTGGGGTCATGCTGGTGGTCGGGCTCCTCGGCCTACTCTGGGCCGCCGGAATTGCCCGAGCGGACACAGCTTGGATCGACGAGGTCGCCAAATCGATGTCGTTCTATAAGACCAACTATCCCAACGCCAACTGGCAACCGTACAGCCACAAGTTGGAAGTGGTGCGGGACGCTGTTCAGCGCGGGGATCAGAAGGCGATCAAGAGGGAAATGGGCCAGTGGTTTCAAATGCTGCGTCAGCGAGATCATGGCATCAGCGAGGTAGCCGCGGATGAACTGTTCAATTTCTCGTTAATGGTGACACCGGTCCAAGACTACGGCATTGCGGTCCCGGGACAGACGGCAAGGACAAGCGAGTTTGCCTACTGATTCCGCGATCCGCGATGGTTCCCAGATGGGCTGGTGTGGCCTGTCTGGTTGGAGCTGGTAGCGGGCGGTGAAGGCGCGCTTGCTTTGCGGAGGGTCACCCAGCGCCATCTAGCGGGATGTAGAACGTTCACCAAGGAGGGAGCCATGCGACAGAAACAGTTTACCTTAAGCTGCGCGGGAAGTTTTGTCCTGGTCCTTGCATCAGCTTCGTATGCTGCGGCCGCACCGCCCGACTTGGGCGTGGTGACCGATCCAGGAAGTGTGTATTACATCCAAAAGGAGAATCACTTCTTCGGCCTCCATATCGACAAGGCTATCGAGCATGCCCGTGACGCTGAAATTGCAGGCAACATGGGACAGGATGCAGAACTACTGGAACATGCCAAGATGTCGTTGATGCGAGCCCATGAGGCACAGCGTGCAGGCAATGTGCCTGGCTTGAATGAAGGAATTGCCAATTTGAGAAAAGCCTTGAGTCTTCCTCAAGGGTCGACGCAAGGCCCGGCTGCTCGTTCCCCCCAGGCCGTAGATCCTCAGGAACTCACAGGCACACCCCGTGAAGATGCTGCCGTGCGTTCAGCGACTGACTTTGTTCGTGAAGCTCGTAAGAACTTGTCCCAAGCGGCTGGAACGAAGTACGTCGCAATTCAGTCAGAACCAATGGCAGCTGTGTCCAGTGAGCGGTGAATTGGAGAGTTGAGGCACCTGGTTAGTACAACGAGGGTGAGTGAGGCGTGACACCTGCTCACCCTTTTCATCTCGAACACTCTCGAACTTACCAGATGCAGAGCTGCCGGAAAGGAAACTGAGGCGAGATCCTGAAACTGGTGACAGAGACTGTACGAGAATTGACCTGCGGTTTACGAATTTCCCAAAGTCCAACCTCAGACAACCCCCACAAGAAGCACAAAACAGGATGCTCGCGACATGGGGCTAGATGGGGCTGGTTTGGCCTGTCGGTGGTATCAGATGAGGGCTAATTATTTTTGGGTCTAAGTTTGCGAATAGCAAAGGGTGTTATGATGTCGATAGGTTGCGAATGAGCATCGCTGACTAAAGGAGGAGAAGGTTATGAAGCCATCACATCTCATACTTCGGGGCAGCGTGCTTTTGGGTGGAACCTTCATGGTCGCCTGTGCAATGGGCACGGGAGAGACGCAGCAAACCAGTTTGGCGCCTTGCGGAATGGATTATTCATGTATCAAAACTATGGCATTCGAGTATCGGCAGCAAGCTGAGCAGTTGAGTGCCCTAGCTCAACGTTATGAACATGAGGCGGCATTAAAAAGCGCACAAGCTGGGCATGATGCTGAACAGGTAAGCCGTCAACATGAGCTCGCGCTGCAATACTCGGCAGAAGCGCAAAAGGCTGAGGAACTGGCACGAGAGTATCGCAGTCAACTGCCTCACAACATGGTGAACTAAGCCGCGGTCTGCCGACGTGTACCGCAGGCGCTCGCCGTTATTGGAGGAGTGTGGAAGAGAATCAAGATGGGCCCATAGGAAGTATCTGCAGACCTTTTTGAAACTGAAGCAGGGGAAGTCGTCGCTCCACAATGCAGGCTTGTCTTGCATCGAGAGTTTCAGTGCTCACCGAGCAGTAAGATGTAATGGCCTTCGCCAACCGTAGATAAGCCTCTTCCCTTTCTTGCAGAGCTTCTTTGATGACCGCATCTTGTGAACTGTATGAAGCGCATCCTCCGAGGATCAAGCTTAAGCATAATAATCTTGCAGCATCTGTCCAATTCACTTGCAGGCCTCCTCTTTGATCTCGTTAAGGCAAAAAAAACGTCCTTTAGCTCGTCTGGGAGCTAAAAGGACGTCGTTGTCCTCAAATCGAGCCTGGCGAGAGGACGACACTGTTCTCTT
>JAJFBJ010000065.1 GCA_020697375.1 Nitrospira sp. | reverse complement strand
CGGGGAGCCAATTATAGAACAATAGGGTGTCTTTGGCATGCCTGCCAATACGCCCTATCTGTCACATGATGCCTCTGACCTTTTAAACACCAGCGACAATACGACAGGCAGCCGTTGCAATCATCGGAATAACCTACCCATTTGTTTAACGCAACGGAAGAGGGCTCTAACGCCACCCCCGGTTGCAGCCGAATATTTACCGCGTGGCGCTTCCTTAGTAGACAGTGCTGCCTCGCCCTTCTGAATTTATCCGCCATAGGTTTTTCCTATGAGGGTTCGTTCGTCGATGAGTTTCTGTATGATAGCTCGATGGTCAAACCGCTTCCGTTTATACCACCTTCCTGGTTGCGCGATTGCCACAGAATGACCATTTTCCCAAAATTCTGGCCCCGAGGAAACATCCTGACTCCATTGCCTGTCGAACCCCGTTTGTTCACCGTGGCGCCTGATACGCAACTACGCGGATATTGCCATTGGCAGCCCAATCGCACTGAGTTGCCGACCATGCTGTTGCTGCATGGATTGGAAGGTTCCAGCGAATCCCATTACATGGCAGGACTTGCCGTTAAAGGGTGGACGGCGGGGTTCAATGTCATTCGGCTCAACCAGCGGACATGCGGGGGAACTGAAGCTTTATCCCCCAGTTTATACAACAGCGGGCTCAGTGATGACTTCCAAACCATTGTGAAGGAATTGACCGTCCTGGACGGATTACGCAGAGTGTGGTTCGTAGCCTATTCCATGGGTGGAAACTTGGCTTTGAAGATGGCCGGCGAGGTTGGAACCGCCTTGCCTTCTCTTTGTGGTGTCATGGTCGTCAGTCCGAATATCGATCCCACGAAGTGCATACAGGCACTCGAACAGCCGGTCAACAAACTTTACCATGACTATTTCTTGAAGGGCCTGAAGTCTCGTGTGATGCGAAAAGCTAGTCTCTGCCCCGGCCGTTGGAACACAACTGCATTGGCCCACATTCAGACGATTCGCGCCTTCGATGATGTGTACACAGCACCAGACGGGGGCTACCGGGGAGTAGCAGACTATTACAATCGTTCGGGTGCTTGCCATGTCATCGGCGACATCCGTGTTCCGACCGTCATTTTTACGGCACAAGATGATCCGTTCATTCCGGCCTCCATGTTCAACTCACCGTCGATTAGGCACAATCCAAACATTACCTTAGTGATGCCACGCTACGGTGGCCACTGTGGATTTTTTCAGAGGCATCGTCCTGCGGAAGATCGGTTTTGGGTGGAAAATCGGATTGTGGAACAGCTGTCTGCGCAAGCGCAATATGGATAACAGATAGTCCAAGGGCAGGGATTGTTCCTCCCAGGAGGATCACCGCTTCGGATGTGTAATTGGCACAGGTCCGAAGGCATTCAACATAGCGCGATTATGGGTTGGCTTTAATCACGGATGGTGGCTTCCCAAACTCTTCATCCAACGCCGAATGCGGACGAACGAGAAACGCTCCAGCGAGCTTTCTTCCTTCCTCGTAAGCAGGTGGCGCAGTATGCCATTCTGCCATGGGTGGATTGGCGGGAAGATTGACCATGAACTTCGTGCCATGCCCTACCTCACTTGACACCTCAAAGTAACCGCCATGCTCTTGAATGATCTGGTGCGCGATGGTAAGGCCGAGTCCCGTCCCCTCCCGCTCTCCGCTTTCATGCTTGGTGGTATAAAACGGATCGAAGATGTGATCGAGATCCCGCGGAGCAATACCCGGCCCGGTATCCTCCACTTCGATCTGAACCCAAGGTTCGTTGGCTGATTTAACCAGTTTGCGTGTGCGAACAGAAAGCCTTCCTCCCTGATCGCCGCCGATCGCTTCCATGGCGTTGATGAACAAGTTCAGCAGCACCTGTTTAATCTGTTGCCGGTCCAGCTTCACGGACGGCAGATCGCCGGACAACTCTTTTTGAATCGTGATGGCCTTGCTGCTCGCCTTCACCTCGATAAAATACAGGCATGATGCGACGACGTCGTTTAAGCTTTCCTGGGTGAGCTTCGGGGTCATGTATCGCGCGTAATCAAGGATCTCGTGAACCAGCCGTTCGATTCGTTCCACGTCCTCACATACCACCTGGCTGAACTGCTCCATAAACTCCACGTCGTCACGTCGTTCCGGCGCTAATTGGACAAACGTTTTAATGGATGTGAGCGGGTTCCTGATTTCATGAGCAAACCCACCGGCCATGGTTTCAAGTGAACGCAATCGATCGGTGCGTCGCATCAGCAACTGCGATCGTCGTAAGTCTTCATAGAGCAATGCATTATCGATCGCAATGGCGGCATGTTGCGCCAGAGTCCTGAGGAGGCCTAGCTCTTCGGTCGAATACATACTATGGTTTGAGCGGCGTCCCAGATTGCAGAATCCGACCAGCCGTTCCTTACTTACCAGAGGAATACAGACCTCCGACTCCAAGGCGTGCAAAGTATCGAGCAACCGCAGATATTCAATGTCTGCCCTATCATATTCTATTTCCTCCCGGACCAGCGCTGTCTCCGTCCGCAACAATACCTTGGGAAAATCGCTCTCCATTTTAACTGTAGCTGCCGATGGGTCACGGACACTGAACCCATATGATGCGGTCAAGCTGTAGATGCCTTGCTCCTTGTCGAGGACATACACGGACGCCGTTTTGATATTCATCACTCGCGCCAACGTTTGGACGATTTCCTTCGTGAGTGATTTCAATTCGAGGATCGCCACGAGGGATTTTGAAAATTGCACCAGGGTATCGTAGGCATCATATCGTTCGCGAAACAGCGTCTGCCCAATAGCCCGCTCCACACCTTTCTGAAGATTGGCCAATCCGCTGGATACGATGACAAACAGAGCAAACAGCACCCCGGCCAGCAAATAGTGGAAGGTTCCGGTAAAGATTCGAATGACGAGCAGGATTACCAGATAGGCCGGAATCAACCCCATCAGTTTGATCGAAAGCATGACCTTGGGGCGACTTGGGACGAATGACACGTCCATCAACTCGTACTTGGCAATCGCATACGCGACCACCGTGACCGAGAGACCCGCCATCAAATAACCTACGGGATAAAATCCCACGCCATAGTTCTGCAAAAAATCGAGGGACGCGGTGAATCCAAGGGCCAGGGCCGCAAGGGTATATTTCAGCTGGGATCCCAGCATTGGCGATGATCCGACATGCAGCCGATAACCTTGATAGAGCCGATAGATCGTCGCACAACCGCCGGACAACACATAGACAACCAACAGAGGATGAAGAGTTCCCGCCTTGGGATATCGCCCCCAGTAATATACGTACTGTCCTTCGAAGAGATACGAGGTCGACATTAGAGCGAAGAATATGATGCCGGCCGCATAGTTCCATATGATGAATCGGTCGTCCGAAGCGCCTCCGATAAGGCTTTGCGCGAAGTGATACGTCAGGGCGGGCAAAAACACAATGCCGCTATAAATAACCCGCATCCAAAAGAGTGCTTCCTCCTCGTTGGACGTCGAGAACAGCATAAAACAGCCGAACAGCCAAAGACAGGCTGTGCCGCACACTCCGCTGAAAAGGATATTGGACGCGGAACGCGGATTATTGCTGAGCACCCACAGGCCGCAAATCAAGAAAAGAGTCCCGGCTAATAATGGAGGGGTGGAATGGCCTGTGGCGCGATTGCTGAGGATTGCGCCGATGGAGGTTGCCACCACGATGATGGCGAGGACGATGGCGTATCCCAGCCCTTTGTTCAGTACGACGCTGATGTTCATCAGCCGATACCGGACGATGGTGTAGGCCATCAATGCCGTATACATTGTGATAAGTACCGTTCCGTACGGCAACAACGGCACGTCATACCACAGAGGGAAATTGGTCGCTCCGCCCGAATACCCGATGATACTGGCGGCCAGCATATACGCATACTGATGCCGCCTAATTCCATTGGCATCACGAAGCGCTACCCCCACGAGTAACGTGGCATAGACGACGTACCAGGAAAAATACATGAGAAACGGATGGAAAAAGACACCGGGAACCGGCCAAAACGAGAAGGACATCGCGGGCCGAACACCCGCCACGAACCAGGGCGTCGTATCAAGCACAAGAAAACATACAGCGAGGGTGTATCCGATTTTCAAAGCTTTGGCATGGCGAGCCGCGATATCGAGGAATGTGACTGTGTGGTGAAAGTATAGAATGGGGATAAGGATCGCGCCGGCCATGACCAGCCGAAGAAGGCTGAGAGCAAGATCTTTGGACTCGGTGAGCTGCCAGCCGCAATAAAACACACTCCAGACCGCGATACTCAAGCAGTATAGCCCGTAGATTCGGTTGCGCGGAGCTGCAGGATCTCGAAAATATACGAAAATCCCGAGCCCTGTGGCCGCCAGCGCATTCACCAGCGCGCTGAACGCGAGCACTTTCATATCAGACACTCCGGCATAGTCGGGTACATGCGATCATGCGGCCACGGTCATCTGCGCCATGCCCTTTTCCGCTACGGCGATAAGGGCCTGGTTTCCGAACGTGGAATAGACGCGCGAATCAGTGACACCAGCCGCCTGCAACAGATTTTCCAATTCAGTTTGGTGGAAAAAATGAAAGACGCCTTCCCCTTCGCGCGCCTTGATTTTACCAGAATTGTCGAGGAGACGGCGGCCTTCTTCCACTTGATCCGGCGTCCGAGCGGTCTCCACGAAGCTACGGTAGATGGCCGATAGATCCGCATAAGGCTTGAGATTTGAGATGACCAACCGACCATGTGGAGCCAGCACACGCAGGTATTCGCGCAATGTAAAGAGCGGGTCGCGCACGTACCCGATCACCAGATTGCACACGACCCGGTCAAAGCATTGATCGGGAAAGGGCAGCGACCACTCCAAATCGGCCCGACATGTCCGCATCGACATCGGCGAGTATGCTCGCAATCCTATAGGAAACTGCTTTCGCAACGTAGCCCCGACCTCTTCGAAATTGGCCATCGCCTGGCTCAGAGCAGCCGGCACAAAATCTACGCCGACATAGTCCGGGGAACGGAAGTCGCCCCGTCTGGCGTAACGTTGCCGAAATGCCTGATTCAATTGAAGGAAGACGCCGAAGTTGCCGTTCCCGCAGCCCGCATCCAATATCCGTTCACCGCGATGACAATCGCCCATCAGACGATAAACCTGGTCCATGAGCCGCCAGAAGTCTGCCACGTTGGGTATCGTCTGAAAATTATGCAAGTAGTCTTTCCAAAATGCCACATGATCGGACTTCCCTATCGATCGCCGCCCCTTGCCGCGTTCACGCTCAATCCGATTTTGCAACCCGATCTCTCGATGAGAAGGTTCCATGACCTGCTCCACGAGATGATCCGGCCATAACTCCTGCTGAAAGCAGCTGGTGATCTGACGATAAACGGCTCGTGCCTTGCGCGGGCTTTCCTGAAGCCGATGCAATGCGCCAGGCACGACATATGAGTGCCGTACATACGGTCCGATCGCATGTTCTACTGTGTGAATGGATGCCGGATCGACCCATGCATCATGTTCGGCGTGAAAGAATACGACGGGCGTCCGCAAACGTTCCGCGTCCTGTTGCGTCGTCGCGAGATCGGCATATCCTCCCTTCACTGCATGTTCCAACCAGCGATCCGCATCGATGGTCAGACCGAGTATGTTGACCACTCCCTTGTGTACCCCCGCCAGATGTTCTCCGATGAGATCTTCTTGATGCACCGCTTGCAGGGTGTGCCTGACATCCATTATTCCGTTGATCAGGATGAGCAATTGCACACGCGGCGCTCGGCCCGCCACCTTCAGGGCAACACGGCCGGCCAGGCTGGTGGCTACGAGGCCGATCCGTCGATCGGGCCACTGCAGAGTGAGATGATCCAGTACGGCCTCGAGATCTGATTCCATATCCTGCAAACGAAACTGCGTCACCATTCCGTCACTTTCTCCGACATGATTCACATTGTCGTAGCGGACGACATGAAACCCGTTACCCGCAAGACAATAAGCGAGCGGTACATAGTCACGCTTGCTCTCTCCATACCCCGGCGCCAGGACGATGAGGGGAGCATCAGAGGAGACCTGCATTCTCGGGCGATCGTGGCAGAGCACGATGCGCGAACCGGACGGTCGAAAACATTCCGAGAATTCACTGGTCACCGACCTTCCTTCACATGTCCCATCGGAAGCTTCTTCCATTTGAGCAAGAAAGCGTTCAAAGGCTTCTTCGCTATCCTTCGTGCCGTGAAGAAACCGTACCCCCGCCGACAGGACGCGGCCCTGGATCTCCGCCGCTCCGGAAGTGATTGCCTCCGATTCAAGCCTTGTCCACATGACTTCACCGACCACGGAGCAGGCCGAGACGGGTGTCGAGATATCGGTGGGTCCTTGATCACTGCTGGTCGGCTTTGCCCATCGCAACAATAGTCGTGAGCCTATCAGAACTTCTTCGGTCCGCACGGACAGGCAGGCTCCGCCCGATGTCAGATTTTTCGTCGTTGCACCCGGCAGCATCCGGTCTCCAGCATGGCTCCTAAGACTGATTTCAGTGTCCAACCCACAGGCCACACGCCGGTGACGCCGCCGCTCTTGACGAGGCGCCTGAGTCGTCTGAATGCACCGCGCGGGAGCTCTTTGCGCGATGATCGGCTGCCGAACAACGGATTCTACGAGCGTTTCTTCGTTCTCTTGTAAGGACAGGGAGGCCGTAAGACGCACTTCTCTCGACCGCATTTGTCCGTCATTGAAAAGCAATGTCAGCACCTGTTCATCGTCAGGGGTTATGCAAACGAATTTGACGGCCAACGTCGTGCCGGCCTGGTCTTGGCCCTGTCCTCCACCCCGAATGCCGCACACAATTCCCACAGTGCCAGGTTGGTCCGCACCCGGACTAAAACCCAATGTGATGTGTTGATTCAAGATAGCTGGAATGTCATCGACGAACGTCATCGAGAACCCGCCGAATCCTATGCTCTTCGTGATTCCTTTCCAGGAATGATTCCGGCTCCGAAGTACAGTCGTAAGATGAACATCGAGACGGCGGCTGGTCCGCCGGTCCTTGATGGACAACGACCACGCTCCTTCAGACTTTCTTCGATCAGGGGCAGTAAGTTCCTGGGGCAATTGTTCATCTAACCCATCGGCACATCGCACAGTTCCACTGCTGACGGCAATATCGTTCGGCATAGGTTTCCCTCCCAGAGAATGATGACTGTTGTCGTTCACACCAACGTGATGAAGTACTGCTGCGGCATCGCCGTCGCCCGTTCATTCTTTGAACCTCGAGCGAGGTCGCACAATTGCAAGCGCAAAAACGATTCCGCATAGCACAGGATGATGTCGGAAGATAGAACGGGGAGGGATAAACGACACGCACGGCCTCAGGATGGCCCACAGCCAAATATCTAAGGATTGCTATACTCGCAACTCATTCTAGGGACTTCAACATATTTGTCAACTCATCTAACTAAAAACCAAGATGGTACTTACAAAAAACACCCTAGCTGATAGATGCATGTCATTTCAATTCTTCCGACCGATCTGCCGATATCTGACGTGTCGTTCCGAGTCAGAAGGATGACGGTCGTGCCACGATCCTGACGCCCGACGCCTGACATGCAGGTCCGACGATGCTATGGCGTGTCGTTGCTTCTCTAGAAGCATTCGATTCGCACGGTCGACGACCATACGTTGGTTTCCATAATGAAACCCTGGTTACTTGACCATGCTGTTATGCGAACAGGAGTGCGTGATTACCCTTGCAGACGCGCCGAAGGCCATGCTTCGTTTCGAGTCTGTTGGGCACCTTGATCATCGTCACAACCGCTACCTTGCTCGCTTGCCACAGCGCCGCTCCCGTCACCGAAGAACATCCTTCCCAGTTCGCGCCGCGAGGCGAAAGCAGGGACAATGTATTGACCTACGCCGAAGTGCCGCTGCAGGTTGGACAGGGGCAACACTTCAAATGTTTCGCGAAGAGGTATTTGGCATTGTTTACTGGAACTGTCCAACGGCGACGATGTTGGGAGTCCACAGGCTGCTTGAGTTGCTCTTATTTGTACAACCGAATAATACCGGGAGACGCTGTTCCGCTATGTATCCATGCCGGCCTCGACCTACATAAAAATAAAGGACGTGGTCTATGGGGAGTTATTTGACCGTGAGGCGAGTAATACCTCAACCCTTCGGAATTCGGCTGGTCTCGGGTATCGCAGTCCGGCGGAACGATACCGAATCGGCTTCTATCGTGGGGAAACCGGTCGCTGGGTCAATCCGGCTCGGTCCAGAAGTATTCGCGATGCAACTGCGGTTAGGGTTCGATGTGTCGGAAGGCTTAGTGGAGCGGATCGGGTGAAGCGATAGTTCAAGCGTCTATCGGCCGGCGAGATGGTCGCGAACCTCCTGCACATAGGTCTTGAATGGATCCACCATGAAAAACGGCGACGCATCCCGCAATTTAAAATTCGACCAATTAATGATGTAGTCGCAGGCCAGCCGGTCATCTGGATCCATGGCCTCATAAGTTGCAGCATGCGAGGTACCATTCGCGAGCAGGTGTCGCACCAATTCACTCCGGCCGTAGGCTCGCGTATTGCGCGGGGGATTATCCTGAGCCAGACGGACCATCTTGTCGGTCGTCAGTCTGAGCCCACGTCCCTCATCTTCCAGGCCGTAACATAATCCTCGTTCCGGATGCAGATTATGATATTCCAGATCGAGGCTCTTCAACATGGGATCGTCCCAACCGGCCTGCTCCGCTTCACGATACGTTTCCAAGAGCCATAACTTCGACGCCCAATCAATCCGTCCGACCAACTTGGCATAATCTCCTCGCAGATCCCTCAGGACGGCTTCCCATTCTTCCAGCACCCAATCCGTTTCTTCGTCCTGTCCTTTGCAATGGCGTTGCGCGGCGGCGAGAAACTGCTCCTGAATGTCGATCACGGAAATGGATTGCCCGGATTCCAATCGAACGATCCATTGGCGGTCGGGGTCTCGTGAGATATCCTGCATCGCTTCAACAGGCTCGTCGATCCCCAGGCCGCGAGGAGCCTGCCCCGTCTCGATGAGTTGCAAGACCAGCCCGGTCGTCCCCATCTTGAGCGCCGTGGCATATTCCGCCATATTGGAGTCCCCGCACAACAGATGGATCCGGCGATATTGATTGGGGTCGGCCAGCGGCTCGTCGCGCGTGTTCACGATGGACCGGTTGTGCTGTACCCATTCAAAAAAGTCATTGACGATATAGTCGGCGCGTTGAGAAATCTGAAAGGGGATGATCGTTCGATCGAGAGCATCGCGTAAGCCCGGTCGATGCAAAATGAGTCCTCCGACCTGCACCCATTCGTTGGGGTCGCTCGCACAGCCGATTCGTCCGGCTCCCGTAAATACCTGACGGGTCACCAAAAACGTGACCAGAGGACCGAGCCCTCGTCGGGAGAAGGGGAACTGCCGGGTGACCAGATAGTTCTCGTGCGAGCCGAACGTCGCATCGGTTTCGTGATCGATATTGTTCTTGATGATCGAGACACTGTCTGCCAGTCCTAGCGCGGACACCGCATTCTGAATGATCCGATCCCCGGCACGGTCCGATGCCACCAAGTCCGTCAGGGCATTGCATTCCGGCGACGCATATTCGAGATGCCCCATATCGATGTAGATGCGCCCCGCATTGGTCAAAAATCCGCCGTTGCCGGGTGGCTCGTCGTGTCCTCGGTGGTGAAGATCGAGCAGCCCGAGCCGATCGGCTCCAAAAATATGGTCCCGAATACGCTGTGCAACCCATGAGGGCGAATGGTCAGGCCGATCCTGGTTCACCAGGAGCCCATATTCCGTTTCGAGTCCGAATATACGATGAAGCATGTTAAGCAGGGAGATGAGCGCTCAGGGCCGGTGGGAGCAGGGCCGCCAACTCGTCGGCGCGTAATGCACGATATTTGGATGCCCCAGGGCGGTTGCGCTCCAGCAGCACACATTCCACGAACTTCTCAGCCACAGTCCGTTTAACATGGGCCGACAGGACGGCTTTGTCCGGTACCGTGGCGGCCGGTCCTTCCGGATTTTCTGTCGTAGTAGGAATGGACGAGGACTCGTCATCCGATGCATCGGACAAATTTTGAGCCAAGGACCCCACTGCCCAGGCCTCAAGCGCGATTTCAAGGGCCTGCGCCAATGACGCTCGCGTGAATCCCGGATGAGATTTCAAGTACTGACCCATTCGGGCCTGCACGTCGGACGTGGCACCTAAACCGGCCCAACCGCGATGTTCTTCAAACGTACCGTCATAGTTGATCGTCAGGAACAGATCTCGTTCGGGCTTCAGGCCTATTTCAGCCAGCAGAATCTTGACGATGAAGGGCGCTTTGTAAATTTCCTCGAAGGCCTGCTTGATGCTCGGAGCCAGCCCGTACTTCATGAGCCGCGCGCCGGTGACATCCGACGGCGACCGATTAAAGCCCTCGACATGGGCCATCTCGAGCAGGGAGAACCGCAACTTTTCCAAATCAGCCGGGTGGCCCATCCCGCCCAGGGCGATACGATCGTAGATCTCATAGAGCTTGGGTGTCCCGCGGCTCACTGTGAGCATCAGAATGCCGTCCGCATAGGCTAAGGCGACGACAGGCGCGCCTTTCGTGAATTGTTCATCGAGGTAATGACGTCGATTACCGACCGCCTCCACCCAGCGATAGGGCTCCTCATACATGAGCTGCCACCTTCCGTATAGGGTAAAACAATCCCGGATTCATCTCGACAAGAGCCTCAGCGCTGCCCTGCGCGAGCCACTTCAGTTTCATACAACCGTTTCAAATTAGTGTCGGCAATGGTCTGCACGCCGGCTGCCGTGATGAGTTTGACCACCGGGTAGAGGTTCAACTCCCGGTTTACTCCGCCTGTGGCAGAGTCGAATTCCGCCGCACTTGCGAGCAGCCGGAGCGCCTGGATGGTGGCCTGTTCCTCATGAAGATCCGCCAGGGGTTGCGGGCCCCAGGTATTCACATAATGTAAGATCCCGCGAATGGTGGGCGACCCCGAACCGGATACGGCATATTCGACGGCTTCAAACTCGGCGCCCAGAATATCGTAGAAATAGATCTTCGCCGAGCCATGTTCATGGTCGTAGCCGGCAAACACCGGAACCACAGCACCGGTACCGGCCAGCGCCGCGGGCACATTCTCCTTGAGCAGTTTGGAGACGGCACGGAGCTTTCCCTCAAAACTCAGCTCCTGCAGTTGAGTGCGCCGATAGTATTTGAAGGAGTGCTCGAGCACACGCACCATCTCATAGGCGGTCGCAGGTACCCCCGCGATGGCCATCACGCTGTGACGATCGATCTCCAACACTTTATCGGTTCGATCATACATGACCATGTTGCCTGCCGTCGCCCGGCGATCCCCTGCGACCAGCACGCCATCGCGATACTTCAGCGCCAGAATCGTCGTGGCATTCGGCAGCTCCATCCCGGCCGCCGCCGCGACAGGATTTCCAAACTGATAGCCCTGCTCCTTCAAGAGCTGAAAAAAGTCCCCTTGCATGCCCATCGCTCTGCTCACCTTTCCTACTCGTTGGCCCATTTACCCAGGGGGCCGGCCGAGGTCAGGGTTCACTGCGCGCGTCCAACGAGAGCTTCTGAAGCCGCGTCGCGCGAGCATAGACCCTGGCCGGTGTCCGGCTTCACTCCCCCGTTCGTTGCCGATATCGCTCGGCCTGCTTGGGATCGACCTTCCGCATCCGCTTGAGCAAATTATCCTTATCGGGCGAGCCTGTTTCCGGCCGGCGAGGCCCGCCGCCTTCTTCTGAAGGGCCGGTTTGTTTCGGCATGGGATCGCCCGGTCCTTCACGTCGTTCCGGCATCAGCATATAGCGCATCATGACGCATCCTTTCGTTTCGTCCACGCAACCAGGGCATCAACGGGGGTCACCGCCGTTTCAAAGTAGGAGGCACAGGCCTTTACCGCCTCCGGTTCAAACAGATCGCCCATCTCAAGGGCCCTCTGACCCAGCCCACCGGCAAACTTGATCCGCTCCCATTGCATGGCGGTGATCTGTTCTGAGAACCGTCTGACGCAGAGTCCGCGCAGTCCTCCTCGCGTATCCGATGGACCGGCAGCCAAGGCCTCCACGATGTCATGCTCGCTCGTCATGCGCCAGACTTTCCCCTCAGCCTCGAGTCCCAGAAACAGCCCCCGGTCAGGGCTCATATTATGATATTCCAAATCCAGGCTGGCGAGCCACGGATCATCCCAGGCGAGTCGCTCATCACGCATGAACGTTTCGAGCAGCCACTGTTTCGTCACCCAATCGAGTTTCCCGACCAATTGGGCGCGATCCCCGTCGAGCAGGCGAAGCGTCGCTTGCCATTCATGCAACACCCAATCCGCGTCCGGATCGCTGCCCGCGCACACCTTGCTCACGGCATTGAGATATTCGGTTTGAATCTCCAGTCCCGACAAGCTCCTTCCATCCTTCAGACGCACCGTCGTTTTCAGATCAGGGTCTCTGGAAAGTTGCTTGATCGCAGTGACCGGCTGCTCCAGTTCGAGCGCCGGAGCAGCGCCGCGTTGAAGCATTTCCAGCACCAATCTGGTCGTACCGACCTTGAGCGCAGTCGCATATTCACAGAGGTTGGCATCCCCAAGGATCAAATGCAGGCGCCGGTACTTCTTGCGATCGGCATGCGGCTCGTCGCGTGTGTTGAGGATCGGCCGGTTGTGCATCGTGTCGACGCCCAGCTCCGTTTCCATGAAGTCTGCCCGCTGCGAAAGCTGGTAGGACCCAGGCACAAATCCGGACTCCTGCGCTTCCGTCCCGACCTTCCCGGCTCCGGCCAGCAGCTGACGGCTCACCAGAAAGGGCAGCAGGCCGCTTACCAACTGTGGAAACGGCAGAGATCGAGGCACGAGATAGTTATCGTGACAACCGTAACTATGACCGTGAAAGTCGGTATTGTTTTTGTAAAGCTGCACGTAGGCGCCGCCGAGATGCTGATTCCGGCGATCGGCCGCCCGCTGCACGATGCGCTCCCCTGCCCGATCCTGCGCCAGAAGGTCTTTGAGCATCCGACATTCCGGCGTGGAATATTCGGGATGCGTATGATCGTTGTAAAAGCGCGCGCCGTTCGACAGGACCAGATCGCTCTTCATCTCGTGGAACGAGAAGGGCCGATGGGCGTCGAGCTTCGCGAAATCATCCTCTTCCTTGTCCTGTTGCAGGCCGGAAACACGGAACCCGCGCGCATCCTCATGGGGATCCTCGCCTCCATAGTCCCACCGGCGCTCGAAATTCCCGGTCAAATGGGCCCGCACCAGCTCCATCGATTCCTCGACGGGATCGACCCTGTCGAGGTCTTCCCTGGTGATGCCGTATTCCGTTTCAAGGCCGAATAAATGCATTCGTCGTTGTTCCGTTGCCGATGGGGCCATTGAATCAATGTTCAATGAAAAATGATTAAATGATCTGGTTCACCAGTCGTTCTTCCGTCGGCCTGCCACGTCTGAACGACGAGACCCCGACCACCTGTTCGGGATGATGATCCAGGAGCTTCAGCCATTCTTCGGCGGCATCATCCGGCGGCAGCATTTCGCCCTCTCGATATTCTTCATAGACCGCATCCAACAAATCCCTGGCGCGAAGACCATCGTCGGATCCGGTTCCGTTCTGCGAAACCGTCCGTTCGATCGCTTTCTCCTTCGCCCGCTGCACGATGGAAGAGAGGATGGCGCCGCTGACGAGATCGCCGCGATACAGCACCTTGTTCTGCCCGTTCCGCAGGCGAATCGAGAGGACTCGATTCTGATCGGTTCGCTCGAAGAGATGGTCCACTACCTGCCCGATCATGGCGCGGCGGGCTGCTTCATGATCCTGCCCGTTGCGATCCAACAGCTCACGGTCGAGCGGCAGGGCAGCGGTCAGATAGACCGCCAGAATCTCCAGGGCCGCCTCTCGATTCGGCCGCGCGACCTTGATTTTTCGATCGATTCGTCCCGGCCTGAGGACCGCCGGATCGATCAAGTCCGGACGATTGGAGGCCAGGATAATCACCACGTCCTGGAGCGACTCAATGCCGTCCATCTCGGCGCAAAACATCGGAACCAGCGTATTGTTGATATTGAACGACCGCATCGATCGCCTGGTTCCCAACACGGACTCGGCTTCATCGATGAAGATAAAGGGGAGCGCCCCTTCCTTCCGTCTGGCGCGCGCTTTCGCAAAGAGGTCCCGGACGATCCGTTCCGACTCACCCAGCCACATGTTCAGGATTTCCGGCCCTTTGACGTGAAGAAATGCCCCGCCGGTCACCGGCGGATTTTTTGCGCTCCCCTCCGGAGAAGCCGGAGCCTTCGACTCACGCACGAGTTGAGCGAGGCTGGCTGCCGCCGCCTGCCCGATCAAGGTCTTCCCACAACCCGGCGGCCCATAGAGCAAGAATCCCTTCGGCTGTGTAAACTGATACTTCGTGAAGGTGTCGGCATGGAGCAGCGGATACTCAATGGCCTTGCGAATCGCTTCGATCGCCTGGTGCTGACCTCCGATCTGTTCCCATGTGACGCTTGGCACTTCATCGAGAAGATGTGTCTTGGCTTGACGGCTTTCGAACCGTTCGATGGCGATCCTGTGAGTAGGCTCGATGCGGACCTCGTCGCCTGCCTTGAGTTCAACTCCCTGGAGATCGCTGGAGCGCTGCAGAATCAACGCCTGGCGCCCCATATCCTGCTCGAAGCGGATGCGCCCGTCCGGCAATAGTTCGGCCACCTTCAGCACCGGCCCGTTGCGGTCGTACCCGATGGACTTGATCACCGTATAGGCTTCATTCACCAGAATCTGCGTGCCGATCTTGAGATCCTCGGCCGAAAGACGCGGATCGATATTCGCATAATACTCCGCCCCTCCGACGACGATGCGCGCCAGTCCCTCCGCCGGCACCTCCAGCAAGAGGCCCACACGGTTGGCCGGCGCCGTCAGCTTGCTCACCACATCATTGAGTTTCTTAAATTCGGTTTCGCGCCGGTCATGCACGATCGACTGGGCTGTGATCACATGCCGAAGCTTGTAGAGCAGCTTCTGACGGGGATCGCCCTCGGGAAAAGACGCCAGACATTCCTCGATCAACTCCAGCGGGTCGGCGGATGCCGAGTTCTCTCGGCGTGGCGGTTGTTGGCCTTGTGCATCAGGTGGATCCGATGGTCGATGATCGCTCATATGCTATTCCTCCGACTGGTCAAACTTTGGTCATCCTAACATAGAGCGCCGCACCACTGCCGCCTTGATCACCGACTCCAGCAGGCAGCCGAAAAACCATTGTGGCACGCGAGAACTTCGATAGTCCGCATCTATGACACAACAGGAGCACACTCCCGCTGGAGGCTCAAAAAGACGACCTTCTCACCCGCCCAACCCTGGCGCGCCAAGACGCGCCTTGTCCCAAGAAGGCCGCAGCGAGTTCAGATCGGAGGCGTGACATTCGTACCCACCCACCTCGAGCCTGCCGAGACAGGGCTCTGTTCCCACAAGGGGGTACGTTGGGGGGTCTGAACGATGCTGAACGATGCGGAACGCTGCTGGCGGACTTTTTCAGCCTCCTGCAACGCCTGCAGCGATCAATTGACCGCCTGCAGCGTCACCGTGGCTTGCTGCCGCCGGTTCCCTCGAATGTACTCGATTGTGACTTGGTCGCCGACCTTATGCTCTTCCATCCTATCCATCAGATCGTCGACCGTCCGAACCTGCTTGCCATCCACGCCGACGATAATATCGCCCAGTTCAATCCTGCCCCCACGGGTCTCGCGCACTCCGCGCAAGCCCACCAGCTCGGCGGCACTCCCTCGCCCTACCTTCCCGATAATGACTCCCTGTACGCCCCAGCGCCGCGCCATGGAATCGGGAACCAGCGAGATGCCCAGGCCGGGTCTGATCAACTTCCCATGCTTGATCAATTCAGGCACGATCCGACTCACCGTGTCGACGGGGACCGCGAAGCCGATTCCGGCAAAGGCGCCGCTCGGGCTCATAATCTGAGTATTCATCCCGATCAATCTTCCGGCGCTGTCCAACAGCGGGCCTCCCGAATTGCCAGGATTGATCGCGGCATCGGTCTGAATCACTCCCTCGATCGTCCGGTTGTTCACCGACTTGATGGTGCGACCCAGCGCGCTGACCACGCCGGTGGTGAGGGTATGGTCGAGCCCGAACGGATTACCGATGGCCAGCACCTTTTGTCCGACGCGCAGAGAGTGGGAATGGCCGATGGTCATCGGCTGGAGCGCTGCTTCAGGGGCTTGAATCTGCAACACGGCGATATCATGGTCGGGATCGACACCGATCACCTTCGCCTTCTGTTCCGTTTGATCCGCCAGGGTGACCGTAATGGCACCGGCTCCATAAATGACGTGGTAATTGGTGACAATGTGGCCCTGCCGGCTCCACACGAACCCGGTCCCGGATCCCTGCGGTACTTCGAAGAGATTGAACGACCAGGGATCGCGCTGCATCGACGTGTTGGCGATGAACACGACGGATTGAGTCGCGCGTTCAAACACTGCGATAGTCGCCTGTTCCTCGGGGCGTAATTCAGTCGCACCGTCTGATTGCGCCTTGCGGATCGCATTGGTGCCGTCGAAGGCGGAGAGCAGCGCCGGCCACATCAGACCGATGGACAGAGCCACTGCTAAGCTCAAGCGCGCCGATCCTATACCGTACCGCAGAACCATCGCACAGGCCCCGGGCATGTTATTCACCGATGACCTGTACGACCAGCTCCCGGGTCCTGGCCCGCGTATCGAAATCCAACAGGACGATCTGCTGCCAGGTCCCCAGGGTCATCGCCCCGTAATCGTAAGTGACTGGCCCTGGAGTTGGCCTCGCAAGTGGCTATGGCCGTTGTCTTCACCCCGGTTGCGCTGATTGTGTTGCCAGTCGGGATCGGCGGGGATCAAGCGTTCCCACAAGGCTTTCGTGTCGGCACGGATGCCTGGCTCATCTTCGATGATGAGCACGGATGCCGTCGTATGTTTGATGAAGAGGGTGAGAATGCCCGCTTGCAGTTGGGTCTGCCCAAGGACCTCCTGCACCAGCCGAGTAATATTTTCCACCCGGCAATCGCCCTGCATGTTCACTTGAATCGGAATACTTCTAACTGCCATGGGTTTACTCCTGACCAGCGCGGCGTAAGAGGGCGCGCTCGACAGTGGACAAGGGACGCCCCTTTGCCTGCTCCAAGAGCCGATCGAAAGCCCCTTCTGCCGCCAGCGCGCGCAATGCCTGCACAACCGGACGGCTCAGGATCCCTTCCCGTTGCAGCGCATCCAGATAGTCGAAGGCTTCCGACAGGTCTTCACGCCGCCGCGCATAATAGTCTCGCCCACGCCGCTGGTTGCTGTAGGCTTCAAACTGCTCGCAGGCGACCAGGATCTCGGCCAGCTGCCGGACCCATGGTGGTGCGCCCTCCAGTTTCTCGGGATAGTAGTAGTACAGCATGATCCGGCCCATCCAGGGCGACCAGATGATTGCAAGGTCGCGCAACATCGGTTTCACTACGCGCAGTCTCGCGGCCAACCGGCGGGCGTAGCCCAATCGCATTTCCACCTGCTCGCAGGCCCAGCCGTCCATGACGATCCCAGCCGCTTCCATCGCCTCCTTATGGCGCGCCAGAAATGCTTCGGTCTCCCGTCCATACCGCGTGTCAGGGTGAATGGCCCGCCATTCACGCGGCCTGGTGGGAATTCCCTGCGCGCGGGCCCACGACCAAATGCGGCCGAAGAGTTGTCGATCGAGCCCGGCACGGCCAAGGTCATGCAGGAGGCAGGCGGTCTGGTACTGCTTCACGCGATCCAGCCGGTGCCCGATCCGTTGGGCTACCGCCGCGCACATCCTGGCCGTTCGGAGCGCATGGGGACCGTCATATCCCTTGATGACTCGTCCGGGGCGGCGGGGATCAGGATAATCATAGAGACGCAACAGCCGGGCGGCCAACGCGCGAGGCACAATCAGAGGAGCGGACGTAGGACGTGAATTGGACATACCATGTGATGAGCCGACCTGATAGACGGCGGTCAGAATATCGTCCGTGAAAAGAACGTGTCAAGCTAACCAGGCAAGCGTGGAGAGGATTTCCTCGCACTGACTCCACCGCTTTGATATCCTGAAACCGATGAAACTCGACGACGAGGAGGGAATCGAATCATGAGGATGACGCGATCCATACAGATCCTGGTGGGAAGCGCATGCCTCCTGCTGACCGAAGCCTTCGCACCGGTCCACGCATCCGCTGCCGATCAACTGGCTGATCTGACCGGCAAGGCCGACGCATTGGTGACGTTGCTGAGTCGAGATAATTTTTCAAGTGAGTACCTCTACAATGTGACGGTCCGCAACGATTCCGCCGATCTGTTCATCGCGGATTCATTGATCATTGTGCTGGATCGCATCACGAATCTTGCCGGACAGGACCGCGAAAACCTGACCAACGAATCGCTGCTGAAAAGGATGGAAGTCATCGGCTATGACGGAACAACGGAAGACGGCAAGCCCTT
>JAJFBJ010000197.1 GCA_020697375.1 Nitrospira sp. | reverse complement strand
TCATCGGATCCAGGAATCCGGCAACGCCCTCCACCACGTGGTAGGATGCGCCTTCCGCCACTGCGCCTGCTCCTGCCAAAGCCGATCGGACACGGCTTTGTTCAGCCGCGCCGCCATTGCGGCACTGAGGTCGGACTGTTGGCGAACGCTGGTTTGAATCATTTCTTTCGCCATGCGTGCCAGACCGCCTGGAGGATCGATGAGATCCTCCGTATGCCGGTAGGCCAGATTCAGATACAACTGTTCCGCATCGATCGCCTGATACACATAGGTGAGATGGAGGTAGGCTTCGACAGACGGCATCTCCTGAATCGCCCGCTCGCAGGCCTCCAGCGCTCGTCGATAGTCGCCCGCCATCAGATACAATCCCGTCTTCTCGATGCTGACCGCCGTGGACGCCCCGAACGATGGATTTCGCGCCTCGACCGCCGGGGCGACGGCTAGAGCGAGCATGACGGTTAGCCCTATGGTTCTCCTGTTCATAACCCACCTATCGAGCAGAGCCACCATGTGATCCCATCTGCCCCTTGTACAGAGTCTGACTCGCGGCACGCGTGACGGAGACCTCGCGCAGACCTCCCTCTCCCTTCATCCCTATTTTCACCACCGACCCGGGCTCGCCCCGAACCATGAGGGCCACCTGCTCATAGGTCTTGCCCGTCACCGCGACGCCATCCACGGTTATGAGCTCATCACCCTGCTTGAGTCCCGCCTGGTGCGCCGGGCCTTCGGGCAATACATGTGCGATATAGAGCACGGCCGTATCGCCGACCCGCTCCGCTCCGACATGCAGCGACACTCCGATGACGCCATCTGGAATCGGGACCCCTGTTCCAGGCGACGGTGCCTGCGATCGCGCCTTCTCTTGTCCCTCATCCGCCTGGCCCTGGCCGATCGCTCCAAACGATTGATTCAGGACAACCGTCAACAACCCAAGAACCAAATAAGTGGCTGTGTGTATATGTCTTGGCATACGAGGTCTCCTTCCTGAAGTTAGAACCGGCCCCCAAATCCCAATAGACAAAGCCCCCCGAAAAGCACGATCGAATTGAGATAAATCGACCGTTGGTGCAATCGACTCCAAGCAGCCTGCAGCCCGGGGTCGACAGTGCCACGCTGTTCCTGCTCCTTGAGACGGTCCCTCATGGCATTACTCTGTGGCGTCAACGGCGATCGACAGTAGGACTCAGCTGCCAGGATCCCCAGCCAGATGGCCGCCGCCACGAGAAGTGCTGGGCCGATCTTATGAACAATCGCCAGGGCGGTTATGCACAGCAGTCCCGCCGCAGCCGTTGCCATCCCGAGTCCATAATAGGCAGGGAATAGCTTCCGAACGATTTTCCCAAAGGGCTCCCGTTCCAAAGTCTTGGCCAGAATCGGGGCCACCACAAACGACAACAACACGACCTTACCCAGAAGGATGGCAACAGCGAGCGCGTGCAGGTACTGAATCACCGGCTCAATGAGTAGACTCATGTCCAGGCCTCCTCACTTATCCCTTTGCCACGATCGCTCGTAAGGCCGGCTCCAGCGTCGGATAGCGAAAGTCATATCCTCCGGCAAGCGCTTTCGCCGGATGCACTCGTTGACCGGTCGTCATCAATGTCCCCAAATCCCCCAGCGCCACCCGTAGCGCCAGGCCGGGAACGGGAAGCCACGATGGGCGATGCAGGACCTTTCCCACAGTGGCACAGAAGGTCTTCATCGTCACGGCCTCAGGAGCGACCGCATTCACGGGACCGGAAACCGTCGGCGTCGCGATCGCCCATTGGATGAGACCGATCAGATCGCGCCGATGAATCCAGGACACCCACTGCGTGCCAGGCAGAATAGGACCTCCAGCAAAGAGGCGGAACGGCAGCAACATCTTCGGCAACGCGCCGCCGTCCTGTTCGAGCACCATTCCGGTTCTCAACAGGACGACGCGGGTCCCGAACTGACTGGCGCGGAGCGCTTCAGCTTCCCAGGCCGCAGACAGACCGGCGAGAAAGCCTTCGCCGAGGGAGGAACGCTCGTCCAGCAGACGATCGTCGCTCGCTCCGTAATAGCCAATCCCCGAGGCGCTGACCAGTATGGGATGGTTAGTGGACTGCCCGGCTAAGGCGTCCACAAGAAGCTTCGTGGTGAGAATTCGGCTGTTAAGCAGGAGTTGCTTTCTGGACTCCGTCCATCGCCCGTCCGCGATCGGCTCGCCGGCCAGGTTAATCACCACATGCGCCGAGGCGAGCTCAGTCTGCCAGGGTCCCGCGGAGCGCGCGTCCCATTCCACAAAACGAAGCACTGACCGGGACGGACGACCGGCCTTGCGGGTCAAGACCACCACCTCATGCCGCTGTCCGGCCAGCTCATTGATCAACGCACGACCGATGAATCCTGTTCCGCCGGTCACGATGATTTTCATCTGTCATTCCTTCGCCACGGAAGTGGTCCAAGCCAGCCATCATTTATCATTTGACTCATCGGACGGATCCTCTTGATCTTCTTTGACGGTTGTTTCCTCCGAAGAATCGAGGCCGTTGCTCTTGTCGGAAGCGGCCGTCACCCGCTGGCTGAACTTTCTCGACTTCGTACCGTAGAGCAAATTGGGCGGCGGGCTGTGCCGGTTTTTCAAAATCACCGAATCAACAACCTCGCCGCATATCGTACAATGCCAGGCCGTGATATCGATCTGGCCGGTGTCATCAAGTAAATCCATATAGTGCTGCGTCAGCAGCAACCCGCCGCAACGGGCGCAGGCGGCGTGGCCGGCATGCGGAGTAGGGGAAGAAGAAGTATCCGGTGTCCCATGTGTTTCCATTGGAACCCCCTAGTGCGAGAAATATGAACGACTCTACAGCTGGAATGATCCACTGAGCTCGAATGCGACACAGTCTGGTGCGCACACATCCGCTACCGGACACGGGGTCTCCCTAGTCCGCCCTGCCGCACGACCGCGTAGGATGGTCGCCGCCGGGACAGCATCGTGACTCCGATGCTCAGCGTGATGACTGCGACGCTATAGACAATTATGTAGATCATGGAAGTCTCCTTGTCCGTGCGTAAAGAAGCTCATTGCTCGCGGCTTGTGCTCCGGTGGCTCACCGAGGGGACGGGCCCCTCCGAGGGGAAGGACCCATCCTCCTCAGTGGGAAGCGCCGTGCGGAGTAGCGACGCCCCCACCAGGGAATAAGCACCCGCCTTCGTCGTTCCAACACCTGTCCATGCTGCTCACTTCATCGCCTCCCCAGAACTGGACATGCCCTGGATTTGACCCTCTCCACCTCGAACGCATCGGAAGCCTGTCCCGTGCGTCTGCAAGGCGAATCCGCCTCGTCCGCGCGCAGTGGCCGTGATGTCCGATATGGGGCTGTGCCAGGACCCTCCACGAATCACGCGCACAATGCCCTTCTCAGGTCCCTGCGGGTTTTTGTCCGGTGCATTTGCGTAATAGTCCGGATCGTACCAATCCTGCACCCATTCCCGCGCGTTGCCCGACATATCCTGGATTCCGTAGGGCGAGTTGCCACCAGGCAAGGAGCCGACCGCATGAAAGGTCTTCTCACCGTCCCATTCCCGGTCGAAATTCGCCCTGGTCTGGGACGGCTGATCTTCGCCCCAGGGAAAATGCCGTCCATCTGTGCCGCGTGCCGCTTTCTCCCACTCGGCTTCCGTCGGGAGTCGCTTCTTGGCCCAGGCGCAGTAGGCTTTTGCGTCGTACCAAGTGACCTGCACGACAGGCAGCTGTTCGATCCCCTTGGCAGACACCAAAACTCCGGTGCCATAGGGATTCGGCGGGTTGCGGTGGCCTGTCGCCGCAACAAACGTCATGTAACGTTCGTTGGTCACCTCCACACGATCGATGGCGAACGCATCGATGTCCACGGCTCGCTGCGGCCACTCGTCGGCTCGGCCCTTCGGATTCTGACTGCCCATCAAGAACGGTCCGGCCGGAATGGTCACCATGGGAACCGGATCAAGTTCCTTGAGAGCCGGCGCCGCGAGAACCGATGATAGTGAGACGGCACAGGCTGCCGTCATGAACAGACCGATCCGTCTCCATTTGACTCTTCTCCTGCTCAGACCTTGTGTCATTTCTTCTGCTCCTTGCTTCCCGCGATTGCCTGGGCCGTATGATGCTTAATTTCGCCTACCAGACGCTCCACTTTGGGACTGTCTCCTCGGTCGGCGGCCTCTTGTGCCTGGGTCACGAGGGTTCTGGCTTCATGCAGGTGTTGTTCGATTTGGGCTTGCAGATCCGGCGATGCCACGGTGCCTCCCAGCGCCGCGCGATGGTAGACCTCCCAGGCATGGTCCACGCTATGTTCCGCCTTATGCACCATTTCGATATTCTCCGGATGTGGGTGGCGACTGGCGTCAATCGGACCTGCCTGGAGAGCCCCTGTGGTAAGGAATATGGTCAGACCACCAATGAGTGAGATCCCTCTAGCGTATGTCATCCCTCTGCCTCCGTCGGGCTGAACAGTGAATCTGTACCGATTGCCAGACATTCATTCTCACGGCCGCTTCATCAACTGATCGATGAGAGGCTGCATCTCCAGTAACTCAACATTCTTAGGATCCATTGCCAACCCACGGTTGACCGCCTGCTGGGCGTCGGCAAATCGTTCACGACCCATCTCCACCAGCGCGGTGATATAGATGTCTTTGAGGCGTTGCTCGAACTCAGGAGACGCCGCTTGAGCGCAACGAAAGCCAAGTCCGACACCGTAACTGTTGTTGAGCGGATGGTTCCAGAACCGGTGCGTCGAGCGGATGGTGCCTTCCGGCGCAATCCAGGAGCCTCCCCGAATGACCCGCTTCTCGCCCACGGTCAAGCGGTCCACATAGGT
>JAJFBJ010000196.1 GCA_020697375.1 Nitrospira sp. | reverse complement strand
CTGCCGCGTGAAGTAGTGGAATCGATGCTGGTCCCGCACGCGCAGGCCCTCAAAGGCGGGCTGAACCGCAATTACATTCCCGGCCATAAGAAGGGCGGCAGCGTCAGTTATTACGCAGTGATGGAACAGGCGCCGCAGTTCATCGATCTGTACCGGTCAGAAGCATTCCGGTTGATGCTCAACCGGCTCACCAAGGTCAATCTATTGCTCTGCCCGGAGAACGATCCCCATTCCTGCGCACTGTATTACTACACCGAGGCCGGCGACCATATCGGGTATCATTACGATACTTCATACTATAAAGGCGCTCGATACACCGTTCTGATGGGATTACTCGACCGTTCGAAGCAATGCCGCTTGGTCTGCGATTTATTCAAAGATGTGCCGGGCAAACAGCCTATTCATCTGGAATTGGCCACGGCGCCCGGCGATCTGGTGCTGTTCAACGGCGATAAGCTCTGGCACGCCGTCACTCCGCTCGGAGAACAGGAGGAGCGGATCGTGTTGACGATGGAGTATGTCACGAATCCTGACATGGGCCCATTCAAGCGGCTCTATTCCAATCTCAAAGATTCGTTCGGCTATTTCGGATTACGTTCGGTGTTCAAGCGTACCTCTGTACCGCGCGCTTCGTCAAAACTCTCCTAAAGACCAGGCCGGCGCTCCTCGATTTTCTGCTCCGGTTCGATGGTTCAGGCGACAAACCGGTCCTTGAAGAACGTGGAATGCTGGGAATGTGCGTGTGTCGCCGGCCATCGCCTGCCTTATTACTGGAGCACCGCCGGGAATCGCAAACGGAAATTCGTGCCCTTGCCTTCTACGCTGTCCACCGCGATGGTCCCGTTATGTTTCGAGACGATCTGATGAACGATGCTGAGCCCAAGGCCGGTTCCCTTCCCGGAGTTCTTCGTGGTGAAAAACGGATCGAAAATCTTCGGCAGGATTGAAGGTGGTATGCCAGGCCCATTGTCGCCGATGGTGACGTCGATCCACGCGCCCTCCTGAGCGGTTGCCAAGGTCAAGCGACCGGTTCCGTTCATCGCTTGGACTGCGTTGCTGATCAAGTTTACGAACACTTGATCCATTTCACCTTTGCGCGCAAGGAGAAACGCCAGGGCTTCAAAGTGAGTGTCGGTTTCCACATTCCCGAAGTCAGGCCCCCGCCGGACCATTTTGACTGCTTCCATCAGACGCTCCGCCACATCGATCTCCGTTTCGCCGTCACGGCCCGTTGAACGGGCATAACTGGCGAAATCCCGCACCACCGTCGAAACATGGCGGGCATATCCTGCAATATCGGCGGCGAACTCATTGACCTTTCGCGGGTCCTCCTCCTCCTGGATCAGCTCCGCCATGCTGAGAATGGCCTGGGCGGGATTGTTGATCTCATGAGCCATGCCGGACACCATCGTGCCGAGGCTGGAGAGTTTCTCTGTCTGGATGAGCTGATCCTGAAGCTGCTTCTCTTCGGTAATATCCCACAGCACGATGCCCACCTGGTACTGAGGTTCGTCCGGAGTCGCCACGGGGAAGAATCGATAGCGATAAGTCCGCTTGGCAACCTCACATTCCCGTTCAGAACATAGATGCCCCGACTCTGCCGGCAACGCGGTTGATTCTTGCGCCTGTTGTCGGATAACCGGTTCTGTCAGGGCAAGGCATTCGGACAGGGCCCGGCCGGTCAGAAGTTCGTCGCCTCGGGCGAAGTACCGGTGGGCCAGGTTATTGGCATACTGAATCCGCAAATCATGCCCACAGAGCAGAATGGCGCCCGGCAAGCCGGCCAGCAAACTTTGCATCATCTCGTGCGCGGCTCGCAAGGCCTGTCCTGCCTTCGCGCGATCGATAAACTGTCCTATCTTCATGCCCGTGTCGGCCATGATGTGAATCAGGTTGGCATCGGCGGAGCGGCCGGCGCTGGAAAATAGTTCCAGCACGCCATGAATCACGCGGCCGGTTCGGATGGGAATGGCGCAAGCGCTCTGTATTCCAAGCCGGGAGGCAGTCGGCGCGCGGGTGAACCGGGCGTCGGCCATGACCTCCGGAACCCAGAGCGGAAGTTTGGATGCCCAAGCGATACCAGGCAAATCGACGCCGCGAGGAAATACGCAGGAGCGACATAAGGAAAGGAAACCTTCCCACCTATGTGATGGATGGATCCAGGCGCCCTGATAGGACAGCATCTCGCCTGTCGAGGTAATGCACCATAACAGCGCCATATCCCATGATCCCATCTCGCCCGCCACTCGAAGCAGCTCCGGAATGGCCTCATCGACGGTTCCGGACTGAGCCAGGATGTGACTGATCGAGAGTTGCGCCTGCTGCAAACTGTCCTGCCGTTTTTGTTCGGTAATGTCTTGAAACACCACCACGGCGCCGACCAGCCGGTCCTGTTCGTGAATAGGGCTTGTGACGTAATGAACGGGAAACCGGGAACCGTCTTTCTTGGCGAAGGCATCGTTCTGCACGCGGTGAATGGTGCCGTCGCGAAGCGCCGACTGCAAGGAGAAAGGATCCGATGTCAGCGCGAGGTCGCCTTCCTGGGACCGGTAGAGCAGGGGGACCATAGATTTGCCGATCAGCTCTGCGGAGCTCCATCCAAGCATGCGCGCGCCGGTTGCATTGACGAAGGTCGCGCATCCTTGGAGGTCAAGGCCGAATATGCCTTCCCCCGCGCTGTCGAGAATCAAGGCATTGTGGTGGCTTAACCTGACGACGGATTCCTCGGCTCGCTTGCGCCGGCTGATATCCCGGATGATACCGCTGAAGAACATCCCTTCCTTCGCATGCCAGGAAGCCAGCGACAGTTCGATGGGGAATTCCAGGTTTCCCTTCGTCAGGCCTACCATCTCAATCGTCCTGCCGATCAGCCTTGCTGGTCCGCCTTGAACGATGCGCATGATGCCGGCGTCGTGGGCCGCCCGGAACCGTTCCGGCATCAACATGGTCAGGGACTGCCCCAATGTTTCCTGCTTGCTGTATCCGAACATCCGCTCAGCCGCGCCGTTCCACCAGATGATACAGCCGCTCTGATCGGCGAGGACCATGGCATCGGTGGCGGATTCCACCAAGGCCCGAAAGCGTTCTTCGCTGGCATGAAGAGCCTGCTCCACATGTTCGGCTCGCACGGCCAGCCCCTTCACCGATACGGCTCGCCGGAGAATCGCTTTCAACTCCTGGGCATTATACGGTTTCGTCAGATAGGCAAACGCACCCTTGGCGAGAGATCCGATGGTATTTTCCGGTGTGGCATTTCCCGTGAGGATGATGATGGGAAGGGATGCATCGAGTTCCATCATCACCTTCAAGACTGAAAGCCCGTTCAGATCCGGCAATTGGATGTCGAGGAGCGCGGCTCCGAATCGCTGCTGCCTCGCCTGCTGCAACGCCTCACTGCCGGACGCGGCGCTCTGGACGGCATATCCCTCATGCGACAACATGTCACCGAGCGATTCACGGATATCGGGATCATCATCGACGATGAGAATAGAGGTCTGCACGGCGATGTGCTGTCACCTTCTTGGAAGTGAACCGTCTTGGTCACTGTGCTATCCGCAATACCCATGCCGTGCCGTTTTCCTTCATGAGGATCGGTATCGATCGGACAACCTATTGATTCTGAATGATTCGTTTCAAGCAGTCCGTGCGAGGGAACTGGGAAGTACAGTGCGGGGCTGTGCAAATCAATGGGTGCATTATCGGAAAAGATACAGAGTGCGGCGAGATTCGGAAGAGAGGGTAAAGACTTACTCGGCCCCTGGCGGCTCGACTTCAATCGGCAGGGTAAAGAAAAACTGTGTGCCGGCGCCCGGCAGGCTCTCGACCCACATCTGCCCTCCATGGAGCGTGACGAGACTTTTCGTGATGAACAATCCGAGTTGAGCCCCTTGAGAGGTCGGCATCGCCGATTCAACTTTGGAAAATTCATTGAAGACTTTCGGTAATTCATGGGGCGCAATCCCGCATCCACTATCGGAGACCATGATCTGAGCGAACGCCGCATCGCGAGCGTTGCATGTCACCGAGACACGCCCGGCCTTAGGGGTGAATTTAATGGCATTGCCGACCAGATTCCAAAGAATCTGTTCGATCTTGTCGCGATCGGCTCGAACCATGAGCTTCTGATCGGAGGGCATCACTTCGAGCAGGATGGATTTCTCCGCGGCAAGCGTCTGAAAGCTTTCCACCACGTCCGTCACGAACTCCCCGACGCGCAACGGCTCCGGTTTGATATCGATTCTTCCGACATCGAGACGGGACCAGTCCAGCAGTTGGTTGATGATCCGCGTCAGCCGGTCCACGTTGTGTTTGATGCGCTGGAGATAGTGTTCCTGGCGCTCGGACAGCTGGCCGGTGAGCCCGTCCAGCATGTTTTCCACGAACCCCTTGATGGAGGTCATCGGCGTGCGCAGCTCGTGCGAAGCGACCGATACGAATTTGGACCGCCGTCGGTCATGTTCCTGCAGCCGTTCGTTCGCCGTCTGCAGCTCATGCGTCCGGTCCTGCACCCGCCGTTCGAGGTGTTCCGTCAGGGTGGCCAGCTCGGTATAGGCGCGCGCGTTGTCCACCGCGACCGCCACATG
>JAJFBJ010000064.1 GCA_020697375.1 Nitrospira sp. | reverse complement strand
ACGTACCGCGAAATATCCTCGGGGCTTCCGCTTGTCCCTGTGCTTCTTCAGGAGATGCCCAATAGCTTGCGCAATGAGTTGTCTGGCTGGCTGTTTCTTGTCTAACAGGACATGGGCAGTTCCGCCAACACATCTTTCCTGAGCCGTACCCCTATAAACGCCGCGATATCCTTAATTTTGGTCGAGCCATTTGGCTCAGCACGTTTTACGACGTTTGCGTAGCGGACCTTACCTGATGGCGCCGCGATGTTCAATCCTCGATGTTCAATCAGATAGCAGTTGAGCACAGTTACATGCTTTTAGGACATCCCCCCTGTGCCATAAGACTCATTGAAGGGTTTCTGCCGCGAGCCAAACTCAGGGAGAGCGGTTCCCAGGCCGGGCTAGCTTGGATTTAGCCACGTGACCTCTCGTACCGGCACCTGTCACACGTGGCTCCGGCTCCTGAAATAGCCCGAACAAAAAACGTACAGGTGTAAGACTAGGGTTTCCGCTAGATGCGGACCTGGTAACCATCCAGTACTGTCGCGCCATGGAAGAACATGAAACGGATCGACTCATCGCTGACTTTCTTGCGATCACTCTTGGAGTCGCCAAGCTCCTGCATGCGCATAGCCGACTCACGACTCAACAAATGGATTGTCTGTCAAACACGATGGAAGGGTTGACGAGCTATCTCGCTGCCTGGAAACAGCGCGAATCAGTAATCAGGGATGGTGTGGATGAGCAGGAGGCGAGCCAGCGGCTTCGCCTCCTGTTTCCTCCTGCACCTTCATAGCCGAGATCTCGGGGCTTGCATGAGCACCGTTTCCTTATCACGGCGGGGGCAGCTCCGGATAACCCTGGAGGATCATGGCGGCGACGGCATGATGACCGCGCTCGTTCAGGTGGGTATCGTCCCTCCACCACAGCAACTCATGCGAGTTCTCGAAAAGCCGCCGGGCTTCACCCGTCAGATAGGCTCGACTATCTCGGCAGCGTAAGGCCAGCTGGTCGCAGACATTCAAGAGTGCGTTTGCGAAGCCGGAGGATCGCTCTTCGCGGTCACTCGATGCGGTAGATAAGATCCAGTGGTACACTTCTCCCTTCGTCGGCAAGATAATGATGGTCATGTGAACTCCCATCCGACTCACCGTCTCTTTCATTGCTAGCAACGTCTTCACGATCCTGGGGAAATTGGAATGTCGCTCGACCTTTTCCCGTGGACGGGTGCCCCACGCTTCCTGTGGACTATAAAACAGCATGTCACGGCCATCAGGGAGCCTCCGAACAATGACCTCTTTGGCAATGCCTTTCCATCGGCTCCGTACTGCGTTCCAGGCCTGTCTAAGCGGGGAACGATCCCGAAACGTCCGGTACTCCACGAGCCAGGAGGAGAACCCCTTTCTCCACGGCAATGCGTCCATGTCCCACGTGTCACCCGCCGCATCCTCCAGGTCGTTTCCTGTGAAAAGGGTCCAAATGAGTTCTGCCCCCGGCTTTAGGCCTAATGACGCGACCTCGATCGAAAAGTTCACATATTGGTCGTAGGGGCCCCCCGGATACGACAGATTGTAGACCGGCCGGTGAAGGGATGTCGCCAAAGCATGCGCGAAGGTTCCGCTCTGCGTCACTCCGACACCGGCGGCGAACGAATCACCCAGCACGATTAAATCGATCGGATTCGGTACGGTATCGTTGCGAAATCCGCGAGCGTCCGTTCTGAATTCAATGGTCCGCGGCTCTCGGAATGCCGGATTCCCCGTCATCGCCGCAAGGTCCCCATACACTTCGCCCGTGAACTGGACCATGGGATCCCATCGACCGAGCATGGGTAATGCCGGCAACCGTCGCTGATGAAGATTCATGGGTGAATAGTGCAGATGCGCGCCGGCGAGCGGACGTAAGAGAAGATCGCAAACGGTAAGGGTGACACACACGCTCATCAGCACCAGTACGGTACGAATCGCGGGTTCCCGTGAGCGTCTGCCAAAGACCAACCACGCTATCGGGACCAGCAGGACGACCTCGACTAGTCCATTCTTGAATATGCCGGTTGCGAAAGGGAGGACCGTCGTGGCAATCCCCAGCAAGACCAGCCTGAGCTGTTCGGGAGACATGGTCACAAGCCTGATGATTTGCTCACAAAGCGTCAATCGCCTATCTGCATTTTCTACGGCTTTCTCGTCGCATCAGATTCCAAGCGACTGCGTGGTGATCAGCGTATCTTTAGGCGAGTCATTTCGGCGGCTGTATCGGGCCGAACCATTCCCTTTCCCATCCACACGATTCCATTGGGGCCGTCCTGTGACCATCGACGGATTTCACTTCAAACCTGGTCTTGTCCCACGATAGGCAGACATGCAGGACTTCGGGCGTCATATTTCTTTCACGATACTAGTACCACCCCTCCCGTGACGGATGTTCTACCGTCCACTTCATATCCGGATCGTATGAAGAATAGTGGACTGGAACAAGTCAGAAGATCTATTAGAATTGTAGTGACATGAGTAGAGGTAGCTAATATTGGAGGCTGATGAGAATCGAATCATTGTAAAAACAGGGAGGCGAGGCCGGCGCTTCGCCTCCTGTCAGATGAGGCGGTAGGGTCAGTTTGGTTGTTTTCGACAGATTTCTTCGCCGCAGCGATTACAAACGTATTTGCCAGTTATATGGCCCTTCTCTGTAGTCTCCAAGATGAGAATGAGATGATCACATGGCAGGGATCCCGCCTGTTTCCAAGCGTCTCTCAAGGCTTTTGATTTATCAGGGCTCATAGCTACGGTTCCAATGTAGCGCCATCACATGGGCAGGGTTTTCATGTCTCGTAGGAAGACACCGCTTTCGATTCACCGCATCTATCGCAGGTGCCATGTTGTGTTCGATGAACATGCCCGGCAGCATCCGTTGAAGGTCTAAACGCGCTCGCGTCCATGAATTCGCGTTCGGCCGTCACTCGCTTGTCGAGCACCTTTTCACAGTCTGCACAGTATCTGTGTGTTGTGGCCATGTAATTCCTCTAACGTGACTGCCTATCGTTACTTAAGGCTTAATGTGTTGTTGTTGATATAGACGACAGGCGCCGATTGGACCAAACCCACGAGGTCCTTGTTACGTAAAGCTGTCTCGATCTCGCTCAGTGAATGATGCGTGTCGTGAAGGAGGTCCATGCCGATTTGGATCGTACATTGTAACGGTACGCCGTCGAACAGCTGCAACGTGCGGTCAACACCCGTTCGGGAACCCTCTTCGATTCTCCAATTTGGAAAAGCCTGCGACACGTGGCGACGAATCATGTTTAGCGTCTCTACCTCACTATTCACGTTGATACCTCAGCGTCCGTCTCGTGGTGGCATGCTGTGTGATCATCGGCACAGTTCCGACTAACTTGGCGGTGTATTCATTGAAGAGACGGGATTTTGGCCCGGGCTTGAGACACTCACCGTGAAATGATGGCAATGTCTACACAGGGCTGAAAACGGGGACACCTTCGGATCGTAGCGGGTATGGATGTGGTCTTGTGGTGTAGCCGCATCAGGGGACAATAACGACTCATCCAATTCTATGCGCTCCCCGCACCGGGGATTCTCACATAGAACAGTATCAGGTGGCAGTTTTCTTCTATCCTTCTCATCGTTGCTGTTCTCGTTCATGGCGTCACTCCATGTAATCCAGTTCGACGATTTCAATCGTGACGATCCCTTTTCCTGCAATCCCGTTGAACCAGTACCAGCCGGTTCTCGGTGGGCTGATCAGAAGTTCAAGGTCATGACCATAACATGAACGTCTAGTTGGTGCCGAAGGGCGCCAAGCTAGGACCCGGGTGCAAATAACCTCGATATATCTTCTTTATACGGGCGAAAGGATATCATGGTCTCGAAGATCTCCTCTGGAAGATCCCGCGACTTTGCGCGTAATTCCTTTTTGTGATCAGGAGCACCAAATGGGAAAGTAGCGTGGATGCGAAGGCATCAACGTCGTTTACGAACTCCTGAATCCTCCTCTTGGCATGCTCCATACTATACTGGGCGTTCTTGAGAAAACGTGTCACAATGAAACTCCTGAGGAAAAGATAAAAGGTACCCGTGGTAAAAAGCGTTGTGAAATGATGCGGGAAATGCCGATAACCACTCACGGTTTCACTCCCGGTTGACTCCCGATACTGCTCCCGGTCTCTAATCTACCACGATCTCACTCAAGCAACCTGCAACGGCCATTTTCTCCTTGTTCTGCGCGGTTTGAGGGGCTATTCTTCCCACTCAATCTTTCTTAATCACAGTGTTACACGAAGGGCCTTCTAAGCTGAGGGTCGCCGGTTCGATTCCAGCCGGGCGCACCACCACTCTCCTGTCTTGCCATGGCGTTTTTGTCGCGACATCGAACAGCCTTGATCGTTCTGTGTGGAGTCGTCGGCCTCTACGCATTGGTGGGCTTCGTCGCCGCGCCCTACGCGGTCAAGACTTATGGAATTCCAGCCTTATCCGAGCGGTTGCGCCACCCGGTCCTGCTGGGCGATATCCGGATCAATCCGTTTACCTTTTCCGTAAGGCTATCCGAATTTGAAATTCAGGAACCGGACCAGACCCCGATGCTTGGCTTCGGGGAGCTGTTCGTGAATTTCGAAGGGACATCGATCGTCCGCTCCGCCTACCTGTTTGACGAAATCCAGGTGACCTTTCCGTTCGGCTTCGTGCACATTCAACCGGACGGCAAACTGAATCTTCTCGGTCTGCTTCCCCCCGCCGCCGAAAAAAATGAAGAGCCTCCGATTGCGCCGCCGGCGGATACGGACGCGAAGAAAAAACCTCTGCCGCCGGTGGAGATCCGGCTCTTGAACATCCGGCAAGGAGTGATCGAGTTTCGGGACGATTCCAAACGGAAACCGGTCACCATCGACGTGGTGCCCATTGAAATCACCCTTCAGAATTTCAGCACGAGACGAGGCGGCGAAAATACCTATGCCTTCACAGCCGAATTCGGGGAGGGGGAAACCCTGGATTGGGAAGGCGAAGCTCATCTTGATCCATTGGAATCGAGCGGGCGGATCTCCCTGTCCAATGTCAAATTGAATACCTTCTGGCCGAGCGTCCGAGATCGTTTTCGATTCGATGTCGTGAGCGGGTCGGTCATGGTCGATGTCCGGTATCGCTTCGATATGGCCGAGGCGCCGGTCAACTTGCAATTGACCGATGGCAAGGTCGTGCTGTCGGATTTTCGTTTGGCGGCGCTCGGAGAACGCGAGCCGGTTGTCGTCGTACCATCGTTGGAGTTGGAGACCCTTCGTCTGAATCTTCCGCGGCGGGAGCTGGGCTTGCAGACCATTCGTCTGACCGGCGCGGACATTCGTGTCTGGCTGGCCCAGGACGGCGTGGTGAACTTCAAAACGCTCCTGGAGCCGGTGGGGGAGGAGGCAAGCGAACCGCCCGCGTCGAAACCTGCAGAACCTTGGACCCTGGAGGTCCACAAGGTCGAGGTGGCGAAGGCGCACATTGCGTTTGAAGACCGTAGCCTGAAGACGCCTGCGGCGTTGACGATCGATGATGTGCAGGCGACGGTAAGCGATATCCATATCCCGTTCAAAGGCCCGCTTCCAGTGACCGCCAGTCTACGGCTCAATACGCAGGGAACGGTCGAGGCCGACGGCTCGGTGCAGCTTGACCCTTTGCAGGCCGATCTCACGTTGAACTTGGCGCACATCGGTCTCCGGCCGTTTCAGCCCTATGTCGATCGTATGGCGAACGTGGAGGTGAAGGACGGCGAACTTGAGTTGGCGGGCGAGGCGCATTATCGAAGCCGTCACGAATCCGAACCGATGCTGCGATATGCGGGGCAGCTCGGGGTCAACAAACTGCATCTTGCCGATCGAGCCTCGCAAAAGGAATTGCTTGGCTGGAGGGCGCTGGAGGTGAGCAAGGTCGCGTTGGAGCTTGCTCCCACCAAGGTATCGATCGGGAAGATTACGTTGCGCGAGCCGGCGGCCCGGTTCGTCATCGCCGAAGACGGTTCAACGAACGTCGCCCGCGCCATGCAAGCCATCGATCCGAGTCCGGTACAGCCCAAAGCGGCCGAACAAACGGTGAAAGCGGCTGCCAAAAAAGATACCACTCCCATTCCTGTCGCCATCGATGTCGTGACGCTGTCGAAGTTGTCCGCCACGTTTGTGGACGAGTCCATCGAACCGACCGTGACGACCGGGATTCAAGATCTCAGCGGGACCATCAAAGGGCTGTCCTCCAAGCAGGTGGCCAAGGCACAGGTATCGTTGACCGGGAAGGTCGATGGGGTGGCGCCGCTCAAAATCCAGGGACAAATCAATCCGCTCAGCGAAGATGCCTTCACGAATCTCAAGTTCCTCTTTCAGGGCATGGACCTCACCGCGTTGTCCCCTTATGCCGGAAAGTATGCCGGATATCCCATTGCCAAGGGCAAGCTTTCCCTCGATCTCAAGTACCGGGTTTCCCAGAAACAACTGGCCGGAGAGAACAAGGTGCTGGTCGATCAGTTTACGTTCGGAGAGGAGACCGACAGCCCGGACGCGACGGGTTTGCCGGTCCGTCTGGCGGTGGCATTGCTGAAAGACCGGAATGGGCGGATCGATATCGATATGCCGGTGCGGGGAGATTTGAACGAGCCGGATTTCCGGTACGGCAAGGTGGTGCTCAATGCGTTGGTCAACGTGATTACCAAAGTGGCGACGTCTCCGTTTGCGGCCCTTGGGGGCCTCGTCGAGGGCGACGGCGAAGACTTGCAACATATTCAATTCAGCGCCGGCAGCGGAGAACTCGAGGAGGTGGAACAACGGAAGCTCGGCTCAATCGCCAAGGCGCTGCAGGAACGGCCGGCGTTGCTGGTGGAAATCGCCGGCGCAGCCGATTTCGAAGCGGACCGTGATGCCCTGGCTCTGAAAAAGATAACGGAAGAGGTGCAGAGACGTTTTAGCAAAGGAAGGGCGAAGAATACGGACGCGGTTCCGTCGCAGGAGCGGGAGTTTGAACTGTTGAGCGATCTATTTGCGGAGAAGATGGGGAAGCAACCCACCAAGCGGGAAGAGACGCCCGGTGGAAAATCCGTCGAACGGGTTCTTACGGCCGAGGAACTGCGCCGACAACTGATTCCGGCGATGAAGGTCGATGAATCGGAGCTGCGATCGCTGGCACAAGCGCGCGCGAAAGCGATTCGTGAGCAGCTGGTGCAGCAGGGACAATTACCGGAGGAAAGACTGTTCCTCGTGGAAATCGAACTGGAAGCATCCGAAGGGAAGCAGGTGCGCACCCATTTGAATCTCACGGGGAGTTAAGTGACTGCCCTCAAGCCGGAGGCCTATACCGCATGCGAGTCCCGTGCAGAAGCGACAATTCGATTTCGCCGGGATGCAATTCCGCGGGGAAGTAGGCGCCGGATATTTTGGCTGCATTGATGCTGGCTCCTTCGAGCCGGGCGTTGCGGAAATCGATTCCACGAAGATCGGCTTGCCGAAAGTAGGACCCGCTGAAATCCAATCCATCGGTTTCCAAACCACGCAGATCGAGGCTACGCAGATCACAGCCGGTGAGGTCCACGCCCTCTCCCGCCGCCCGCTTGGCGTTGAATTCCTTGATGTACCCTTCCCGAAGCAATTGGTACATCGGATCGCTGGAAATCCGGAGTCCACGGGATGTTGGTTTCCTGTTTTCCATGAAGCCTCCTCAGGAATCTGTCTTTCTTATCGGGCGCCGGAGGAAAAACCTTGAGGCGGGCTTGCACCGCGCTTGCGAGAAACGGTACTCTAGACAGCTCATTCATACCCCTCGTACATTGCGATCCACTCGATACAGATAGAAGGAGGACATTATGGCATTACGACTTGGCGACGAGGCTCCAAACTTCACGGCGGAAACCACTGAGGGAACGGTCAATTTCCACGAATGGTTGGGGAATGGCTGGGGAATTTTGTTTTCCCATCCCAAGGATTTTACGCCCGTCTGCACGACCGAATTGGGTTACATGGCGAAGATCAAGGGAGAGTTCGACAAACGCGGGGTGAAGATTCTGGCCATCAGCGTGGATCCTTTGGATTCGCATCGGGGATGGACCAAGGACATCAACGAAACCCAGAATTGCACGGTCAGTTATCCGATCATTGCAGACCCCGAGAAAAAAGTAGCTACGCTGTATGACATGATCCATCCGAACGCGCTGGATAACATGACGGTGCGATCGGTATTCGTGATCGGACCCGACAAGAAGATCAAGCTGATGCTCACCTATCCGGCCTCCTGCGGAAGAAATTTCGATGAATTGCTTCGGGTCGTGGATTCCCTCCAGTTGACGTCGAAATACAAAGTGGCGACGCCGGTGAATTGGAAAGAAGGACAGGACTGCATCATTACCCCGGCGGTGAGCGATGCGGAGGCTAAAACGCTGTTCCCGAAGGGGTTCACGGCCGTGAAGCCCTATCTGCGGCTCACTCCGCAACCTAACAAATAACGCTCAATCGAGACAGGGCGAGATGAGGGGGAGGCGGCCTTACAGCTGGCTCCCCCTTTGTTTTTCAGGCAGATTTGCCGGCTTGCCGTTTCAACATCCTGCCGAATCAAACCAGTAAGAGACCGGCCCGCCGAATGCTGTGCCATGCGCGATTCCGGCTGAAGCGATCGAATCCCCGAGGACCGGTTATGGGGAAGCCGTCACGAACCTCGGCGAGGCGTGGATACGCGCAGGCTGTCCTTGGCGGTCCCGGGGTTGACTGCTGGAGGACTGTGAGGAGCCAGGTGGCATGCTGCGCGGAGAGGATGAGTGAAACATCCTCTGTGCGAGTCGGTAGGATGACTTTGATCCTGTTTGGCCCCGCTGTCATGTGAATGGGGCGGCCTCCGATCCAGACGCAGCGCCGTTCGGCGGTGAGGGGTGGATCGGATGGAGCGGCCAATAGGGTCTTGAGCCAGGTCCGCGCCACGCGGGGCGGTTTGACCTGGCATGAGAACCAGCGCGACACCGGCATATCGAGTCCGGCTTGTTCGATGTAGTTGAGCAGCGCCGCGCGCAGTCCTTCGCCGAGCCAGTCCGGGCAGGCGGCTGAAGGGTCGGCATGGCGGAGGTCGTTTTCGGCAAAGCCTGCGAAGACCGGTCCGAGAATGGTGATGCCCTCCGCTGCCGGGTTGAGTCCGATGGGGCTGTGGGCCGTGGCTGTAAATTTGTGCCAAAAGGCAGACTGCAGCAGATCATTGGCAAACAGCTGGCGCACGCGCTCCAAGGAGTCGACCGTATCGGCGATCGTTTCGCCGGGACAGCCATACATCAGATAGGCATGGACCAGAATGCCGGCCTGATGAAAGGCTGCGGCCACCCTTGCGGTCTGATCTACCGTAATCCCTTTCTTCATCTGTTCGAGTAGGTGGTCTGACGCCGCTTCGAGCCCGGCAGTAAGGGCGATGCAGCCGGACGCCGCCAGCAACCTCGCCAGGTCACGCGAGAAGGCTTCCTCGAATCGGATATTGCCCCACCAGGAAATCGTCAGGCGCTGTTCGAGCAGGCGAAGCGCGAGAGCTTTCAGCGCCGCCGGAGGGGCCGCTTCATCGACAAAATGAAATCCACGTTGCCCGGTTTCTTGAATCAACGCCTCGATCCGTTCCACCAGGACTTCCGTCGGCGTCATTTCGTACCGCGCGATATAGTTCAGTCCCACATCGCAGAAGGTGCATTGTTTCCAGTAGCAGCCGTGCGCGACGGTCAGCTTGTTCCAATGCCCTTCCGACCAGAGCCGGTGCATCGGGTTGAGGCTGTCGAGGATGGAGAGATAACCGGCCAGCGGCAGCCCCACATAGGTCGGTGTGCCGAGCTCCTGCATGGAGAAATCCGGTTCGGCGCTGCCGTCTCGAAACGCCACTTTGCCGTCCGCGAGGAGAAACGTCCGGCAGAGCGAGGTCTCCGGGCGTCCGCCGGCCAGATAGTCGAGCAGACACAAAAGTGGCCGTTCGCCGTCATCGAGCGTGACATAGTCCACGTAGTCGAACAGGCGCGCATCTTCCAACCGCCGGAGCTCTGTATTCACATAACCGCCGCCAAGGACGATGACGATGTCCGGCCGCTGTGTTTTGAGCGCCTGGGCAATTCGCAAGGCGGCGAAGACATTGCCGGGAAAGGGGACGGTCAGGCCGACGACGTCCGGTCGGACCTTCTCGATATGCGGCCAGAGCACGTCGAGCAGCAAGTTGTCCGTAAAGCTCAAGCGATGGTTGAGAGCCTGTTCGATGCGGTCGAACGAAGATGTGGCCTCCATGATCTGCTCGGCGTAACGGTTCAGCGAGACGTGGGGCGCGACGGTTTCGTGCAACAAGTCCGCGAGATCCTCGATATAGAGTGTGGCGCGGTGCCGGGCAAGGTCCGAGGGTGACGAGCGAGCCCGGTCATTTCCCGGTCTGTTATGGGCGGCAAAGCGCGGCCCTTCCGGAAGGTACCCCGGACGAGCGAGGTGGGGCGCCAGCATGGGATCCCGTCCCTGGAGAAAAGCAATGACCGGCTCGATGGTGTCGAGATAGGCTTCTTCAAGCGCCAGGAACTGTTGCACCTCTCCTGGCCAGGGCCGGCCGGCCTGTCGAATCTGTTGAAATGCCTGTTCCAAGCCGGATCGGGAAAACAGACGCAGAATCATTTCGAGTCCGAGGTCCGCTTGCGACACGTCGTAGCCGCGGGACCTTAAAAATCCGGTGAGGTAGGCGGTCGAGGGATAGGGCGTGTTCAATTGGGTCAACGGAGGAATGATGAGCAGGACGCGCGGCAGGGCCATGCGTGGGAAATACCATACCGGACGGCATGGCTGCCACACATTCGAACCCGTCAGGCCGGCGTTTCTTCGTGAGCGCTGCGCATGGAAGATTGGATGAAGTAGCCGGTCCATCGTTTGAGATGGAAGTATTCGGCAACCTCATGGGGTACCTCAGCTTTGGACATGGCGCGGACGATGCCAGGCCGGGATTCCAGGGACAAGTCGACCACGGGAGGATGATCTTTCTCGGCAGTAGGATCGTAGATCAGGATCAGTGGCTTGAGCCGGTTTTCAAAGTTAATGTTGAGCACGAGCCCGAGAGAACCTTCCGAAAGAGCCACGACGGTGCCCGGAGGGTAGACGCCGAATGTGTGAATCATGGCGACGACGACGTCCGACGCGAACAGGTGTTTTTGATGTTTGTACATCCAGGCCAGGGCTTCGGCCGGTGAGACGGCCTGCTTGGGATCGAAGTTATTGATGAGCGCGTCGTACTGTTCGACGGCGCCGACGATTCTGGCGGCGAGCGAAATCTCATCTCCCTTCAGTTTCTCGGGATAACCCGTCCCATCCAACCGCTCATGGTGGCTCCGAACAATGTCCAGGACCTCCTCAGGAAAGCCCGGATATTGCCTGAGCATCTCCACGGCATAGTAGGGATGATGCTGGTATTCCAAGGTTTCAAGTTGGGTGAGATTGGATCGATTTTCGAGAATACGCCGCGGGAGACGCTGTTCCCCGATATCAAGGAGAAGCCCCGCCATGCCGATCAATTGTATCTTGTCTTGAGGGATATCGAAATGTTGCGCGACCATCATCGACAGGGTCGCCACGTTCAGGGCGTGAAGGACCGCCAGATTGTCGATGTCTTCGGGATTGAATGCGCTGGCCACCGTGCCCGCTGCTTCCGTGTTGGTCAGCAACGTGCTGATCCCGCTGATCATGACGTTTGCGCTTCGCAATCCCTCCAGGGATCCGGTGGAGAGGTCTTTCATCATCTGCGAGCTGCGTTGAAGCACCTGCCGGTAGGCCTCCGATGCCAGCTCCACAGCTTGATGGTAATCGCTGTGGGTTGGGATTTCCGTGTCCGGCGCCGGCGACCCTTGCTCGATCGATGTCCCGTCCGAAGTCTGGTCCGGCATGGAAGGGGAAGGTGGCGAAGGAGAGCCCGCAGCCGTCTCCGGATCTGACTCCCGTGGATAGACCAATACCGTGGCCAATCCAAGTCCCTGGATCGTGGTGATTTGATTCTGCGAGGTAATTTTAAAGGATCGCCGAGGGAAGGGATGCCTGAACCAGGAACAATTCAGATCGACATACATGCCCACGCGGAGCGACTCCGGACGGACGATGATGGTCTCGGACGAGTCGATCTTGGATGGATCGCCGGAGGTGTGGGGCAAAGGCATCAGTGTCTCGCGCACCGGAGCTGCCGGAAGATACGTAAGGATGACAAGTCATAGCCTCTATCGGAGGGGGGACAGGAGAACTTGATGAAACGAGGGAATAAGCCAGTGACATACTTCAATTTTGCTATGGCAGCCGTTGCCGGCGGCAGCCTCATCCAGCCTTAGCCTGGAATGTTAGTTCAATACTTTAGCTATTCATGAAGTCTTTGGATCTCAATATCTTAGGCTGCCTTCATGAATGGAATTGTATACGCATCTCAAGAAGAGGATTGCTTCGCCTCTAACTGCCGGAGAAACTCCCGGCAGGCGGATCGAATGGATTGCGGATCTCGACGGAGGTCGCTGCCGAGAATATAAACCAGATCGGGGCCATAGAATAGCGCCAGTTCCTGTATGCGATGGGCGGCCATTCTTCCCGCGGCCGTGGGAAAGATCGGCCGACAGTGGCCAAGCGGCCGCCGGCAGGATTCAGCGATCTGCCGGCAATCATTCTGCGAGATCGGATAGTTCAGGCCGAAGGTAGGATAAATCGACACGTCAGCGCCGGCGAGTCTTGGAAGAAGGCCGAACAGCACAGATGGAGCAATGCCGCTGTCCGAAGTCACATAGTGACTACCGAGAAAGTCCGGATGCGACAGAATCGGAAGCGTCGGTAAGGGGCCTCGTGCAAGCGAGGCCAACGCGTCGAATCCCACGAGGCCCGGACAGACGAGAAGGGCTCCAGCCCCGGCTTTCTCCGCCATGGCGGCTCTCTCCATCATGACGGGCCAGGGACTGGAAATATGCGGAGCATAGAGACAACGTTTTCCCGTTTGGCGTGAGGCGTCGGTGATGGCTTCCAGGCATCGTCCGAGTCGCTCGTCGAATCGGCAAAAGGGCTGGTCGCGGAGGCTCTGGTCATCCTTGATCAGATCTACTTCTCCGAGCGCGAACTCATAGGCCAGGGCGGCCAGCTGTCTCGGGGAAAATCCAAGCGGTTTCAGGACTGCGCAGACCAACGGACGCGATCGTGCCTGAAGGAGGCTGCGAAGACCTTGCAATCCGAATCGTGGGCCTGCCATGCGAGCGATGGCGTTGTCGGGGAGAGACACTCCCATAAGGCGAACCTGTCCCTGCAAGCTCGCCATGCCGAATGTCATATGCAGAAAGCCGCTCAGGGATCCATCGAGCAGTTCGATGGGAAAACTAATGACGACGCGATGGGAATCAGCGCCTGGCGACTCCAATTGTTCCACGCGGCCCAGCAGATGATCCCTGATTGCCCCGGAAGGAACGACATGATCGGCTGCCTCGACGGTTTGTTCGATACAGAGCAGATGCGCGCGTGTCCGGGCTTCCGCCGCAGATCCGTGAATGCGATACTCCACCGAGAAACGCTGCCCGGAAAATGAAAAGTCGCCTTCCAGCGTGGAATATCCCGTCATGCCGACTCCTTCGAGGTTGCAGTGGTGAGCGGGAAGAGCGTACCGTATTTCGCGCCTACCCGGTAGTCCCATGGTACGCCTATGCTGGTTCCACTAGGCTGGCTTATAGAGAAAGAACCATACACATGAAACGACGGACTGATGTTTGTTCGGCGGCATTTCTTGTGGTCGCCGGCCTGTTCATGCTGCTGACTGCGACGAACTTCTGTGGTGATGCCAAGGCGGCAGAACGGGTCATCGATCTCACCTACGCATTCGATGAAACCACGCAGGTCTGGCCGAGCAACCGTCCCTTTCACCGTGATTCGACAGTGCAAGGAGGGTCTGCGGGCGAAGCCTGGTACGCCACGGGACAGGTTCTCCTATCCGAACATGCCGGAACGCACATGGATGCTCCCGTTCATTTCGCGCAGGGCCAAGCGGGAATCGACGGTATCGCGGTGGAGCGTCTTATGGGGCCGGCGGTGGTCATCGATGTGAGAGCCGCAGTGAGCGGCGATCGTGACTATCGCCTGTCATTGGACGACATCAGCCGGTGGGAAGCCAAGAGGGGAACAATACCGGCCGGCGCCATCGTGATGATGCTGACTGGTTGGGGCGCCTACTGGAAGGATCGGAACCAGTATTTCGGCAGTGCCACACCGGATCTTGCCGCGACGCTCCATTTCCCGGGGTTTTCAAAAGAAGCCGCAGAATTTCTAGTGGCCGAACGGCACATTCACGGGGTCGGAATCGATACGCCCAGCATCGATTATGGACGTTCCCAGGATTTGTGGTCCACCGAATCCTCGGGGAAGCCGGTCTGTATGGTCTGGAAAACGTGGCACGACTCGATGAAGTCCCTGCGTCCGGCGCCAGGCTTCTAGCTTTGCCGATGAAGATTGCCGGCGGCACCGGCGCTCCGGTCCGTATCATTGCCATTCTTCCATAGCGGGATGACGAACAACAGTTCAGGCGGCCTGGGGTTCCGTTCTAGCTCTCTGCCGATGCCGCATCGCCTCCGCTTTTCTGTCCCCTGTTCATCTCGCCGGGCTTTCAATCCGTCCCAGCAGCCGGTATCCCGATATCCCTTCTGACTGCTTGCAGCTCAAGGCGAGTGAAGCATAAGATAGACCAGCAGGGAGGAAGGGTTGTGTTCTGGGATACGCGGCAATCTTCGCAAACACCAGACCGTCTCTGTTCATTCTGCGGCACGCGCCAAGGCGCAGATCAGAACCTCATCACCAGTCCCGATCCATACACCTGCCGCTCCTGCGAATCGAAGTCCACGCTGTTGATTTGTGAGGATTGCATCCGGCGCTGCACGCTGTCACTGACAAAGGACAAGCAGGATGGCGTGGAGAGTTCGTCCTCGTCCCTCCCGTTTGTGATCCCTAAACCGACTGAGATCAAATCCGCGCTCGACGACTATGTCATCGGGCAGAATCGTGCCAAAAAAGTCCTCTCCGTCGCGGTTCACAACCACTACAAGCGCATCGCGAATCGTGCGCGGCTCGCACATGTCGATCTTCAAAAGGGCAACATCCTGATGATCGGATCGACCGGAACGGGCAAGACGCTTTTGTCCCAGACGCTGGCCCGCATCCTTCATGTGCCCTTTACCATTGCGGATGCGACGGCCCTGACTGAGGCCGGATACGTGGGCGAGGATGTCGAGAACGTCGTCCTCAAGCTGCTGCAGAGCTGCGAGTATGATGTCCCGCGCGCCGAGACCGGCATCATCTACATCGATGAAATCGACAAGATCAGCCGCAAGTCGGAGAACCCCTCCCTGACTCGGGATGTGTCGGGCGAAGGTGTGCAGCAGGCGCTTCTGAAACTGGTTGAAGGGACGGTTTGCAATGTGCCTCCCAAAGGGGGACGGAAGCATCCCGAACAGGACTACATTCGCGTGGATACGACGAACATCCTGTTCATCGCCGGCGGGGCATTCGTCGGATTGGATCAGATCATCAACCAACGGACTACGCCCAAGCGGCTGGGGTTCGGAGCGATGCTTCCGACCATTGATATCGACGGCCATACCGACGTGCTGCGCCGCGTGCAATCGGAGGATCTGCTGAAATTCGGGCTCATTCCGGAGTTTGTCGGCCGGTTTCCCATTTTGACGACCCTATCTGATCTGGACGTGCCGGCGCTCATTCGGGTCCTGACCGAGCCGCGCAACGCGCTCGTGAGGCAGTATCAGGCCCTCTTCGAGATCGAAGGCGTTGATCTTCAGTTCACGGATTCCGCCGTCAAAGCCGTCGCTCGCCGGGCTGCCGTGATGAAAACCGGTGCAAGGGCGTTGCGCTCGATCCTGGAAGAGGTGATGTTGGATCTGATGTATGAAATTCCGGCTTTGGATCGGGTGAAATCGGTGGTGATCACGGAAGAGGTCATCGCTGGAATCGGCCAACCGCAAATCCTCACCTGATAGCCGGCGCAAACTTTCCACGTCCCTCCTGCCGAAGCGAAGAAGGGCATGCGACTGTCTGTGCAGGCGGAACCACGATTAGGCTGCCTGCCTGCTTCTGGTTTCACTTGTGGCGGCTTTGATGGAGCGGCTGTCCTCAGGAGACGAAGCAATCCGCCTCTTTTCGGACTCACTCTCGCCGGCCATCGACCAGGCGAGCAGCCACACAAGCGCCACCATCGTTCCGAGACCGATGATCTCGACCATTGGGCACCTCCATTCGCTGAACGGTAAGATTCGTCCGGCAGGGCCGCCGAAATAATTGCCACGGCTGCCCGAGCTGTCTCACAGGCATCTATGCAGCTTGACGCGGGCGGGCTGAGGCTTGCGCGCCCGCTTCACTTGGATCCCCGATTTGTTCGCTTGTTGTCTTGAGCGACCCATTCGACTTGCTGTAGAGAATGTCCACGCAGACAAACAAGGTCGCCACCATCCCCAAAAGACCTGCCACGATCGCCCAATATATCCCTGACATAGGTCACTCGCCCGCGCGTGAACCGCGCGAGTCCTTTTCTCACGGTCCTCGCCGCCATGCGATCTCCCGCCAGGCTGTCCGCTGACGCATCTCGGCGAAGGCGTTGTGTGCTGCTTCGACCGCGTACTGCGCGATGCCTACGCAATAGCAGGCGGTCGACATAAAACCCATACGAATACGTAATGCGAGTGCGTCTCCGCCAGGTGATCCCCGACCTCCTCCTTGCATCACACCGAACGCAGTCCGGTCCTGACGGCCGGCCGCATATTGCCCCGGCGAGTCGGAGATGTTTTTGCAAGGGCGGAAATTGAGGAAGATCGTCCCAGCGGGCGCAAGCGCAGCAGAAGAAGCTAACCGGGCTCTATTGCTGAAAAGAATTCGTTCGGAGAAGAGGCCGCACTCGCCATGTCCATCCCGTTGGGTCCTCGCTCCACGGAAGAACATGGGCACCACCTCCTGAATGAGGCGGATCGAGTTCGACAAGTAATTCTATGCCCCGGTGATGTATCGGTCAAGGGAGTGCGGACGGCGACAGAGGAATAGCCGGCGATGCTTCAGATCATGTCGTCGTTCGGAGTGGGAATCTGGCGCTGTGGATCCTTGGAGGATTTGAAACGAAGGGTGAATTCCTGCTGGTCGGCATCTGGCGCGAGACGAAACGATCCTTCCGCGGATAGATGATCCTGCGAGTGCGATTTGCCCTGCGGAAAAAGTTTCAGGCGGAACTCTCCTGCACGCTTCGGCTCAT
>JAJFBJ010000195.1 GCA_020697375.1 Nitrospira sp. | reverse complement strand
GCCCCGGCGACGAGGCCGCGACCGACTTCAATCAAACCACTCGATCTCACTGTTTCCCGAAGGCGCTGATTTCTTGGGATCCGCCGAGGCAGGTGGACCAGCCAGAACCTGTCCCACCAGTGCGAGCAAGGCTTCCGTGGTAAAAGGCTTCCGAAGAAACGGCAATCCATCCCGAATCAATCCCCGGCTGAGCAAATCGGCGCCGGCGCTGCCGGACATGAGGATCACCCGGATGGCTCGTTTTTCTTCGAGGAGACGTTCAATCATTTCGAGGCCATTGACGCGAGGATAAGGGTTGCTGTCCACCGACAGTTGAAATCCAGGAGGAGGCAGGAAAATATCGGCAATCACTAGATTCACTGGGTGAGGGTGCTCGGCATGGATGCGCAAGGCCTCGGAACTTCCCGGCGCTGTAAGGACCGTATAACCCGCCTCCTCCAGGGGTTTCGCGCTCAGCAGCAAGGTCGACGGATCGTCATCTACAATCAAAATGATCGAAGGCTCTCTTGCGTTCGTGGCCATGGTCGACTCTCCTCTGGGGTCTCCGCACTCCACTGTATTAGAACGGGCGGCGTTGGTCTTTCAGGCGCTCGTATTCGCGTTGTTCGCAACTGTTCTGTTTCGGTCGCAGGGATTCCGGAACCTCCGCAAAACGCAACATGCAATAGCGCTGTGCCTGCCGGCGCCGATCGACATCCTGTTGTTGTTCCAACTGCCGAAGGCGGGCGGTGAGGTCGATCGCTGGAAGTTCTTTGCCCACGGGATGGTCCTGCCGAAGCGCGGGGGACGTATCGTCACTGGAACGTGGATGGGGTCCGTTCAGTCGCCAATGGGTCAGCACATCGTCCTGGTTAAAGATGATGGTCAGGCCGAACTGAGAATATTCCCAGGTCAGTTCACCTCTGTCCGGGTGTGCCCAGATCGAACGAGGCAGGCCATAACGATTCCACACTTCGTCCCGCAACATCCCGACCCGCGGGGTCAGATTTCGGATCGCCGTGATCTGCGCCAGGATCGGGGAAATATCCGTCGGCCGGCTTGGAACAGGATGTTTCGTGAGGGATTCCAGCGAGGCTCGGGGGGCGCGCAAGAGTCGCCATACGGTAACCAATCCAGGCGGACAGTCCGGGGGATGGGGATCTTCGAATATCATTTGGGTATCCAATGGAAAGCCATCGACTTCTTGGGCACGGGTGAAATTCTTGACCTCCTGCACTGCGGCCATATAAGCGCGTTGACGGCCCTCTTCCACGTTCGGAGCGCACGAGGACCGGCCTGTAAAGAAGACATCGTCGCCAAAGTGAAATAGCGCTTGTTCAGTCCAGAAGGGACGGTTCTCTGCGGCCTCGGACATCGAAGTCGCGAACAGGCTGAGGCTAAAAAGTGTGGTCAGGATGGAAATGGCCATACGCCTGCCCGTCGATCAACCGTGCATAACGGCACTCTGCAGTATAACGCGTAGGTCGGTAAAATCGACCAAAGAGCACTTTTGTGCGCCATTCCAGATTGGGCGTAACCGAGAAAGCACTCGGGGCAGAGCGCGTCCCTTGGCGTCTGTGACAGGCAAAGGAACGGTCAGTAGTTCGCCGAGGGACTTGAGCCCGGACTGCCGGAGGGAGGGGAGGAGGCTTGGGGCTTGGGGAGGCTCACTTCACTCGTCATGAGCCCGGAGCCTGGAGGGCAGATATTCTCAGGCGCGCTGGCCCCGGGATTGCGCATGCCCCAGGCCGTGGCAAGAGCATGGCACGTGAGGAGGCTGATGCCTTCTTCGATGTTGCTGAATCGCTCGGTGGACTGGGCCTTGCCGCTCCATTCAATTTCACCCGTATTTACATCGACCGCTCTCAGTGCGACTGTGGCGGAGTAGACTCTCTGGCTGCGAGGAAATCCGGCACTCCAATCCAACGCTTCCCACGATCCCACTTCGGCATTGCTGAACACCACGAGCCGTGCTCCCACTAGTTTAGCCATCCGCAGCACGTCAGTTTCCAGGTACTGATATCCCGACAGGCTCACCTTTTGGTCCGCGGCGGCTTGGAGCACTTTTGTCTGATCGACGACGAGAATGCCCTTTTTGAGCAGCCACGTGCTGGCGCTTTGGATGGTGTCGCCGCGTCCTCCCCACACCACGGCCCTGGTGTAAGGCGATGGGAGTTTCGAATGGAAACCATCCGTCGTGGGTGTCTCCACGAACGCGTATCCTCTGCAACCGGCGGTTGTCAGCAGGAGCGCGCAGAGCATCAGAGGCAGATTCACCGTTTTCATGGATCTCTTAGCGATGGCTTAGTGAGACTCGTCACCCGAACCAGTTTCATGACTGACTAGCAGGACAATGAGATGGGTGGTGTTCGCTGCCGTGTGCCAGTATACAGGAACGATTCTACACAGGTTGGCCGAATTCGTCGAGACGATTGGAGAAGCCGAATAGGGGGCGCCGGCTTTCGTCATCCCCAGCGCGCCACGTGTTATCACGTGTTGGTACGTTGCACTGCCACTGCGGCAGGATCGGAGGCGGCCTCCGATCCTGCCGCAGTGGTGTCTGGAAGTGAGAGGAAGAAGCGGTAAGAGTGCCCGGCGAAAGGCGATTCTACTTACAGTGCAGGAGTGCGTGATTCACAGGATTTCGACCTGCGGGAAGGTGCTCTGATCAGCCGTCTGTTGTGGCCGGTCCGCCATGACCATTAGCTGAATAGCGATAAACGGGACCAACGCATAGCCGATCAGGATCAACGGAAACTCAATCATGGCAGGCACTCCTTTGTTATATGGAGTGCTGCATTGCAATCCCGAGACCACAATTCCGGTTGCTCTAACGTATTGAATAGAATAGGAAGGAGTGCCTGACTGGCTACAAGGCACGGGGAATGACAGGGAGGAGATGGAGAAACTTGTGCAATCAGAACACTTTGCGCTGAGCCAAAGGGCCTAAGGGTGGCCGGGTCGGCGCCACACCCAAAAGGATATTCTTGCGAAACCCTGGTTTGAAGCCGCCTTCTTTAATCAGTGCTGTTTCCTTGGTCACAGTATAACCCGGGGCTCACACGACCCGCATTCCACTTCCAGTACGTACAAAAATCGGTGTGATGTGATTCATTGAAGATGTCGCGATAACATACCCGGCCATGGAAATACACGGCGGCTTTTCCGTCTTTGATGGCCTCGACCTCACTGGCGGTGAAGGGCGCCTCCCTCACGGTTTCAGGACGGGAAACTTTTCCGACGAACCATTTACTCGCGTTTGGAGTGGTGCGGGCATGGCTACATTCATCATTGACAAGCTTTTTAGCCAGCGGGTATTCGGCCACGGTCACATGCGCACTCGACCCATTGTCGTAAGCGGGGGTACGCCCGATATTGTGAAAGCTGTCATGGACGCGCGGCATGAGGCCTTCTTCGATTCTCGTCATTCCTTTAGCTCTCACGTCGATATAGGCTCGCAATTGTAATTTGGCTTCTTCTTGAGCAATATAATTTTGCCAACCGGGAAAGCCGGCCGCGACGGCGGCAACGATCGCCCCAACAATGCCTACCCAAAAAATCGCGAGCTTAAGCCTAAATCGATTGTCTTCTTTTCCACGGGGCGACTGCGAGGGGGAATTCGGCGTCAGGTACGCCTCGCCCGTTCCCTGAGCCGGACCGAGGCCGGGGTCAGGTGGTGGACTGCTTTGGCCGGTCGCATTGTCGGGCTCTTTGTCGTCCATGGTCCGCCCTCTGGATACGTTGCTCGAAAATCTTTGTCAACTCTTAGGCTGAGCGTTCGCCTCAATATATATAGGCGGGTGGAGTTTCAACAAGCACTGGGGGTAGCCTCGGCCCTTCCCAGGCGTCACCCTATGGCAACTCGAAATGTTCGGGACAATCTGCGATCCGGTGAGTGCCAGAAGTTTCAGACCATTCTCATGCAGTTGGCCCTTGGCATGTTGAGGAAATTGTAAATTCTGGTAGATTTGGTGCCCCCGGCCTGAATTGAACAGGCGACCTTCGGTTTAGGAATCAGGACAGGGGAACTTCTAAAACGCTCGGTGTTACAAATGAATGGTTTCCCATTTTAGTAGTATAAACGAACGCTTGGACGCTTTCTAGTGAATCGATAGATTCGAGTAGAGCCGATAGTTTTTGAAACTTTTTAGCACAAATTTAGCACAATGATTTGGGGTGAACCCCTCGGTTGAGACAGTTTGGAATAAGCACACTTGGTCGTTTAATGAATGTTGCTCCTCACACCATGTCTGTTGCTTCCGTCTGATCCCTGCTTGATGATGCCGGCGAGCGAGCGCTCGAGGTCCGAAAAACTGCATGGTGGCTCCGGTCGTGGTGGTCACCGAACGGGCCGCCTGCTCGAACTCTTCCGGTGAGTAGTAGCCCAGCGCCGAATGCAACCGGTCGCGATTGTAGTACTGCTCGATGAACGCGGCAATGTGCACACGCAGGTGATCCAGATCTCGATACGTGTTGGCGTAGATCTCCTCCCGCTTGAGCGTCTTCATGAAGCTCTCACAGCTAGCGTTGTCATAGGGATTGGCTGGCCGACTCATACTCGGAATGATGCGGTGCGTCCGCAGCAGGGCCACATAATCCTCGGACGCATACTGGACGCCGCGATCGGAATGGTGGACCAACCCAGGTGACGGGTGCCGCTCCGCGAGGGCGTGTTTCAGTGCCGCAATCGGCAACCGGGCGGCCAGCGTGCGGTCCAGCGCCCAGCCCACCACCTTGCGTGAATACGCATCCAGCACCACCGCCAGATAGACGAACTCCGCCCGCAGGCGAATGTAGGTGATGTCGGAGACCCAGAGCTGATTCATCCCGGTGAGGGTCAGGCGGCTGGCCAGGTTGAGCGCCACCTCTAACACATGATCGGAATCCGTCGTGACCACGAAGGCCCGCGGCTGCACGGCGAGCAAGTTATTGTCCCGCATGAGCCGCGCCACCCGTTGTGATTCACCAGCATCCCGCGCCGACGCAGTTCCGCCGTGATGCGTCGGTAGCCATACCGACGCCGGTGTGCGACGGCGATTTCTTGAATGGCCGACCGGACCTCCATCTCTTCTTGCAGGGGGTGGTGTGTGTGTAACGACCGGTAGAAGCCTGCCCGGCTCACCTGCGCCAGATGACACATCCGTTCGATACTCAAGTGGCCTTGCCTCGACATCACGTCCCGGATGTGGGCGTAGATGCCTGCGCGCCAGCTTGTTCGCTCCGCTGGCGTCGCGCCTCGACAGTGTGCAAGGCCCCTTTGAAAAAATCTACTTCCAGGACCTTCTCGGCCAATACACGCTTCAGTCGGCTCACTTCTTTCCGGAGCGTGGTCTCGCGTGAAGGCTCGGGCGGGCCGATACTCTCCCGCGGTTCCAGCTTCTCGCGCCACGTATACAACAGCCGCCGACTGATGCCGAGTTCCTTGGCGAGTTCGACGATGTTGTCGCACTGCGTTAATCGGTCCACGGCCATCTGCCGAAAAGCCTTGGGAAATTTCCCCACGCGTTTCTTCGCCACCTGCCACCCCCTCCTGGTGCCAAGTGTGCCCATTCGCCGTGTCTCAATCTAGGGGGTCAGTCCAGATTGATATTGTGCTCAGGTTCGAATGACGGTTGCAGGGTCGGCCTTGCGGCAGCTTTTAGAATAGCGCATGATAGATTCGATCTAATTCGCCTGCCAGGCGCACATGACAGACAGAGGAAAACTTGTCCGCTCATATACCCATTGAACGTCGCACGGACGACATGGAAACCAGCATGGGTTCGTCTGCGCCTGACGAGGTCCACCCTTACGATGCAATTCTAACGGCCGAGATTGCGGAGCGCCGGCGAGCAGATACCCTTATTACCTCACAGAATCGCTCTCTGGAAATGATCGTCACCGGATCGCCGTTGTCCTCTACACTGAGCTATCTGGCTGGCGTGGTCGAAATGCAGTCCGACAGCCGCGCCATCGCATCCATTCTATTGCTCGATGAGGAAGGCAATCTTCGAAATGGAGCCTCCCCTAGCTTGCCGGATGATTATATCGAAGCGATCAATGGTCTGAGGCCTTGCGTTAATCTGGGCACATGTTGTTCGGCGGCTGCCACTGGTCAGGTTGTTATTACTCCGGACATCGAGACAGATTCAAACTGGGCCGCGCTTAAACATCTTCCTTTGGGGCTCGGGTTCCGGGCCGCATGGAGCCAGCCGCTCATTGCCAGTGACGGGCGGGTGCTGGGAACGTTTGGTACCTATTTCCGCGATCGGCGAGGTCCAACCCCGTTCGAAAGACAGGCCGTGGAGATGCTTGGCAGAACTGCCGCATTAGCCATTGAACGTTCCAGGGCCACGGAGGCACTCCGGAATACCCAGCTCCGATTAGAAAAATTGTCGGGCGAGCTCGAACAGCTGGTCGAAAAGCGTACTGATGAGTTAGTGCAATCTCAGGGCCGGCTGCGAGAACTCGCATCGGAATTGAATCTCGCCGAGCAGCGCGAGCGCAGGCGCCTGGCCATCGAACTGCATGACCACCTGCAGCAGTTGCTGGTTTTGGGCAAACTGAAACTGGGACAAGGCAAACGGTTAGCGAAGTCACTTCCTGCGGTCTTGGACGTGATGCAGCAGACGGATGATGTCCTGTCCGATGCCTTGAACTATACCCGGTCTCTGGTTGCGGAACTCAGTCCGCCAGTGCTTCGAGAGCATGGATTAGTGGCCGGATTAAAGTGGCTGGCTGAATGGATGCAGCGCCATGACTTACAAGTGACCGTGGATTCCGCACAGGACACGGTTGCACTGCCGGAAGAGCGAGCGCTCCTCCTATTTCAATCCGTCCGGGAGTTGCTGATTAACGCAGCCAAGCACGCCAAATGTCATCAAGCCTGGGTAGAGGTCACTCAGGATGATCAAACACTTTGCATTAGCGTGAGGGATGAAGGTGCTGGATTTGAAAGTGACAGTGCTGCGGCAAACGCTACGGCAGGGTCTTCTAAATTTGGATTGTTCAGCATTCGCGAGCGCATGAAAGCACTGGGAGGGTCATTAGAGATAGAGACGGCATTAGGACGTGGAACGACATGCGTTCTCAAACTTCCCCGAGTGGATCGAGATGAATCCCAGGCTGACAAGCCGCATTTGGGGTCTGAGTCACCGAAACGTCCCGAAACACTTCCACGAAAGGCAGGCACAATCGGCGTCGTCTTGGTCGATGATCACGGCATGATCCGGGAGGGACTTCGTGCCGTCTTGGCGAATTACCCCGACATATGCCTGCTCGGTGAAGCGGCGGATGGCGAAGAAGCCATCTCGTTGGTGCGAAGGGTTCAACCCTCAGTGGTAATCATGGATATCAACATGCCTAAGATGAACGGCATTGAAGCGACTGCCCATATCAAAGCGCAGTTTCCCCACGTCCATATTATCGGCCTCTCGGTCAACACAGAGGCTGATAACCAAGAGGCGATGCACAACTCCGGTGCCGCACGTTTACTGACCAAAGAAGCTGCTGTGGATGAGCTGTGTCAAGCCATCCAGTCTGTCCTGAGAGAGGTGGATTACAAATCATTGGCTAAGACAGCAGTGGAATTCCGCTAGAAATCGCCCACCGTCCCATACACACCTGACCTGCCTTATCCGTAAGGCCGACACAGCAGATCAAAGTGTCCGACCGTCGGAGGCCGTCACGAAGGCCTTCAATCTGGCCTGTCGGGAGTGGGAATGGGCACAGGACAATCCGGTGTGTCGAGTCTCTATGGAGAAAGAGCTGAATGCACGGGATCGATGGCTGACTGAAGACGAAGAATCGCGGCTGTTCGCGGTTGCTGTGTGGTGGGTCCGTGAACTCGTAACCTTCGCCATACATACCGGTATGCGGAGAGGCGAAATTCTGGCACTCACATGGGCTGGAGTGGATTTCACTCGTCGGACCGTGACTGTCTTTCAATCGAAGAACGGAGAGCGGCGGACAATGCCAGTGAACCAAACGGTCTTGGATTTGCTCGCGCAGAAACGTGCACAGAGGAGTGGAGCGACAAAGATTCTAGAGCAGGACTTTGTGTTCGTGAGTCAATCTTGTACTCCGATCGATAGTAGCAACCTTCGTCGACGGTTTGTCAGCTCGCTGAAGGCCGCACAGATCACGGATTTTCACTTTCACGATCTTCGCCATACCTTTGCGACGCGGTTGGTTCAGGCTGGGGTGGACCTCTATAAAGTTCAACGGCTGCTCGGGCATAAATCACCGAGTATGACTCAGCGTTATGCCCATCATTATCCAGAGAGTTTGCGGGATGGGGTAGATGTGTTGGACCGAAAGGGGAGAATTAGCACAAATTTAGTACAGCGTGGGGAAGCGGCAACCTCTGTTTCTCTAACTTGTTGAAAAATTGGTGCCCCCGGCCTGAATTGAACAGGCGACCTTCGGTTTAGGAAACCGCTGCTCTATCCAACTGAGCTACGGGGGCGCGATGATTTATCAACAACTTA
>JAJFBJ010000194.1 GCA_020697375.1 Nitrospira sp. | reverse complement strand
TTGGCATTGAATGCTGAATGGGTGCGGTTCATCGCCTCTTCAGGAGCTGTCTTCCTGACCTTTCTTGCCGGGGCCGAACTTGACCCGGACGTGATCAGGACCAAATTGGCAGAAGTCACTGTCGTGGGAATGGTGGGGTTTCTGGCCCCTTTCTTGGGATGCGCCGCGGTCGCTTTCTATGGGCTCGGGTGGAATTGGCAGGCGAGCGCATTATGCGGCGTGGCCCTCTCAACCACTTCGATGGCCGTGGTCTACGCGGTGATGTTGGACAGCGGCTTGAACAAGACCGAATTCGGCAAGGGGATTCTTGCCTCCTGCTTCATCAATGATTTGGGAACGGTAGTCGCCCTCGGGCTGCTGTTCGCCCCATTCACCTATAAGACCCTGGTCTTCCTCGTGGCCGGTACGGCAATTCTCGTCGCGCTGCCCGTACTGACGGAGTGGCTGACCAGGCAATATGGGCACCGCACGGCAGCGATCCGGACGAAATGGATCATGCTGGTTGTCTTCGGGTTGGGTGCATTGGCCTTGTGGTCCGGCAGTGAGGCCGTTCTCCCTGCCTATCTCGCAGGAATGGTATTGGCGGGCAGTGCGGCCAGGGATGCCCACTGGATTCGCCGGCTACGGACCATGACGGTGGGGTTTCTGACGCCATTTTATTTCATTCGAGCCGGGACCTTGGTGTCACTCCCTGTGTTATTGTCGGCCCCCCTCATCTTCCTGGTTCTCCTCATGAGTAAAGTCTTGTGCAAGATTTTTGGGCTGTATCCCGTAATCGGTCTCTTCCGGCACAGGCCAACGGAGCGCTGGTACTATACCTTGCTGATGTCCACCGGGCTGACTTTCGGAACCATTTCAGCCTTGTATGGGCTGGCCCACGGCATCGTGACAACGGAGCAATATTCGTTTCTGGTTTCCGCCGTCATCGCAAGCGCGGTGGTGCCGACCGCCATCGCCGGTTTGTTTTTTCTTCCCTCGCACCTCTTGCCGCAGCCGGCCGGCAAACCGGTTCGTAAGCCGAATGGTTTGGGCGACGAAGGGTGATGGGTTGAACGGCGCTGTCACGCTATCGTCTCTGTCGCTTTTGCTGGTCCGGACAGGGAGCCGGCCTTCGGAGATCGAATGGAACGGTGGTGGTCTCATCCAGGCAGGCCGCATCGAGTTGCGCCTGAATCAGCCCCAGGGCGCCGTTGAGATTCGCCCCTCGCAAATCGGCATGCCGCAGATCGGCGCCGTTCAGTTGGGCCTCCGTTAGGTCCGAGGCGCGCAGGTTCGTCCCTTTCAGATTGGCTTCCTGCAGATTGGCATGGATCAGGACGGCCTGGCTGACGTCGGCCTGGCGTAAATCGGCTTCCACAAGATTGGCCGACTCCAGCGAGGCTTCGGCGAGCCGGGCCTGCTGCAGTTGGACTTTCGGAGCGTAGACCTCGGACAAATCGGCTTTCCGGAGATCGGCATTCGCCAGACGCGCGGCGATAAGCACAGCCCGGCGCAATCTCGCTCCGTGAAGATTGGCGTTCAATAGACGGGCTTTGTAGAGGATGGCCATTGTCAGCGTGGCTGAGTTCAGGCGGGCTTTGCTGAGATCCGCTCCTTCCAGATTCGCGCTTTCCAGATTGGCCCGCTGCAGGATTGCGCCGACGAGGTTCGTGTGCCGAAGATCCGCGCCACGGAGGCTCGCTTCGCGCAGATCAGCCGCCGCGAGGGACGATTCATCCAGATAGGCGCTGACCAGGTCCGCTTCGGCCAATGACGCTCCATCGAGGTTGGCGCTGTCCAGCAGAGCGCCTTGCAGAATGGTCCGGCGAAGATTGGCCTTTCGAAGATTGGTCCGGCGCAAATCGGCGCCGGCAAGGTCGGCCTCCGCCAGGTTGGCCCGATACATATTCGCTCCGTAAAAATAAGCTTCTATCAAGGATGCGCCGCTGAAATCGGCAAGCTGCACATTCGCATCTTCGAAATGCGCCCGTTCAAAGAGCGCTTCCTTCATGATCGCTCCCTGGAGATCGGCCCCATACAACGCGGCTTCATCGGCGACAGCTCGATTGAGACGGGACTTGACCAGCCGCGCCCTGCGCAGGTCGGTGCCGACAAGGTTCGCGTCGTCCATCACCGCTTGGGAGAGGTGGGCGCCTTTCAGGTGTGCTTGAGCCAAGCTCGCGTCGCGCAGGTTCGCGCCTTTCAAGACGGCTCCTTCAAGATTGATCCGTTCGAGGTTGGCCCCCACCAGGCGGAGACCGCGCAGGTCTGCCCGACAGAGAATGGCCCGCCGTCCCGAAGATTCCCGGTCGCCCAACCATTGAGCGTGGGACTGCAGCATGCTCTCCAAAACCTTAGGAGCCGGGCGGCTCTGCCTGTATGGGCTTTCGCAGGCGCCGGCGGGCAATGCTTTGCGGGAGGGCTTTGTGGCGGCATCGACAACCGTTGGAACAGACAGAAGCCAGGTCGCCACCCAACCAGCGAGGATGGTGTTAACGAGAGGATGCATGGTCATCGGCTGCTCTCCTTCAAGAAGTGTGGGAGATTGGAATCCTAACGGCCTTGCTGTACGAGCAGCCGGATATAGGCCAGTACATCGTGCCTGGCCGTCTCGCTCAATCGTCCCTGCCATGAGTGCATCGGACTGAAGATGACACCCTGTTCGATCGTCCTCAGTAGATCTTCGTCTGATTTGAGATAGGAACTGAAGCGGTGAAAATTAGTGGGCGAAACCCTCAGCGTCGCTGCCTCGGGGCCGTCTCCATGTCCTCCGGTACCATGACAGGCAAGGCAATGGCGTTCATAAACGGCCTTTCCGCGGGTGGTATCTGCGGGAAACTCCTGTGCTGCGACAGGATCGAACGAAGCGATGGCGAACAGCATCAACAGGAGTGAACATGCATGGGCGCCGAGGCGCACGATGGAGTGCGGGAGATGATTTATCCTCGGGTCTGCCTGCGCAACATTCTCGATCTTGCGTCTTATCATGTCCTGTGATCGCCTCACCGTGATCAGCCGCTCGGATCGTTTTCCAGGGGATACGGTGCGCCGATCCTTCCGCTGTTTGAGCAAAGCATATGCCTCGATCGAGAGTGAGCGGAGGAGAGCGGAAAGGAGCGCCATTCGCTGAGAATGAAGCCTTGCTTCGTAATCGGCTGAGGAACCCTGAACGATGACCGAGGCACAGTGGCGCATTATTCCTCACTGGCCTGATACCGGTTGAAGCTCAATGCGCCAGCACGCTGATCTATTGTGACGCAGGCGCGCTGTTGGCGTTGGAACATCTCTTGCGTACCGGACCGGCATGCCGACCCTCAAAAAATCTGCGCTCGAAGCCTATCTCAAGAGCAGGTTCGGTCCCAGCACAACGCTGGAAGCCTATGGCCCGATCGGCAAGGAGACCAGCGGCGCCCGGTACAAACAATATGGGTATGGCGCGCCGGTCAGGCTGACCTTTCGTGTGAAGGGGAACATCCGCCGGGCCGTGTTGGGTACCATGAGCCCCGGTCCCTTCGGTCATGAGCATCCGGCCGACCGGGCGCAGGCCATGCTTTCGGACTATGATTCCTACGGCCGCCTGCCGCGGCACGTTGCTTCGCTGGACGTGGGGGCCTTTACCGACGATGGTGAACTGATGTCCGTCGCCCGGGCGAAGGAATTCTTCTTGCTCACGGAATGGTCGGAAGGCGAAACCTATCACAAAGATCTGGAACGACTCGCGGGAGCGGCCAGGCCGAGCACGCTGGATCGAAAACGCATTGCGGCGCTCTCCGGCTACCTGGCGACGATTCACCGGGTGAAGCATCGAGACCCGCAGCTCTATCGACGGCGTCTCCGGGAATTGCTCGGCCATGGCGAGTGCATCATGGGGCTCACCGACAGTTATCCTGATCGTTTCGCGTTCATTTCGGAAGAGCTGTTACAGGCTATCGAAGTGGCCTGCAATCAATGGCGCTGGCGATTGCGAGGCAAACATGCGCGACTGTCACAGGTGCACGGTGATTTTCATCCCTGGAATGTGCTGTTCCGCGGCGGGACCGATTTTACCCTGCTCGACCGGTCACGAGGCGAATGGGGTGAACCGGCCGACGACGTCACGTCGATGTCGATCAACTATCTGTTTTTTTCACTCTGCCGGCATGGAAGATTGAAAGGGCCGCTGGAAGTGTTGTTTCGTTCATTCTGGGATACGTACCTTGCGCGCAGCCGCGATCGAGGGGTGCTGGAGACGACGGCGCCGTTCTTCGCCTTCCGCGGCCTGGTGATCGCCAGTCCGCTTTGGTATCCCAAACTGACTGTCGGCGTCAGACGAAAGATTTTTCGGTTCATCGAAAACGTACTGGCCGTGGAACGGTTCGATCCGGCGGATGCGAACCGGTACTGCGAGTGATGATGAGTGCACCACTTATTCATTGCACCAGTGGAATCATTGATTCAGTTATCCAATGCTCAAACCTCCTTTCGCCATCTGGCTCACCGGGCTGCCGGCTTCGGGAAAGAGTTCGATCGTCGAGCGGCTGACCCCAAGGCTCGACCAAATGGGAATGCCGGTGGAACTGTTGGAATCCGACGCCGTTCGCCGCATCCTCACTCCCGAGGCCAGTTATTCCACTGAGGAACGGGACCTGTTCTACCGCGCCTTGGCCTTCATGGGATCGCGGCTGCTGGCGCATGGCGTGAATGTGGTCTTCGATGCGACGGC
>JAJFBJ010000193.1 GCA_020697375.1 Nitrospira sp. | reverse complement strand
CTACCCCGTCGCGGTCGATGCGTTGGCCCTGTTCGTCAATAAAGATAATCCTGTCAAGGGACTGACAATACCCGAGGTGGATGCGATGTTTTCAAAGTCCCGGCGGCAGGGATTCGCTATCGACACGACCCGTTGGGGCCAAATCGGGCTGGCCGACGATTGGGTGAGTGCGCCCATCAGCCTCTATGGCCGTAACTCGGCTTCCGGAACCTACGGGTTCTTCAAAGAACATGCGCTCAAGAATGGAGACTTCAAGGATCAGGTGAAGGAACAGCCGGGATCGGCCTCGGTGGTGCAAGGGATCAGCGAAGACCGTTTTGGCATCGGCTACAGCGGCATCGGCTATACCACATCCGGCGTGAAAATGGTTCCTCTGGCGGCGAAGTCCGGACAGCCGTTCGTCGAGCCGACTCACGCGAACACGAAAACCGGCACGTACCCCCTGTGGCGATATCTGTACATCTATGTGAATCACGCGCCTGGAAAAACTTTGTCGCCGATCGTGAAAGAGTTTCTCGCTTACGTGTATAGCAAAGAGGGACAATCTGATGTGTTGAGGGACGGGTATTTCCCCGTCGATGGCACGGTGGCAGACAAGTACCTGACCAAGATCCGTTGACGATCACGGAACGAACCTGACAAATGATGAAGCCTGTGCACATGCGACCGTTGATCGACCGCCTTGCCCGGATCGTGATCAGTCTCGGAGGGTTGGCGACAATCATCAGCATCCTTGGCATTTTCTTCTTCCTCTTTCGGGAGGTCACGCCCCTGTTTGCGGCCCCGACCGCTAAATTGATCCTGCGGATGATATTGCCTTCCGTCCTTACGGAAGAAGGTCCGGTTCAGATCGCCGTGGATGAGCATCGGGAGATCGCGCAGATACTCGCGTCGGGCGCCGTCCAGTTTATTGAACTTGCATCCGGACAATCGATTCCGATAGAGATGCCGGCCGACCTCAAGGGGCGACGGATCACGGCCATTGCACATGGCGGGGGAAATACGCCGCGTTATGCCGTGGGCACAGCCGACGGCGAAGTGATGTTGTTGCGAATGGGCACAACGACGCGGTTCTCCGATGCCGGCGAACGGCAAAAACGTCCGTTGATCCGGGCCAGCCGGCCGATTCCTCTCACGTCCGGCGCCATCACCCAGCTGGCCTATCGATTCAACGACAGCGCAAATGCGCTGGCCTTGCTGTCCAAGGAAGGGAAGCTGATAGTCGCACTTCTGCCGGCGGATGATGCCGCGGGCGCCGATCCGCTCGTTACTGAACTTCCGCTCCCGTCCGGCGCGGTCACCTCATTGGCGCTGGACTCATCGCTCGACAATCTGTACATCGGGACGTCTGACGGGCTTGTGCTGCATGCGGGTCTGTCAGGTTCGGGACCTCCGGAGATCAAAGACTCCTATGCGGTGGCCAGGCTCGCAACAGCGGTGACGGGGCTCGGATTCCTGAGCGGTGATCGCAGCCTCGTGGTCATGGCGGCCGACGGCGCCGTCTCTACCTGGGGGCTCATACGACGTGAAGAGGATCAATCCCGCTGGCGGCTCACAAAGACGCATACACTCCGCGCGCACACCGCGTCTGTCACCGCCTTTGCTCCCTCCCAGCGGGTCAAGGGGTTTGTGACCTCGGATGCGAAGGGGCATATTTTTGTCCACCACGCCACCTCCGAGCAGACGTCGCTCCGGCTCTCCAACGGCGACTCGCCGATCCGTGCTGTCGCGTTCGCACCGAAAGGCGATGGGTTGATCGTGTTCGATGCGATCGGCCGGTTGACTCTCTATCAGCTGCGGAATCCCTTTCCGGAGGTCACCTTCGAAACGCTGTTCGGCAAAGTCTGGTACGAAGGGTACGATGGTCCGGCTCATGTGTGGCAGTCGTCGTCGGGGTCGGATGATTTTGAACCGAAGCTCGGCTTGATGCCGCTCGCCTTCGGGACGCTTAAAGGGACGATGTACGCCCTGTTCCTCGCGGTGCCGATCGCCATCCTGGCGGCAATGTGCACCTCGCAGTTCATGCATCCCGATCTTCGCGCCAAGATCAAGCCGGTCATCGAGGTCATGGCGGCCTTGCCGACGGTGGTACTGGGGTTCCTCGCAGGGCTTTGGCTGGCTCCGCTTCTCGAACGATTGTTACCGGCCGTGGCCGGTATGGCGGTGGTATTGCCGCTTCTTGTCATCGCAAGTTCGCTTGCCTGGTATTTCTGTCCCTCCGCTCTGACCAGACGCTTCCGTCATGGAAACGAAGCGCTGCTGTTGATCCCTATCCTTGCGGTCGGCATCGGCGCCTGCCTCTGGGCCAATTCGTTCATCGAAGCCTCATGGTTCGGCGGCGACATCAAGACTTGGCTCCTCAGCCGGCTTGGAATCCAATACGATCAGCGCAACGCCTTGGTGGTCGGCATCGTCATGGGCTTCGCCATCGTGCCGGTCATCTACAGCATCGCCGAAGAGGCGCTCTCCAATGTGCCCAAGAGCCAAATCGCCGGGTCGCTCGCGCTGGGCGCTACCCGCTGGCAAACCGTCCTGTATCTGGTCTTGCTTTCCGCCAGTCCCGGCATCTTTTCCGCGGTCATGATCGGCTTCGGCCGGGCGATCGGGGAAACCATGATCGTGTTGATGGCGACCGGGAATACCCCGATCATCGATTGGAACTGGGCGAACGGTTTCCGGACCTTGTCGGCGAATATCGCAGTGGAAATTCCGGAGGCGCCGCACGGCGGGAGTTTGTATCGTGTGCTGTTTCTGGCGGCCTTACTGTTGTTCATCGTGACGTTCGCCATCAATACGCTGGCCGAACTCGTTCGGCAGCGGCTGCGCAACAAGTACAGCCATGGGTAAAGGGTCCAACGTGATGAAGGGATTTTGGCGGGGAGGAGAACTCTTCGTCTGGATGACGGCATCCGGCGTGGCCATCAGTTTGCTGATGGTGGGTGGCATGCTCGCGTTGATCATGGTCAACGGGCTGGGGCAATTCTGGCCGGCAAACTTGCACGAGGTGACGTTGAAGGAGCAGGAAATCCTGATCGGGCAGGTGACGGGTCAGGAAGTCATTCCCAATTCTATGACGCCTGACGCCCCCGAGGGAAAGCTCCGATTTCGGTATCGGGTCGGCAATCGCGATGTCTTCAGATCGGAATATCGGTGGGTGAATGGAGAGGACATCGTCTCGACCGATACTCCAGGCGACCTGACGTTCGTCGAGCGGCGCGAATGGGGGCCTGCTTATGGCCGCATCAGCGCCGTAGCAGAGGATGGAGCGCCGACGGGCAAGGATGGGAACACCTGGTCGGAGATCGTGGCGCTGGTGGAGCAGGCCAATCACTTGCGCGGGCGAATCGAACACTTGGAGCGCGATGAGATCGGCGAGATCAACCATCGTCTCGAAAAGGCCAGGCTTGAGCGTCGCGCTCTCATGCTGGACGGACAACTCAGCCCGCTTGAAGCCGAGGAGGACCGCCGTCTCCTCGATAAGATCGCGGCGTTTGAAAAGGAATACCAAGCCAAGACCGTGACGCTTGAACAGCTGCACAACGAGGCGGGACGGAAGGGCCTCCAGCTGACCCTGTCCAATGGTCGGTTGATGCCCCTTACGCTTGAGCAAATCATTGCGGTGAGCCGGCCGAACGGGATGAGCTGGATCGAGAAGTCGCTCGCGTACATTCACAACCTGTGGCTGTTCGTATCCACCGAGCCGCGCGAAGCGAATACCGAAGGGGGTATTTTCCCGGCGATCTTCGGCACGGTCTTGATGGTGTTTCTGATGACGATTGCGGTGATGCCATTCGGCGTGATGGCGGCCGTCTATTTGCGGGAGTATGCGAAACAAGGCCCGCTGGTCAGGCTGGTGCGGATTGCGGTGAATAATCTCGCCGGGGTGCCGTCCATTGTGTTCGGCGTATTCGGGTTGGCGTTTTTCGTGTATGCGCTCGGCGGGTCCATCGATCAATTGCTGTTCCCGGAAGCGCTCCCGAATTCTACCTTCGGCACAGGCGGTATCCTGTGGGCGTCGCTGACCTTGGCCCTGCTCACCGTGCCGGTGGTGATCGTCGCGACCGAAGAAGGGCTCTCCGCCGTGCCGCGTGATTTTCGGGAAGGTTCGATCGGGCTGGGGGCCACTAAGTTCGAAACGATCCGGCACGTGATTCTGCCCTGCGCGCTTCCGGGAATTCTGACGGGGCTGATCCTTGCCATGGCCAGGGCAGCCGGGGAAGTGGCGCCGTTGATGCTCACCGGAGTCGTGAAGCTGGCGCCTGCCCTTCCCTTGGACGAGTACCTGCCGTTCCTGCATCTCGACCGGAAATTTATGCACCTCGGATTTCATATCTATGACGTGGGATTCCAGTCGCCGAACGTCGAGGCGGCGAAGCCGATGGTCTATATGACTACGTTGATCTTGATCTTCGTGGTCGTGCTGTTGAATTTGGCGGCCGTGATGCTGCGCAACCGGTTGCGGAAGCGCTTTGCCATGTCCGCGGTGTGATCACAGAGAGGAGTCCGCATGGAAGTCCGATCCGGTAACCCATCGACACTGATGCCGACGGCCACGGTTCGTCCGACCGTTTCGCAGTCGCGTCTGGCCTACGCCATGCAGCCGACGACGTCCGCCCTCAATGTCAAAATACTGGTCCGGAACTTGGATTTCTATTATGGCCAGCGGCAGGCTCTGTCACAGGTGGCACT
>JAJFBJ010000063.1 GCA_020697375.1 Nitrospira sp. | reverse complement strand
GCTTCGGGGCCTGGTGGAAGGCTCGGTTGAAAGGCTATCGCCTCCAGTCGATCACGCCGGCCATTCTGGAAGATGCCCGACAATTCCTCTTCACCGAGCAACCCCCTCTCCGTCTCCTCAAAAGAACGCAGGCTCTTCGCAATCTGAAGATCCCACGCTCCCTGCGAAACGCCACCACACGACAGCCTGCCACGGTGAATCGCTATTTTGCCTGGCTGCGCAAGGTGATGAATGTGGCGGTGCGAGATAGGAAGATACAGGCAAACCCTGTGAGCCGTCTGAAGTTCGCGAAAGAACCCCGAGGCAAGACGCGGTTTCTCTCCCCGGAGGAAGAGGCCACGCTAACCCATGCGCTAGGTCCTGTATATGCCCCATGGGCTCGGCTGGCCATTTTAAGCGGCATGCGGCAGGCTGAGCAATTCAGCCTCAAGTGGGCTCAGGTCGATCTAAGCCGAGGGCTTATCACGCTCCCAAAGACTAAGGCGGGAGAGGTGCAATATGTGCGGTTGAACGAGGAAGCGAAAGACATTCTTGAGGGACTCACCATCGGGAATCGTTCGGTGTGGGTCTTCCCGAGCGAGAATCCTCTCACGCATCTCGACCCACGGAACTTCTATGATCGTGTCTGGATTCCTGCGGTGAAACAGGCCGGGATCGAGTGGGTCACCTGGCATGATCTCCGACACACCTTCGCCAGTCGCCTTGCGATGGCTGGTCACAATGAGGGTACCATTGCCGATCTGCTGCGACATTCCGGCACAGCGCTGGTCAAGCGCTATGCACACCTCAGTCCCTCACATCTGACTGCCGCCGTGGAGAGCGTGGCAGCCTTCGGGAAAGGGACTCGACAAGAGACAATTTCTAATGGAACCGTGACGGAAACCGGAATCAGGGAACAACAGGAGGAAGGGAGTACCACGGAAGTCTTTGATTAAACTGGAGCCGGCGAGTGGAATCGAACCACCGACCTGCGGTTTACGAAACCGCTGCTCTGCCAACTGAGCTACGCCGGCTTTCGTGGGGCAACACAGCAACGCGAATCGGAAGCGCGATCTTACTCAGGACGTGAAACACCTGTCAATGCAGAGTTGAGATCGCTGAATAAATCTCTTCGAGCAGCATTCCCCATCCTTAGCCGCGAGCTTGCCACCTGGCATGCCTCTACGAAGAAATTCCTCCGCAGGATCATCCTATTGCTGATCAACGAACTTTCGTGAATGGAAGTGCGCCCAGTGGCGATCGCTCACCGGAAGCGGGCAGGCAGAGCGTCTGTTGTGGCATGCCGGATTGTGCCCGCGTCACGGCCTCCACCTGTCCGTGCACGTATGCGCAGAGTTCTCTCGCAACAACCGTCCCGTTCTTGTCCAGATCAGCGGCTCCGCGCAACCCCTTCAATAAGAAATATGTGAACAGTCCATGTTGTCCCGGTTGATAGGCCTGCGCTTCCTGCAAGGAGGAATTGCCCGCCATGAGCATCACCTGGTCTTTGCCTGTTCCAGGATCCTGCTGGTTCCACCGTGGCTGCACGGCACGTCCGGGATCGGAACCGGAAGAAGGCTCAAGCGAGAGGTCCAACATCAACACGGCCCGCTTCATCGGGGCACGAGCCAAGGCTCGTTGGAGGCGGGCGAGCGAAAACGCGCGGCTCGTGCCCGAGGACGTGCCGTCAAATGGAAGCAGGGAAATCATGCCGGTCTCGTGGTCCACCACGGCCCGGCCGGAAAAGTAAATGTAAGCCGTCTGCTGGGGTCCGCCCTGTGCCGGCAGCCATTGTTCGAACAGGTCGATCAAATCATCCCTAAGTCCTTTGTCGTCGAGCGCGACCCGAACCTTCTGCGGCGGAATGCCCAGGATGGTTTTGAAGTATTGTCCCATGACTTCAGCATCATGGGCCGCAAACTTCACCGGCGGCATGGCCTGGTCGCGAAAGGCGCCGACACCGATGGCGATCCCGACAGCCTGCGCCTGCGACACCTTCCCGTTTGCTTTCGGCAGCTGGTCCACATCCACCGATAGGACTTCGATCTCCTCATGGAGATCCGGACGGATCGCGACGAAGAATTTCTTCGCGGATGGAAGTTCGACATTGGGAGAGGCTCGAAGCGTACAGACGAGTTCTGCCTGCTCGACATCCAGCACAGGACCCACCTTGCCGTCGACGGCGACACGCCGGACCTCGCCCGGTTGCAAGGTCCCCACAAAGACAGGACTGTTGAGTCCTCCCACAATGGCGGCATGGCCGCTCAGGACAATTTCAATCGCTTGGGCCACCGCCGTCCCGTCGTTCTTGACTTCGAATTCGACGCTGAAAGGTTCCTGCTGTTCCAGCACATGGTTCTGATTGTCATCGCGAATAATCGTGCGGAACGACAGCTTGGTAGGCCCCGAAAGCCCATTGGCAGGAAGGACGGCGGACGACCTCGAATCCGGCGTCAGCGCCACATCGCTCTGCTGTGGCGGCAAGACGGGGGTCGGCTCGATTGTCGGCAACGTGGCCCCGGCCGGTATGGCAGGCGGCGGCGCATTCATGGTACGGCCGGTTTTTCGCAATTGCGCATGTTCACGAATTTTCGAGTCGGTACCGAGATGTTTGGCCATGCCCTCTACCAGCGTCACAATGGTTTCCTGCGCCACGTGATCGAGACCGCTGATGTCACAGGTTTCCGCACGCCCCTCCACCTCTCCTGACGCGACACTTTGCAGCTTTTTGCTGTGGAGCACCGCTCCCTGCTGATCGATATAGGAAAAGTCGAGGCCCAAGGTCACCGTCGCGGGATAGGATTTATTCGCCTTTCGAGGAACGAATAGATTGACCTCGCGGAGGCCCAGCGCGACGTCTACCACCGCGTCGGGTGCTCCGTCCGAAGGTTTTGCTTCCATTTGGACATCCTCGAATACCTGTCCCATACGTGTTTTGATTTCTTTTTCCAAACCGGCGCGAATCGGCAACGTCTTGACCTGACCGCAGGCATCGCGATACTCCACGGCGGCCGCAGCGATGCTCGGATCCATTCGAAGCTGGACGCTCAGGGGAAGATTGTAGTTGGTAGAAAGGCTGCTACGCGGGCCGAAGAATTGGCATCCCCCCGAAACCATCATAACCGACAACAAAACCGCGAGAGGGCGCCTCGATGACCACAGCACACCAGACCCTATCCATCCGCACAGGTATTGCCGCACAATAGTCTCGTTATACTCAATCTTGGCAAGGCATGACAACCGTCCGACACATCGGCGGCGTTGACAGGTCTTCTGTGCTTCGCTATGGTCCAGCCTGTGATTCTCGCCAATGACCCGGTCGAACGATTAGCGCCTTCGTGGTCCTGGAACGCCGTCGCGGATCTTATTCGCCTCCGTAATCAATCCGGCACGTGGCTCCTGATGTTGCCGAGCCTCTGGTCTTTGGTGCTGGCCAATCACGGCCGGCCGCCGTTGTCGTTACTCGTCGTGTTTGCTTTGGGCGCGTTTGTCATGCGCAGTCTGGGGGTGGTCTTCAACGATTTGGCCGATCGCAATTTCGACAAACATGTCGCGCGCACCAGCAGCAGGCCGCTTGCGGACGGCCGCCTGTCGCCGCGCCAGGCGCGTCTGGTCGCGCTCTTTCTCGCGATCGTTGCGGCATTTCTGGCCCTCACCCTCAATACCTTCACGATTCTCCTTAGCCCGGTGGCCTTGTTCCTGGCGGCCATCTATCCATTCAGCAAGCGATGGATTCAGCTGCCGCAGGCGGTCCTCGGGATCGCCTTCGGCTGGGGAGCCATCATGGCCTGGAGCGCCTCTCGAGGCACAATCGACCAGCCGGCCTGGCTGCTCTTTGCCGCAACGGTCTGCTGGGCCATCGCCTACGATACGATTTATGCGCTGCAAGATCGGGAAGACGATCGCCGCATCGGAGTGAAATCGTCCGCGCTTTTTTTCGGTGAGGCCGTGCCTGCGGCAGTCGGTCTTTTTTTATCCGGGATGGTAATCTGTCTGATGGCGGCCGGTCAGCTGTCCGGCCTCCGGATGGGATACTACCTGATGTTAGTCCTGCTCACCGGACTCTTCATCTGGCAGGTACGTCGCTTGAGAACCCCGATAGCTCCCCATGCGGCCTTCACCATGTTTCAGCAGCACGTCTATGCCGGGGCGGCAGTACTATTCGGTATCTGGATCGGCACGTGACAACATGCGTGATGCGATCAATCGCCTACCTTTCCCAAAGGCTTGTCCGGTTTCGGAGCGCGAAGCGTCTTCAAATAGAGGGCGACGGCTTTCGCATCCGCATCATTCAAGCCCAGGCTCGGCATCCTGGTATCTGATTTCATAGCCTGCGGATTCCGCAGCCACCGATAGACCCAGGTCGGGTTCAGCCGGAATCCTGCACGATCGAGCGCAGGCCCTACCTTGCCGCCCTCCTCGCCGATCTTATGGCATCCGTTGCAACCATATTTGGTCACGTAGAGCTGTTTACCGACCTCCGCGAGCTTGGCTGCGGCGTCTGGCTTCATGGTCAGGTCCGGACGCGCGATATTGACACCTTTCCCTGGTCTGGTCGTGAAATTCGCCAGTGCCGCGGTGGCCTGGTCTAGCTCCTTTTTTGCTTGCGCCATGAGCTGCATTTCCTTGAGGTAGGCATTGTCGTCTACCTCCTCGCCCTTCTTGTCCGCCTCATCGCTGGCTTTCTTTTCCGCTTCCTGAGCCACCCGTTCGGCTTCTTTAAATTTCTGATCGGCCCCTTGCACTGCCGCCTGCAACTCCTTCTTCCGGCCTTCGACATCGAATTCCAATTTTTTGCCGTGCAACGACCGTACATGCCCGACGATGCCCCAGATTTCTTCTTCGGAGAGGGTGTACTTGAACGTCGGCATGGTCGGAACCGCGAATTCATCGTCTCCGATTGTGTCGCCGCCTGGGCCGGTATCTTTCATGTCGCGGGAAATCGTGCTGAAAATTTCCTGGTCGTTGAAGGTGCCCATCTCCTCTTTGTTGGAAAGGTCTTTGGGTTTTGGATCGGTCATCGAAGACCAATTGAAGCCTTCATTTTGCTTTCCGCTCTCGCCGTGGCAATGCATGCAGTAATGGGTATACAGCTTCTGGCCTTTCGCGGCTTGTTCGTTTTGAAACATCGAACAACCCCCGGCTCCGATGAGACCCCACAGCCCGACCAACCCTGCGACCGTTCCAATGACGCGTATTCTTGGCCACGCCCTCATGCTCACGACCCTTTCTTTAGACGTCTCACGAGGACCAACTCAAATCCGAGCGCTAGGCCCACCGCAAGTGCTGCATACAGGTAAGGCGAATAGTCCGGCGGCGCATCGGCACGGAAATACCACCATGACGAAATCGCTTTCTCGGAGCCCTTTTCCTTCAGGTCGCCGCTCTCGGTTTTCTTTCCATCCCAAATGGCAAACGCGATATTGCTGAATTCGCCGGTCTTGAATTGAGTGTCTTCCGTTGAATGCTCGGTCTGTAACGGACGCGAGAAGACCACCTTCCACGATCCTCCCTGAAAGACCCCTTTCGCCTTGACCGCTTGGTGCGCATGGGGCTTGAGTGTCGCAAACCCCTGCGCTCCCATATCGACGCCTTTACCGTTCTTATTCTTCCAGTACCAGATATTGACCGGCCCACCCACCACTTGCGCCATCGGTTGGCCATGCGCGAAATGCGCCTTGCTGTCGCCCACCATGAATTCAAGCGCGGCGGCATCGTCCGGATCCTCGGTGGGGTCCGCATATTCCATCAGAATCGCAACCGTCGTCCCATCATGCAGCGCACGAACTTTGACGCTCTTTGCCGTGACCTCCGTAATGCGGACCGGCCAATGGACCTGGGGAGACATGGGAAATTCCGCGACAGGCGCATCAGCCCATGCGGCTGACGTGGGATCATCGGCCGGGAGGGCCCCCTTCGCAAGCGTCGCACGCACCGCCACACTTTGCTGGCTGTAAGCCGGCTGTAAGCCGAGGACCAGGCACAGCCCTGTAAGGCCGAGAGCCCCTATCCGCCATTTCATACCTGCGCTCCTCACTCGTGCCATACGTTCCTCTTAATTGCTCAGCGGCGCCTGGTCGGTCGAATCATTCTGACTCATCCCACGTTCTCGGCTTCTGCCCGGCTCCGTCATATTCGCCCATGATGACTTTCCAGATATCCTCGTCCGACAATTCGAGCTCCCAACGCGGCATGGCTGTTTTCCATGGCATTCCCTCGACCGGAAGACCCACGCCTCCTTTCTTGATGCGCCAGAACAGGTAGCTCTCTTGCAACATGGCGATCGTCGTCGGATCCTTAAAATTCGCAGGCGGAGGAGTAAATCCAGCCGCGGCAAATCCTTTTCCATCGAAGTTGCCATGACAGGGCGCGCAACGGGAGGCATAAAGGCCTTTGCCGTACATAATATTTTCCGGGGTCTTGGGAACCGGATTGGAGAGACCGGTATACTCACCGGGAGGAGCGGGGTGAATCGTTCGGTTTTCCGCCGGCGGAGCATCACTGGATGCAGTACTTCCATAGGTCTGCCAGCCGACGAGCAACGGAAACAATGCCAGCACGAGATAGCGCGCGACCTTCAGACCGCCTCCGCTTTCACCGGTTAAAAAGCGAAAAATAGGACCGAAGAACGCATCTTTCGACGCTCCGCTCAAGGTCGCGAAGATGACAATGCCGGTCGTCGACAGCATCAGGTACAAAAAGATCAGACTTGAGGGCAACGGCGCGCTATGCGGCAGGTTGGGAACGATGAACTTCAAAAAAAGATAGATCAAGACCGTCAGAATAATCGGCCTAACGAGTACGCCTCCCATGCTTCCTCCTCTACTTCCCCGACTATCGAACCTGAGCCACAGCGAGCGAGCCGGCATCGGCTGCCTTCACCGGCGCCGGTGTTGGGCGCGGAAGATCCAATTCAGATGGACTCACACCGATGGGTTCGCCGCTCATCTGCTGCAGAAACGCAATGACCGACAAAATTTCATTCTTAGATAGGCCGATGGGATTCTTGTTGATATACGGCATGCGCGCCGGATATTCCTTCGGGATCCCCTCGTGGCGGTAATCCAGATAGAGGTAGGCTTGCGGCTCCGTCAGGCTCTCGAACAGAAAGTCACGCGACAATTTTGACCCGATACCTTTGAGATCCGGGCAACGGGCCGATTCGCTCGGTCCGATGGAGTGGCAGAGCGCACATTGGCCTTTGCTGAAAAATATCTTCTGGCCGATGGAGGCCATGTCGGTCGGCGTTTTAATGTCGGCGATGTTGATACTCTCTTCCGCCGGCGGAAGGGAAGCCATTTGCGGAACCGCCAGCGCGACCAGCGCGAACAACCCCAGCACGATCGCCACAAATCCGATGACCCGCGTAAATTGCGATTTGATGAACAGGAGGATGACGGTTCCGAAGCCGACGACGCAGAGACCGATTAGCTGCAGTTTGACAACTTCACTCATAACCACCCTTCCGTGTGGAATGCTGAATGTTGAATTCTGAATCTGGACTGCCCGTTATTCGTGCCACCGGTCGATTCAACATCGGCCATTCAGAATTCTTACTGGCGCGTCTCATCGGGTGCGCCGCCGGCCATAGCCGGGATACCTCCCGGCTCGACCCGCCCTTTCGTACCAGCTGCTGCCGCCTTAGCCTTGTCGCCCATCGTGGCCACCCAGAAAATGAATGCGACCAACATGCAGAACAAGAAGGTGTTCAGAGCCATGAACGCCGCCGCGTACCCGAGCGCCGGCGAGAAGGCATATTGGGACGAATCGCGCATGACTCCGTACACATGCCAATGTACGCGCGAAGAGGAACGGGCGTACCCCATCAGGGTCATGAGCAGAATGACCATGACCGCATTCAGCACCAGCGCATAACCGGCGCGGGGAGGCATTTTCCCCCAGACCATCTCCGTCGTGGTCTTCGCGCTCTTCAAGAGCAGTGCGGTCAGGGGGGTAATCGTCAACATCACGAAGATGACGATGCCGACTTGTGAGGTGGAAAAATAATTGATGCGGATGATTGCCGGGACAAAATATCCCCACACCCCGAGGACAATGACTGCGATGCCCGCAAGGACGAGAACAGCGCCCATGACAGCTTTGGCTGCCTTGGCCCATCCGGCCGTGTCTTGCTTTCCCGCTCGCCAGTACATGATGAAGCTCATGAATGTCACGAGCACCATCAGGTTGGAAACGGTCATCTTGGCCGACATGACCCCGAATACACCCAGCAAGGGGTGATGGGTGCCTCCCATCTGCTGGGCCTCCGCCAGGCTGGCGACGAGTGAATGGGGTGTCATCCAGACACCGAGACACAACAGAAGAATGATCAGCATCGCCATGATCGGTTTGCGATACTGCGTTTCAGACCCTGGTATGCGATGGGTGATCCCGAGCCAGAAATAATAGTTCGACCCAAGGAAAAGCACTCCGATCAACATGGCCTGCAGAATAAACAGCCATGACAGGAATCCGCCCATGAGGGTGATGCCCATCTGCTGGTTGTACTGATAAATTTCACGCATCAGCCAGTAACCGGCGAAGGGCAACGGGAGAAGGCCGAATACGCCGATAAAGTTTCCGACGTAGCCCATCCAATCATAGTGGTATCGCTCTTCCAGGCTTTTCGCCGATAGGTAGCGGATACCGGCATAGGCTCCGCAAATGTAACCGCCGAGCACCACGTTGGCGATGAGGCGGTGAATATTGACCGGCCACCAGGTCGGGTTCCAGGTCGCGGCCCACGCCCGCTCAAAATCGGTTCCTTCGGCAATGACCACCGGACTGGCTTGGAACGTCGCCCAGGAGTTGGGCACGATCATGATGAAAAAGGCGAAGACGTTCAGGAGGAAACCCAGGAAGATATGAAATTTCTTTCCATTCCCTTCCCCCATCGCATCCCACCCGTACCAATAGAGATACAGGGTCGCAGTCTCCACGAGAAAGAGGGCGCAATACACAAGAAAGGAGGGGAAAAAGATGTCGGTCAGGTAGGCCATCAACTTCGGATAGAAACCGATCAAGAGAAACAGCAGAATCCCGCCGAACAGCGCGGTTGTGGCATAAGACGAGGTCAACAACTTGGTAAACTCTTTAGCCAGTTTGTCGTATCGCTTGTCTCCAGATTTCCAGCCGACGATTTCGCACAACCAGGCGAAGATCGGGACTCCCAGCACGAAACCCGCAAGCAAGAGATGCAGCTGAGCGATGACCCACACGAGGTTCCGGCTTCCGATATAGGGGAGGTCTCGATAGGCGGTCGGAGCAGACACGGAACCGGACTCCTGCGCCAGAACCACATCGGGCATCCCTGCAAGTCCCAGTAAGGCAGCACATCCGGCCAGCAGGGCCGCGCGGCCTGCGAACTGGCGCGCCTGATTCGTGACCATCCCACCCTGGTGCATCATTGTTCTCACCTCGTCGTTCGCCATGATGTCATTTGCCGCTTCCCGCCGATTTTCCGGCTGCTGGTTGCGAGGCCTTTCCCTCACTTCTGGCAGAGCCTTCCTTGACACCGGCTTTCTCTTTGTCTTTTCCGCCCTTGGGCTGATTTTTCTCTTCGTCGGCCGCTTTCTGTTCGAGTGCCGCAATCTTCAATTCCGCATCCTTGAATATCTTCTCCCCTTTGGCCAGAGCCTTTTGCGCATCGAAGTGCGTTGAAGTTTTCTCATCAGGAGGCTTGCAACATTCATGAGGATGAGGAGTGGAGGTCGGCAGAGCGGCCCAGAACAGAATGCTGAGGATGGCCCCCGCCGCGGTGAACGACGTCAACATCAAGCTCTGATCGGCAGGCACCCGGATCATGTCCCAGCGTGAAATGAGACCTTGATAGCTGTCGCGGGCCGGTTGCGCAGCCGCGGCGCGCCCTTGCACCAGTTTGCCAAGAAGTGAGAGGCCGAGATAGGTCAAGGCCAGCAGCACGACCAGGGAGACGCTGCTCCAGGCCGTAAACTCCACACCGATTCGTTCGGCGACCGGAAGATGCTTGAGGGCTTCCACGTCCAAGATGGACTTCACGATGGAACGGGCGAGATCTGTGACCCATCCTTCAACCAGCCATAACATCGGAAGATACAAGGCACCGGCCACCGCAAATCTTGCCCAAAGGCTCACGCCAAGCGAGGCGGGGGGCTCCAGTCGCAGTCGCTCCAAAAATACCGTTCGCGCCACCAGACCCAAGGCCCACATGTCGATGGGAATGGCAATCAGGAACAGCAGAGGAAGACCGGTCCCTTCCGCGAAGTGAAAGTCCATGCCAAACGAGATCACGAAAAAGGCAATCACGCTGACGGGGCTGATGAGCAGCATCAGGAAGGTCACGCCGAGCGTGGTTTCAATATGGATGGAACCCATGGCCATGAACAGAAGGGCAAACGCCATCTTGATCGGCAAGGCGGTCCAGCAGGCGGGCCATAGAATGCTGAGGCCCAATTTGAATGACGACATCGTCTCGCGACCAGTCATGTGCCCAAGACCCTCCGCCTAATCGAGAAATTCCCGGTTGATGATTGCGGCGACGGTGAAGATGACGATGGTCGCCATGACCACAATCCATCCGATCAGCGCGATCGGCCGCTTGAAGATGTTACGCTCGGGACTACGATCGATAAACGGCAATGCAGCCAGAAGCGCCATGAAGATGCCGGGCAAGGCGATCGCGCCGAGAAACTGTCCGAATTCTCCGGCGAAGATCTTCAGGCGCAACAGCTGAAACAGAAACAGGAAATACCACTCCGGTTCAGGATGGTAGTCTCCCGGGTCCGGAGCCGCCTCTTCGAGCAGGACCACCGGCTCCCACACCGCCAAACTACAGATGGTCAGAAACACCAGGATCATGCCGACAATGTCTTTCCAAATCTGGCGCGGGAAAAAATAGTCGGTCTTGGCCTTGATTTCTTCCACGCTGCCGCGAAACGGTCCGGCAGGTCCAGCTTTGCGGAACAGGAATACGTGCAGCCCCGCCAGGCCCATCAACGCCGCCGGAAGCACCATCACGTGGATTACGAAGAAACGGCTCAGCGTCATCTGCCCAGGCGTCGCGCCGCCCTTGAGGAAGCGGGCCATAAAATCACCGACGAGCGGCGTCTTATCCATGATCTCGACACCGACCGTCGTGGCCCAATAGGCCCGTTGATCCCACGGAAGCAGATAGCCGGTAAACCCGAACCCCATGACAATCCCAAAAAGCCCCAAGCCCACCAGCCAAACCAGTTCGCGCGGCTTCTTATAGGCTCCCCAAAGAAAGACCTGGGACATGTGCGCGAACACGCAGACCACCATGGCCGTAGAGCCCCAAAAATGGTAGCCGAGCAAAAACCAGCCGTAGTCCACCGTATGGATGATGTACTGAGTACTGGCGTAGGCATGGTCGGCGGTCGGTACGTAATAGAACATCAGCAGAATGCCGGTGACGGCTTGCATGATGAAGATGAACAGCAGCACCGATCCGAAGACGTACGCCCAGCGCGAACCGCCGGGAACCGGCTCGTTGAGCATCTTGGCCTGCAGGGTTTTGAGCCCCACACGCTCGTCGACAAATGCTAGGACCTTTTCGACCGCGGAAGGCTGGGTGCTTGTCGGCTGCGTAGTCGTTTCCATTTAGACAATCCGAACCTGGGCCTTTGTGCCCGCCTTGAATTCCATATCGATAATGGTGATATCTCCCGCGGGCGTAACCTTGATCGGCAAAGGGTCCAGCGCGCGCGGGGCCGGTCCGTCCAGCACCTTGCCTGCGGCATCATAAATGCTCAAATGACAGGGGCAGAGAAAGACCTGCCCCAACGTCTTATGGGTCCGCCACTTAAACCCGCATCCGAGATGGGGACACTTGCCGGAATACACGATGTACGGCACATCTTTCTTATTGGTCCAGAGATGCTTCCCGGTGGCATCCCGGAACTCCATGTCTTTGCCCTGATAAATGCTCTCCAAGACTTTGGGCGACGCCTTCAACACCCAGACGTTCTTGTCGATTTCCTGCTCCGGCATATAGGCTTCTTTGACATTGCGCTTGTACTTGTACTGAACGCCGACATCCTCCTGCTTGATTTTTCCGGAATTGCCGATCTTCAGCCATTGGTTGTCGAACGGGGCATACATCGGCTTCATGAGATAGCGCAAGACGGGAAAGGCGAGCGGCAGGCCGATGAGGAATCCGATGGCATGGGTAAAGTTGGCGAAAAAAGTCCGTCGCTTGACGCTTCGTTCCAGCTCGGGCAAGGGAACGAGCACTTCGCCAGGCGTCACATGAATGCGCTCCTCAAGATGAGCGATTTCCACTTCGTGAGTCGTCACATAGTCTTCGCGCCGAAAGACCGGCATGGCAGCATACTCAGCGGATGAACAACGGAGCGTGACCACGTCGGCCGTCAATCCCTGAACCTGCCCCATGGGCACCTGGCGTTCGACCGATCCTGCCTGGTCGCTGCCCACCACGATGTGGCTGATTTCCTGAGACAACGGGTCCATGATGACCCGGCGCACGTCTCCGACCTCACTGTCCGAACAACGAACTTTGGATTTCAGTTTGGGCTGCATGGTGCTCACTTCATCTTGATCGGCTTCGGTGTATTGACCGAAGCATTCTTGTAGCCGGCCAGCCAGACCGCCAACGCCTGGACATCGCTCGGCTCCATCAGGTCCTTGTACTTATCGGGCATCTTTCCCTTGTCGTATTCCTTCTCAAAACCTTCCGCCTTGTAACTCTTGGGATCGAGAATCTTTGTTGCGATTTCTTCGGCCCCCATGAGGTTGCCAATGTTATCCAGCTCAGGACCGCGCTTCTTCCCGCCTTCACCGTTCAACTTGTGGCAGTTGTAGCATTCCTGAAGCTGCCATTGCTCCTCACCCAACTTGGCCATATCCCCGGTCGCGGCTGCAGCAGTCGTGGCGGTCGGCACGCTTCCCCCGCCGGCTTTTTGATCGGCGGGAGCCTGGGCCGCGCCAAGCGCCTGCAGTCGGGACGTTAACTCCTTGGCCTTTTCATCCAATGCCTTGGCACGCTGTAAGAGGACTTCAACCTTCCCGGCCTCGAAATGTTCGCGTTTCGGCTTCAAAATCTTGTCGATCTTTCCCTTTTCGTCCTCCGGATCAAACTGCGGCCACATGGCTCCTCCGGCGATGTAGGCGACAGAAAGAACGGCATAAAAAACGAGCAACGCCCCGACGGCCTTGATCCCGCCGAAGGGCTTGACCGCAGGAAGATCGAGAATGATAAAGACGATGGCGCCGAATATGGCATAGCCGAAGAACAGCGCCTGGAATACAAACGGAAATCCCAGCGCATTGGTCGCTCCGAAGAGAATTCCGCCGACCACGATTCCCACGATCGACTTCTTGATCACGTTTCCCATGAGTGTCCTCGTTAATCGTCCTTCCAGTTTGGGACTGCCCTATTTGGCTCCTGCCGGCACAGGGCTTCCCTCGTGCGCGTGCCCCTTCGAATCCGAGGGGCGCAATGTCACGATGATGGCAAAGCTCACGACCGCATAAAAGACAATGGTGACCACGGTGATCCACCAGGCCGAATAAGCCAAGGTCGGCGTAAAGGATTCGGCGGTGAAATCCGGCAGCAGATTGTAGACATGATAATACTTGCGAAGAAGAGACCGGATCGATCCCATGAGGCCCATCGTCCAGATCATGCTGAACACCAAAAAAACCAACACAAATTGCGAGACGAAGTCGATCCGACCCCAGACGATGGTCCCTTGCATGATGGCCCGGTTATACATGACGTAATTCACCACCGTCACAAAGACCAGCGTGAATGCCGCGGAGTTTTTCGCCGGCATGAGCGCCAGAAAGTTCCACTCGGACGGCAATTCCAATTCCGCCACAAGTTTGGCGCCGGTCGGCACAAACCCATGCGGCGTCATCCAAATGGCATTGCCCACCACGATCATCAGAAAGCCGATTTTGATCACCGTGCTCGAAGACACGGTGAGGGGAATAAACCGCCCCAACAACACCGGGGCCAGCAACAAGGGCAATAGGAATGCCAACGACGTAGGGTCCGGCACCGGATAGTCGGTCAGAACTTTGGTCATGACGATGGGCAATACCACCATCACGATCGGCGCCAGCACGGTCATCCGCACCCGTTCGACCCCCTCGATCCGCTTCATACTCAGCCATATGTAATAATTGCTCGCCAGGAATATCAGCCCGACCATCGCGCCCTGCATTTCAAAGAACATCGACAGCTGGTCGGCCATCATGTAAGGACAGATCGACGCATCGTAGTCACAGAGTTCATAGGCGTAGAGATAGCCCATGAACGGAAGGAACAACAGCGCGCCCACGCCGATCAGGTTCCCCACGAATCCCATCCAGTCGTAATAGGCTCGATCTTCCTCTTTCCTCGCGCCCATATACATGTAGGCCGCGATCAAGCCGGCGATAAATCCGCCGAACGTGACATTGCCGACCAGACGATGGAGGTTCATGGGGATCCAACTGTAATTGAACACCTTGTCCCAGAGGGACGCGGTCGCCAGAAAATCGGCAGCCGAGACACCCTCCGCCTTCACCGGGGTATTCATGAAGGAGGTCGGTCCGTCGATCACGAACAGCGTGATGGTCCCGATGAGGTTCAACAACACGCCCAACGCGATGTGGCGCCCTTTCTTCTCTCCCTTCCAGGCATCCCAGGTATAGAAATACATGTAGAGGATGATGGTCTCCGCGATGAACAGCAAGGGATAGATCACCGCGAAAATCAGGAAGAAGTGGTTGATGAGCCAGGTCGTGAATTGCGGATAGGTGGCCAACAGGACGAAGATGAACAGGCCGCCGGTCAGCGCGGTCATGCTATAGAGAATCACCGTCACCTTGGTGACCTCTTTAGCCAAACGGTCATATCGCGGATCCTGCTTCCGATAGCCCAGCCACTCAGAAATCACGACAAAAATAGGGGCTCCAAGCACGAATGCCGCAAAAAGAATGTGGAGTTGAGCGACGATCCATACCGCCGTGCGATTCCCGGTGTAGGGAAACTCCACGGGGGACGCGCTGGGAACCTGCGCATATGCGACACCTCCCAATACCGCCACTAGCGCGAACATAGCCAACAAACAGCGCTGCCAGATTTTCATGATGTCTCGCCGCTCCTCCTCAGTCAGAATCAGAACACTGTTACTTGCCCGACTTCTCAGCTGGCGCGGCAGGAGCTGCAGCGGGAGCGGCGGCAGGGGCTGCTCCACCATTCACTTCAGCAGCGGGCACCCACTCCTTCTTGGCGGGATCCCATCCTTTTCCGGACAAGCCGAACGTCCGCTCAAATGCCACAAGCTTCCAACGGTCTTCCTCGGACAGCTTGCTCTTCCAGGGTTTCATCTTCGTGTTGGGAACCCCTTCGGAGATGCGCCAAAACCAGACGGAGTCCGAATACAGCTTCATGCGATCGCCGTTTCTGAAATCCCGCGCTCCCGCCTTCACCGGTTTGCCGTCCTTACCGTGGCAGCTCGCGCAATTCACATCGGGATTCTTCCCGCCGATGTACAATTCACGGCCCTCTTCGATGACCTTCGGATCGGCCCACCATCCGGCAGGCATATGCTTATCGGCATATTCCGCAGGCGCCGGCGGCGGTGGAACGACAGGCCCTTCACCCCCCTCGCCACCGCATCCAACCATAGCGAGCCCAAACCCCACGACGCCGACCGCAACCATCAACCGCTGCATGCCTGCTTGTTTCATAAAAAAATCCCCGCTCCTTTCTGAATGCCGGCGCTCGCTCAAGCCCCGGCACCGATTGCCTTAAACGGAAAAAAAAGACGCTTCTCTGGAGCTTCACAAGCAGCCCCGGCAAAAGCGTCAAGACTCACAATACACGAGGTCACGTTTAGACTTCCCCGCCTACATCATCCCTATTCGATCCGGCGAGGAATAATGCCCCACGGACCGTACACTATTTCTGCCGCTTCCCCTGTCCCTTCCTTCGCCGCTGCTCTTCGCGCATCCGCTTGCGGGAAATCTTTAGCCCAATCCATCCCACGATAGCAACAGCCGCAATACCGAGACCGTACAACAACCACTGCGGAGGACCGAGATCGCGCTCACACCCGCTTCCAAAATCGACCCGCAGCTGACGTTCCGTCTCCAGATCCTTCGGATCGAACTGAATCTTGAAATTCTTCTGCTCCCCGCCGGCCTCGACCAGCAGCGGGTCGCCTACATTGTCATTGTGCAAATGCAGGGTGACTTTATAGTATCCATCATCATCCGTCGTCACGGTCTGGCCGATTGTGACCCTGGTATCCTTTACCAGAACCTCGGTTTTGGCACTCGGCTGGCCGTCGTTTCCGCAGATGAAACCTTCGACCGTAAATCGATGGTCGGCGGCATGACTCGCAAACAAAACCGACGGTGAAAACAACGCCGCGAGCAAGCCGCAAATACCTACGCATCGCCAGGCGGTTTTTCTACCGATCGCTCTCCGCCCTCGCATACGTATAACTCGCGAAAGGAACTATTCAGCGGCCTCGCGGGCGCTCTGCTGAAGACCATGCTATGAGAGGCTTAATCGACACAAGCCTGGCCCGAATTTGAGGCCGATCCTTCTAGCATGGCTCCCCCTCTTTGTCAATAATTGGATAGGATCAAATGCAGGAAGAACGGAGGAAAAGAACCATGCAGGGGAAAGAAGGTAGCGTGAATATCAGGTGCGGCTGGAAAGGAACATCTCGACGACAACGATTCAAACCCTGTCCACACAGAATGCGCGCGAACAGCTACAGGTGGCCGCGCGCATTGGCCTCGGCCTCGGCTCGATCCACCTCGCCTCGCCGCTCCGAATCTTTCTTTGCGACCCAGGCTTCCCAGGACTTTCCCGAGGCCGTGTCTTTACCCGTGAAGGCAATCGCTGCGACTTCAGAGAATGGAATCGTCAGGGTGCCGCTGCCGGTTGCCGGAAAGAGTTCGATGGTAGGCTGCTCTCCCGTCGCCGTGCGGTTGAACAGATAGCCCGTAACCTGGCTCCCTGATTTCAGCTCCACGGTGACATCCCCCCGATAATCGAACGCGAGCTCGATCGCCTCCCTTAGCTCGTCGGGCGTGGCAGGGCGAAACGTCCTTCCCTCAGGAGTGCTCGGCTCGGACACATGGTACTTGCTGTCGGTCATTTCCGAATCCGTCGCTCGCTTCCCATCGTTCGCGCGCCATTCCGAACTTGTTGATCTGTCGATCCGATGAATTCAGGACAATCGACAGATCAAGAGATCATCAGATGCTTCCAACTTGCGCTTCAGGCTTACATTTATCTGGCGTTCGGGAGCATTGTAATTTTCACGGTCCTCGCCAACCCGGACAACGAGCCGAAGGTGTCCTCCACCGCCGAGGCCTCATACCCGCAGTGCACCATGCAGTCCGCGCATTTCTCATTTCGCCCGGTGCCGTAGGAATCCCAGTCGGTCTTCTCCATCAGCTCTCGAAAACTGGCCGCATATCCCTCTTGGAGCAGATAACAAGGGCGCTGCCAGCCAAAGACGTTGTACGTCGGGTTTCCCCAAGGCGTGCACTGGTACTCGCGCCGGCCCATGAGGAATTCCAAAAACAACGGCGACTGATTAAACTGCCAGCCGCGTTTCCGATGGCTCAGAATCTTGGAAAACAATTCCGTCGTGCGACTCCGCTTCAGAAAATGCTGTTGGTCCGGCGCTTTCTGATAACTGTAGCCGGGCGAGATCATCATACCCTCGACACCCAGCCCCATCATTTCGTCAAAAA
>JAJFBJ010000192.1 GCA_020697375.1 Nitrospira sp. | reverse complement strand
CCCGAGGCAGGATCGCTGTACCGGTCCACGATGAATTTTTTCTTCGCCGCCATCGCGAGGAACGTCAGCATATGACAGCTTGATAGGGCCGCGACGAATGCCTCTTCGGGATTCACCTGGGCGGGGTTGCCGCGATAGGCCGGCGCAGCAGACGCAACGACTTTGGCGCCGCCCCCGGTTACCCAGGTATGGTTGCGATTGTAGGTGTCATAGGTGAAGCCGTCCGTTTCCCTTTTCCATTCCAGCGTGATCTTATGTTCAGCCATGTGCACCTCCATCTTTGTCATTCGGTCGAAGCGAATAGGAACCTTCCCGCCTAAGCACTGCTTCTTTCTCCGGTCGATTGGCGCCATCTATTCCATTGTGTTTATTGACGCACAATCTGCATGGAGTGATTTGATCACCCGGCACCATCCCAGTCTGAACCTAGGGAAATTCCCTGGTTAGGCCTCTGCTAGCAAGCCTTTTTCCCTAGAAAATGCGGCCAATCGCTTGACTTGCCTCTATTCAAACGTTACGGTACGCGCCGTCGACGGTCGTGGAGCCCTCCGGGAGCCATTCCATGCCGACCGAGATCGAAATCAGCATCAGCCCTCTTTTTTCCACGCCTCTGCTGGTATTCACCCCCGCCTCTCACGAACATATCAACGCAGAACTGGCTGAAATGATTCTACAACGAGAGGCCTCCGTGCCGACATACTCGGATTACGAGGTCGTCGGATGGTCGTCGCCTCACGACCTCACGATGCTGGAATGGGCGAGAGGACCGCTGAAGAAATTATTCGGTCCGGTCATCGAGGTGGCAAAACAGGTCACGGCTTTTTCCGAACGGTCGGGTCACTCCGACTGCAGGCCCGACTGGCAAGTGGTCGAAGTCTGGGCCAACGTGCAACGAAACGGCGGCAGCAATGCAGCCCATTCCCATCCCGGCAGCTTTTGGGCAGGAGTCTATTACGTGGATGTGGGAGACGTATCCTCAGCCAAGGAGCGCGGAGGAGAGCTCCAACTTTATGACCCGCGAGGCTGCTTGCCGCGCATGCTGGCACCCTATCTCAGTTACAGCATGCCGGAACTGCATGATGCCGGCAAAAATATCGCCTTCACTCCATCAACGGGCCAATGTGTACTGTTTCCCGGATGGCTGTTTCACGCCGTGAATATCTATCGCGGACATGGGCCCCGCATCAGCGTGGCGTTCAACCTCGATCCTGTTTTAGGCCGGCGGTTTCCAAACGGAAGCCGAGCAGAAGCGGTTCATGGGGTTCGCTGATAGGCGCGCCGGATGCTCCCGGCGATAGTCACGATCGCGTAAGCTCCTCACCTCCCTCTCACTTACAACTCTCCAACCCCGCATAACCGGCTCGCTCCAGCGCGCGGCGCACCGCATTCATCGCAGTCGGGCTATCGGACGGCGGCATCACGTTCACCTCCGGTGCGGCGCGGAGAGTGGCCAGAAGTTGGGCGGATTCTACGCCGGCCAATTTGTCGCAGATTTCATACAGGCCGTCCCGACCTTCCTCCAACCCATTGTGGTCCGCGAGAATGCCACGGATCTTTGCAAGGATGGCGGCAGTGGGAGTGGGCATGAGCAATGACGCAAGCGCTCCATGATCAAGCCGCAGTTTCGTCGCAATCGGCAGCGATTCTCCGCCTCGCAATCGCTGGGCGGCAGGCAACAGGATCTTTTCTTCCATACCGATGTGCCGAAGGAGACCGGCGCGGAACCGGTCGTATGCTGCTCCATCGACCTTGTCCGAATCGGCCATGACCGAATCAAGCAGGGTATCGAGTCGCCGATGGTCCTCCGTTAGAAAATCCTCAAGTAGCCTTATATCCATCTTCGCACCCCGGATCGATAGGACAGGAACGTCTGCCCGAACAATGAGGTGAGCGCCCGTTCCTCCGGCTCGATTTGAAAGCGATTCATGTACCAGACGAACGCGGGAAGAAGCAGGAAGGCCAGTGCATTCGAGAGAAATATGGCCCACCCGAGCAGGATCAACAGGAAGCCCAGATACATCGGATTGCGCGTCAGTCTGTAGATGCCGGACTGAACCAGAGCCGACGAGGATTCCGGCTTCATGGGGTTGACGGTCGTCTTGGCTCGCCTGAATGACACGATGCCCGTCCCGGCGATGGCTGCACCGGCGGCAACCGCTGCCATTGCGAAAAGGCTGCGCGCGGGAAACGCAAAGACAAAGGCCGGCACCGCCCATGCGACAATCCACATGACGCCGCCCACAAGCAGAACGAGTGCGAGAGGAGGAACCTTTAAGTCGAGCACATGCATGGATCCAACCTTTTGATGACCGATGACTTATGAATGCATGATACGCGACCGACGAGGTGTCATCAATCTTCGGGATGGGCGACAGGAGTGACGGGGTTGTTTCTGACCTCGCCCACCGCAATTCGATGGGCGAGGCACATCAGATTACCGGCCGGCAACGCGCTTCCTGCAACCACATTGGCAACCGCTTTCCCCGCAGCGGCATGCGTGTTTCCGGCAACCGCAGGAACAGGTCCCGCAATCGCAGGTTCCGCAGCAACTCGCATCAGCGGCGTTCTGTGAGCCGGCATTGTTTGGATCGGCCATCGTAGGTCTCCTTTGGAAATGTCAGCGCGTGATTGCGCTGTCAATGATGCTGACGCATGTGCCATGAAAACCTTACAGTCCCGTGAGCGGCGTGGTAACCTGCCAGCATGAGCATCGAACAGAACGCCTCTCCATCCCTATCGCCCGAAGCCATTGCACAACTGGTGGAAGGACATCGCGCATTTCTGGCATTTCTGGAACGGCGCGTCGAATCCAAGGCAGCCGCCGAGGATATTCTGCAAGCGGCCTTTACCCGTGGATTGGAGCGTGGAGCCGGCGTGCCGGAAGAAAAGGTCGTGGCATGGTTCTATCGAATCCTGCGCAACGCCGTGATCGACCATTACCGCCACCGCTCCGCCGCCGAACGAGCCATGGCAATTTGGGACCGAGACTTTCCGGACATCCAGGAGCCCGAAGCGGAGTTGCGGCAGGAGATCTGTCAATGTGTGTCCCGCCTTCTCACGACCCTCAAGCCGGAGTATCGCGAGGCATTGCGGATCGTGGATCTGGAGGAAGGTAAGTTGACCGACCTGGCAAACCAATCAGGCATTACCGCGGAGAATGCGGCAGTGCGGGTCCATCGGGCCCGAAAAGCACTGCGCCGCCGGATAGAACAGGCCTGCGGGACCTGTGCGCTCCACGGCTGCCTGGATTGTTCCTGCCGATCGAGCAGCGGATCGCATTGCGAGAGTCTTTGAGTAGCAGGATGTTGAAAATGGCCGCCGGCTTTGTTCTCGCATCACTCAGAGGCTCAACGTACGCCCATGAGGAAAGAGCCTGTCTCACATTCTGTCCTCCATGAGTTCTCCTGCCTCACAAGGTATGAGCGACAAAGCCCTCTTCGCCGAGAGCAGCGCGGGCTACGTCCAGGAGATGGCGATGGTGCGTGAAAATCATGACCTGCCCGCCCTCGGCGAATCGGGCCAGCGCCCGCAGGATGTTGGCCGCGCGCTCGTCGTCGGACGTGATGAGTGCGTCGTCAAGCACGAGCGGCATCTGAGGATGAGACGAACGCCGCAATTCCAACGCCGCCAACCGTAGGGCGAGATACAACTGATCCGCCGTGCCTTCGCTCATTTCCTCGATCTTGATTCGAGCTCCGCCAACGCGCTGGGCGCAGAGTACCGGCTGGCCTTCCCCCTCGTCCGTGATCAGCCGTTCATAGGCGCTGCCGGTAATGAGCGAAAAATATCCGGACGCGGCGGAGACCATGGGAGCCTGCGCCCGTTCTCGAAAACGATTCAAGGCCTCCTGTAATAGCGCCCGCGCCAGCTTCAACCTGGCCCAGGGTCTGATCGCCGAGCGGTAACGCGCCGCAGCCGATTCCATGGCCTCACGTGCCATGGCGGCGCGATCGGAGGCGTCGATGGCCTCCAAAGCCCGCCTGGCCTGTTCCTCGGCCTGCCGCGCGGAGGCCTGCTCCTGCTCGCGCCGCTCGATCTCGGCGCGGCAACGATCGCGCTCACTTTCGATGGCGAGGGCATCCAGGCCGGAGAGGCTTGCACGAAGCTCATCCTCAACGCGTGAGGAGGCGACGGCCAGTTGCCGGCGTAGCAGCGTGAGCGATTGCCGCACCTCACGCTTCCTCGCCGCCTGCTCTTCCAATTCAGGAAGCCGCTCGATCGTCGCGCCCCTCGCACGTGCGCACAATCCAGCCAGCAGGGTTGCCTGCGTGACCTGCTCCGACTCGGCTTGGCGCTTCTTCTCCTGCGCCCTGCTCCGGTCACGAATCAAGGCGTGGCCCTCTTGATGGTGCTCGCGCGAGACCAGCAGGCGCTTGCGCAAGCGATCCGCAAAGTCATCCAGGACAGTCGGGACCGGCTCCCCAAGCAACGCCGCCACCTGACCTGCTTGAGTGATGAAGTCATCGACCAGGGCCTGTAGCTGCGCCTGGCATGCCACTCCTGCAGCGCGGACAGGTGGCGCTGCCGTTCGGCTTCGGTCTCGGCGAGCAGACGACCGACCTTCTCCCGGTCGCTCTGCTGCATTCGAACCGTCTTTGTCCGGGCCTGGTGCTCAGCGTCAGCCTCGGTCGCAAGCTGCTCCCATCGGACGGCCTGTTCGATCAGCTGAGGCAGCACGTCGACCGCTCCCGCTCTCGTCTCAGTGACGGGATGCCCGACTCTTCGCAGGCCTTCGGCAATGCTCGATGCCGTTCTTCCCGTCTCAGCCAGCAGCCGATCACGATCAAGGCGCATGGCAGTCAGCCGCTCGGCCAACTGCAACGCCTCATGCCGCCGCCCCTGCCATTCACGTAACGTCTCCGGGTCGAGGCCGGGCAGCCCGTTCTGTGTGAGACGTTGCATCCAGGCCGCTTGTAACTCTCCGCGACGCGCGCTCAGAGCGGCCATCTCGCGGGCCAGCTCCTTCCGGCGCAGCTCCATCTGCTCAATGCGAACCGAGCATTCCTCCAACCCGGCCGCTCGTTTGGTATCGGCACGCAGCAAGTCGGCCTGACGATCAGTCTCGCTCACGGCCGCCTCAAAGGCC
>JAJFBJ010000062.1 GCA_020697375.1 Nitrospira sp. | reverse complement strand
GCGCTACCGAGAGATTTCTGCGACCGTTCCAACATGACACAGGAATCACCTCTTAATAGATTAATAGACTCGCAGCCTGGAGCACGAGCGAAGAGATAATAGCCGTGGTGAGCAAACCGGCGCATCGGCTATCCGATGAAAAATACAATGCGGTTGTTCTCTTGTGCCAGGAAAAGGACGGCGGCTTATTTGATTTCATTGTAGCCTATGAGCTTTCTGGAAAGTTCTGGAAGGCATTCAGCAGAAGTGGTGGCAAATAACATTCAATGTAGCCTCCAATTGCGCGCGTCCAACGAGAGGCTTCCGAGCCCGCGCATTGCGCGCGCACGGAGGTTATCCAGACCACCCTCCCCACCCACTTCGTTTGACTTCAACTTTTCCCCTCACTACAATTCGCCCGTGGCTTCCCAATTCGTGCATCTCCATCTCCATACTCAATACAGCCTGCTCGACGGCGCGAACCAGATCGAACCTCTCATGCAGCAGGTGAAAGCGTTCGACCAGCCTGCCGTCGCAATGACCGATCATGGCAACATGTTCGGTGCGGTGGAGTTCTATCGCAAGGCGAAGGACGCGGGCGTCAAACCCATCATCGGCTGTGAAGCCTACATGGCGCCGGGCAGCCGGCTTGAAAAGAATTCGCACCTGGCCCACAACGATTATTACCATCTGATTTTGCTCGCCACAAACCTCAAGGGGTACCAGAACCTTATCAAGCTCGTGAGCAAAGCATACCTTGAAGGCTTCTACTATAAGCCACGGATGGATAAGGAACTATTACATGAGCATCACGAGGGCCTGATCGCTCTATCAGGCTGCCTCAGCGGAGAAGTGGCGTATCTGATCGGACAGAAGGATCTGGCGGGCGCGACGCAGGCCGCAGGGGAATATCGCGAGATCTTCGGGAAAGACAATTATTATCTGGAACTTCAGGCCAACGGCTTGGAGCACCAGCGTATCGCCAATGACGGCTTGCTCGAAATTCATAAGAAACTCGGCATCCCGCTCGTCGGCACCAACGATTGCCATTACCTTAAGAAGGAAGATTCCCGCCCGCACGATCTCATGCTCTGCCTCCAGACGGGGAAAACGATCAACGATCCCAATCGGATGAAATTCGATACCGATCAGCTCTACGTGAAATCGACACAGCAGGCGCTGGCCGAATTCAAGGAAATGCCGACGGCGGTGTCCAACACCGTCAAGATCGCGGAAGCCTGCACGCTCGACCTGTCGCTCAACAAGACCTTCCTGCCGCAGTTCAAAGTGCCGGAAGGGTTCACGCGTGAAACCTATCTGGAGCACTTGGCGAAAGAAGGACTGGCGACGCGTCTCAAGGAACGGCCGAGTTCCATTCCCGAGCCCGCCTATCGGGTGCGGCTGCAAGAAGAAGTCTCGGTCATTTGTTCGATGGGATTCGCCGGATACTTCCTCATCGTCTGGGACATCATCAAGTTCGCGCGCTCGCGCGGCATTCCCGTGGGGCCGGGGCGCGGCTCGGCAGCCGGCAGCCTCGTCGCCTATGCGCTGCGCATTACGGATCTCGATCCGCTGGTCTACTCGCTCCTGTTCGAGCGGTTTCTAAATCCCGAGCGCGTGTCCCTTCCCGACATCGACATGGATTTCTGCATGGATCGCCGGGATGAAGTCATCAACTACGTCATCCACAAATACGGCGAAGACCACGTCGCGCAAATCATTACGTTCGGAACCATGAAGGCGAAGGCGGCCATTCGCGATGTCGGCCGCGTGCTCGAAATGCCTTATGCCGAGGTGGACCGGATCGCGAAGCTGGTGCCGGACGATTTGAAGATGACGCTCGACAAGGCCCTCGAACAGGAGCCGCGCCTCAAGGAGCTCGTCGATAAAGACGTCAAGGTGAAGGAACTCATGTCGGTGGCGCAGTCGCTCGAAGGGCTTGCGCGTCATGCCTCGACCCACGCGGCCGGCATCGTCATCTCCGACCAGCCGCTCACCGAACACGTGCCGCTCTACAAAGGCCCCAAAGACGAAGTCGTCACCCAATATTCGATGGGTGACGTTGAAAAAATCGGCCTGGTGAAGTTCGATTTTCTCGGCTTGAAGACCCTCACCATGATCCAGCGGGCGGAGACGCTGGTGAATGAAAGCCATCCCGACCGCCCGCCCTTGATAGTCGAACAATTGGCCTTCGACGATCCCGAGACCTTCGCGCTGTTGTCATCCGGCAAAACCACCGGCGTGTTCCAGCTGGAAAGCTCCGGCATGCGCGACCTCCTCATGGGGCTCAAGCCGGACCGCTTCGAAGACATCATCGCCATCATCGCGCTCTATCGTCCCGGTCCGATGGACCTGATCCCGGACTTCATCAAACGCAAGCAGGGCAAGATTCCGATCGCCTACGAGATGCCGGAACTCGAACCGATCCTGAAGGACACGTACGGCGTCATCGTCTATCAGGAACAAGTCATGGCGATCGCCAACAAGGTGGCCGGGTTCTCACTGGGACAGGCGGATATTCTCCGCCGCGCCATGGGAAAAAAGAAGCCGGAAGAAATGGACAAACTCCGGGTGCAGTTCCTGGAAGGGGCGAAGGAGAAAAAGATACCGGAGAAGAAAGCCGACAAGCTCTACGAACTGATTCAGAAATTCGCCGGATACGGCTTCAACAAGTCCCATGCGGCGGCCTACGCGGTGGTCTGTTATCAGACGGCGTACCTCAAGGCGCATTACCCCACCGAATTCATGGCCGCGCTCATGACGACCGACATGGGTAATGCGGACAAGATCGTCGGCTACTTCACCGAATGCCGCGGACTCGGCATCCCGGTGCTGCCGCCGGACGTGAACCAGAGCCGGAAAAACTTTGCCGTCGTCGGAAGCGCCATTCGTTTCGGACTGGCGGCCATCAAGAACGTCGGCGAAGGCGCGGTCGAAGCCATCATCGAGGTGCGCAACGAGACCGGACCGTTCCGTTCCTTTTTCGATTTGTTCCGGCGGGTCGATCTTCACAAGTTGAACAAGCGGATGATGGAAGGTCTGATCAAAGCCGGCGCCTTCGATTCCATGGGCGGGCGACGCTCGCAATACCTGGCCGCGCTCGATCAGGCGATGGACGAAGGCACGAGCATTCAAAAAGCGCGCGCGCGGGGCCAGACCAGTATCTTCGGTGACGACATGGAGGGCGCAACGCAACGGTTGGATGAACCGTCCCTGCCAGACGTCCCCGAGTGGAGCCAAGGCGAGATGTTGAAATACGAGCGGGAGTTGACCGGCTTCTACATCAGCGCCCATCCGCTGGCCCGCTACGAAGCGGCTATTCGGTTGTTCGCCAACACGACGACCATGCAAGTTCCCGACGTGCCGGACGGGCGCGAGGTGAAGCTCTGCGGCATCATCACCGCCGTGAAATCGATGCTCACGAAAAAAGGCGACCGGATGGCCTATGTGACGCTGGAGGATTTACATGGCGTGGTGGAAGTGATAGCCTTCCCCGACCTGTACCGGGACAATGCCGAGATGATCATGCCGGAACAGGTCGTGCGATTGACTGGCACCGTCGATCGTGGCGACAAGGGCACCAAGTTGCGCGGAAGCAAAATCGAGCCGTTGGCCGAACTGCAGAACAGGGGAATCTCCCGGGTCATGATTCGCCTGAACGACAGTCCCACCGCTTCCACCAGGCTTCCGATGCTCCGGCAAGTGTTTCAAAAATACCCCGGCTCCTCCACCGTGTCTCTGATCATGGCCCTCGGGGAAACCATGGAAGCGCAAACCTCTCCCCTCCCTAGCGTCAAGATCACTCCCAGCGAGCATTTCGTGGCCGAGATAGAGGAAGTGCTAGGCAAGGGCGCGATCACTTTGGTAACCTAGACCGATCTAGGCAAGACCCTTAATGGGAGTTCAGCAGTATGAGAGACTACCTCGATTTTGAAAAACCGATTCGTGACCTCGAAGAAAAAATCGAGAAGCTTGCCTCCGCAGAACCCTGCAAAGCCGGCAGTCAGGACGAGATCCGTAAGTTACGCACGAAACTCGCCCAAGTTGAACATGAACTATACAACAGCCTGACCCCCTGGCAGCGCACGCAGTTGGCCCGCCATCCTCAACGTCCGACGACCCTCGACTATATCAACGAACTCTGCCGCGACTTTCTCGAACTGCATGGCGATCGGAACTTCGGCGACGACCGCGCAATCGTGGGGGGATTCGCCCGGTTCAACGACCGGTCGGTGATGTTCATCGGGCATCAAAAGGGAAAGACGCTCAAGGAGCGCATGCAGCGGAACTTCGGCATGCCCAATCCGGAAGGCTATCGCAAGGCGCTGAGGCTCATGCGGTTAGCGGAGAAATTCGGCCGGCCTGTCATTACGCTGATCGATACTCCCGGCGCCTATCCGGGGATCGGCGCGGAAGAGCGCGGACAGGCTGAAGCGATCGCCAGGAACCTATTCGTCATGTCGCGTCTCACCGTGCCGATCATTTCCGTCGTCATCGGCGAAGGGGGCAGCGGCGGCGCCCTGGCCCTCGGCGTGAGCGATCGCATTCTCATGCTGGAACATTCGGTCTACTCCGTCATTTCTCCCGAAGGCTGCGCGGCTATCCTCTATGATGATCCGGCCAAGGTGCCGGACGCCGCGGCTTCGCTGAAGATGACAGCCCAGGATCTGGTCGGGCTTGGCATCGTCGATGAAGTCGTCCCGGAACCGATCGGCGGCGCGCATCGCGATGCCCGGGCCATCTGCGACCGTGTCGCCAAAACACTCGCCAATCATCTCTACAGTTTGGTTGACCTTCCCACCGATCAACTCCTCGCCCAACGCGATCAGAAGTTCCGCAAAATGGGTGTGGTCCGAAATCTCGTGCCGGCGTAACCTTGCAGGATGTTGAAAACGACTGCCAGCTTCGTTCTCGCATCGGCTCAGATCCTCAACGTATCCCTAAAGGGAAAAGAGCCTGTCTCGGCAGGCTCAGGGTGGGCGGGTAAGAAGGGTGCGCTTCGGCCCTTCGCTCGCTGCGGCCTTGCTGAACAGTCGTTTTGACCATCCTGCGGCTTCACTGAACTCAAGATCAATTGAACTACTGGTTGTCCTCGCGTTACTTAGTTTCTTCCAGCGGTTTTGAGTCAGCACAGAAACTCGCAGCTGACTGGAAAAGCAACCCGAGAGCACGGAATCGGGTTTCAATGGCTGATAGAATGTGGGCGCGCAGCTCCGTTCGGTGCGGCTCCAGTGAATCGTCTCGCAGATAACGATCCAAGGTCCGCGGGAGTTTTTTCCACCAGATGCGGGCCGCGTCCCGTGCCTGCTGCGCGCCCTTCTCCCCGCCCGCCAGAATGAAGGCGAGCTCCTTCTCAAAGAATCCGACGTGTACGAGCTCATCCTCGAGAATTTCCGTCAGGTCCGGCCTCGATCGGACCAGAAGCTTCGCGAACTCCAGCCCGAGGGCTTCGTAGCCGAGCAACTGTACAGCCAGTGTTTCCCATTGCGACGGGACCGTGGGCAAGGTCGGCGGCCGTTGCGAGGCTGTTTCCAGCATGACTTCGAATCGACGAAGATGGTCTTGTTCGTCGATTTCATGGCGTTCCAAAAACGTCTGCACGCGGCGTGGAAGGTTCTGAGTCCTGGCTGCCCGCACGGCCCACAAGGCCATCGCCTCGGCGCGCAGAAACCGTTCGAGCAAAGCGCGTTCACAGCTTTGAGGGAGGACGATCATCGCGTGAATCAATCCTCACCAGGCGGATCGAGCGGACCGGCCCACTCGCCTTTGGTCAGCCCCACTTCCTGCGAAGTCCCATCGGGCCATTGGAAATAGCCCACTTCATCTACGAAGAGAATGAGAGACTCCGTATCCGCTTCGAGCCCGCGCCACCAATACCAGCCTGCCGCTGTCGGTTTGTCCTCGGTCCAGATGAGTCGAGTCATAATCCCTCGTGAGGTGGAAAACGCACAAATCTGTTGATTGATCTATGATTGCTGAATCATGTAACAGATCTTCAGAACGACAGATCTATCCCGCCATCTGCGCTTGCTGCCTCGTTTCTGGTAGAGTCCGCCTGCCGTCTCTGAAAGGTTTGCACCCTACCATGGACCGATTGCCAATAGAAGAGACATTGCCTCCATTGCGCGCCGCGTTGGCGGCAGGGCGGTCTGCGCTTTTGACGGCTCAACCTGGCGCGGGAAAAACCACGCGGGTTCCGCTCGCACTGCTTGAAGAATCATGGCTGAATGGTCAAAAGCTCGTGCTGCTTGAACCAAGGCGTCTTGCAGCGCGCGCCGCCGCGGCTTACATGGCTGCCATATTGCGCGAGCCGGTCGGCCGCACCATAGGGTATCGCATTCGTCATGATACCAAGGTCGGCCCCGACACGCGCATCGAGGTGGTCACTGAAGGTGTCCTCACGCGCCTGCTGCAACAGGACCCGTCGCTGGCCGGATACGGCCTCGTCATCTTCGACGAGTTTCATGAACGTAATCTGCAGGCAGATCTCGGCCTCGCCTTCGCGCGCGAATCTCAGCGCTTGTTCCGGCCGGATCTTCGGCTGCTCGTCATGTCGGCGACGTTGGACTGTGCGGCCGTCACAAGATTGCTGCAGGACGCCGAAACCATTTCATGCGAAGGCCGGCTCTTTCCCGTCACCACCCACTTTCTCGACCGAGCGATCGAAGGCCACCTGGAACCGACGGTGGTGCGGAGCATCCGCCAGGCGCTGGTCCGTAACGAGGGCAGCCTGCTGGTGTTTCTGCCAGGCATGGCGGAAATCCGTCGAGTCGAACGCGAATTACGAGAAGCCCATCTCGGTCCCGAGGTCATCATCGCGCCTCTCCATGGAGACCTGCCGCAGCATGAACAGGAGCAGGCCATTATGCCGGCCCAGCCGGGCCGGCGAAAAATCGTGCTCGCGACGTCGATCGCCGAAACCAGTTTGACCATAGAGGGCATACGCGTGGTGATCGATGCCGGGCTCATGCGCGTCCCGCGCTTCGACCCTCGCTCAGGGCTCACCCGGCTTGACACCATTCGAGTCACGCAGGATGCGGCCGATCAACGACGAGGACGCGCCGGTCGATTGGAGCCTGGCACCTGTTATCGCCTCTGGACGGCGTCGGAGCAGGCAGCGCTTCTTCCGCGTCGCCCACCCGAAATTTTGGAAGCGGACCTCGCTCCGCTGGCGCTTGATCTCGCAGAGTGGGGGATCGTCGAGGCGACCGAGCTTTCGTGGCTCGATCCTCCACCGTCCGGCGCGCTGGCTCAGGCGCGCGAACTGTTGCGACAACTCGATGCGCTCGACGAGCAGGCGGCCCTCACTCCGCACGGCCGCCGGCTGGCGCATGTGACCGTGCATCCCAGGCTGGCTCACATGATGGTGACCGCCGTCCCGCTTGGCCTGGGAGCATGGGCCTGCGATCTCGCCGCGCTACTGAGTGAGCGCGACATTCTGCAGGGAGGGCCAGGCCGGCGGAATGCCGATCTGCGCCTAAGGGTCGAAGCCTTGCGCGGAAGCAGAGAGCACCTTGCCGGGGCCACCGTCAACCGTGCGGGCCTTGAACGGGTGCGGCGCGCGGCCGAGCAATGGCGGCGGCAACTGCAACTCAAGCCCGCGTCCGGCGACAGCGCCAAACACATCGGCATTCTGCTGGCCTTCGCCTATCCCGACCGCATTGCGCAGCGGATCACGGGCAGCGAGGGGCGCTACAGACTGGCCAACGGCCGCGGGGCGTCATTTCAATCCGTTCAAGAGCTATCACAAGATGAGTACGTCGTCGTCGCGGAACTCGACGGGACGGGAGACTGGGCGCGTATCCTGCTGGCAGCGCCGGTGAGTCTCGAAGACCTGCACAAGCATTGCGAGGAACAGATCCGGTCCGTTGATTGTTTGGAATGGGACGAACGCTCGGAAAGCGTCCGAGCGAGACGGCAAACGCGGCTCGGGCAGCTCATTCTCGATGATCGGGCGCTTCATGATCCGGATCAGAGCCAGGTCGCGGCAGCTCTCATGTCCGGCATCAGGCAGGTCGGACTGACCCGTCTGCCATGGACGAACGATCTGATGCAATGGCGGGCGCGCATCGCCTTCCTCCATCGCATCGACCAAGCCTGGCCGGACTTCTCCGATGAAGCGCTCTCCAAAGATCTCGAACGCTGGCTGGGGCCGTTTCTCGACGGTCTGAGAAATTTGGCGCAAGTAGGCCGCATCGATCTCATGCCGCCGCTCGCCAGCCTGTTGACCCGGCAGCAACGCCAGGACTTAAGCCGGCTCGCCCCCACCCACCTCACCGTGCCGAGCGGCTCGCATGTACGGGTGGACTATGAGTCGGGCGATACGCCGGTCCTGGCGGTGCGGCTTCAGGAAATGTTCGGTTGTCAGGAGACGCCGCGGATTGCGGGCGGCAAGGCGCCGGTCATGGTGCATCTGCTTTCACCCGCGGGGCGGCCCGTGCAGGTCACGAAAGATTTGGCAAGCTTCTGGCGCTCCGCCTATCAGGAGGTGAAAAAAGAACTCCGCGGCCGCTACCCGCGCCACCACTGGCCGGACGATCCGTTGACCGCTCAACCGACGAATCGAACGAAACGACGGATGTAAGCGATCAACGGATCATGCAGACTTCGCGAAGCAACGTGCGATCGCCTGCTGATCACGCTCGAAGCGCGCTGTTTCAGCAGACGGTTAGTAACCCCGCCCGCTTCCGCCGCCGCCCTTACCCATCCGATCCAATGGCAGCGCCTCATAGCGTTTCTTCAAGTCCGGATGCGTCTCGAGATAGCCTTTGACGGCCGCCTCATCGGCGAATACGTCCTTGCTACGCTGACGATACTCTTCCACCGTCAGGTGGTGTTTTCCCAGCAGGGTGCTGAGTTTCGCATTGATGTCCTTGCCCATTTCCTGCATCCGTTCCGGCGACGGCCGTTCCCCTTCCCCGAATGTCTGGCCATTCTGAAAGTAGTTCGTCATCATTTCGCCGATTTCGATACGGGCATTCACAAACTTCTCGACATCCGTCGGGTCTGCCGCAAGCCCGGTTCCGGAGAATAATACAACACCCAATGATGCTGCGATGATGCTGCGCGTCAGATTCATGACTATGCGTTCCTTTCAGCCTATGGTTAATGATGGAGGGTCCGTCGGAAAAATCATCTTACCATCCCGGCTCTGCGACATGCAGCCACGTGCCGCCCTGCTCTTTCTTGTGCCTCTCAATCCGGAAGCGTACAGTCACGGCATGATGTCCAGAGCCCAGCCACTGTCTCCACCCAGGACCGGTCACAGCAAACGGGTGACCCTCGACCGCCTGCTCTCGAAGCTGGGCATAGCCAGTAGAAGCGTAGCGCAGGAATGGATTCGTGCCGGACGAGTCCGCATCAATCAACGCGTCGTTCGCCTGCCGGGGACATGGGTTTCCTGGCCCGACGACGATCTGTCGCTCGACCATCAATCGATCCAGGAGCGCAGCAAACGATTCATCCTCTTTCACAAACCCAAAGGCGTCATTACCACCCGCCAGGATGAGCAGGGCCGGAAAACCATTTTCGATGTGCTGCCAGAAGAGTTGAAGGCTCTGCATGCGGTTGGCCGGCTGGATCAGGCGACTAGCGGACTGCTCTTACTCACCAACGACTCTACCCTGTCGAGCTTCCTGACTGATCCGACGCATCAGATCCCACGCCTTTATCTCGTGACGGTGCGCGGCAACGTGGCGGATCAGACGAAACATGCTGCCATCTCTGGCCTGCTCGATCAAGGCGAGCGCTTGCATTGCGAGAACGTGACCATTCAGAAACGCTCAGGGCGTGAATCCCATCTGGAAGTCACGTTGATGGAGGGGAAAAATCGTGAGATCCGGCGGCTGTTCAAGGCGCTGGGGCACGAAGTCACCAGGCTCAGGCGCATTCACTATGGACCCTTCTCGCTCGGCGATCTGCCACCCGGCGCTTGGCGGGAGCTGCCCATCGAAGAAGTCACGACGGTACTCCGATTATCGCTGCATGCAAATGACGCGACGCAATCCTAACCGGCACTACCCTCCGGACTTCGCGTCCGACAACTTGCGCACGAGGGCCGTCATTTCATCCAGCTTGCGCGCGCCGACCGCCAGATCATTTTCCAATCGCTCGATCATGTCCAAACAGGTCTTCACCGTCTCCACGAGCTGAGCCTGCGTCATCGCGGGCAACTTGTGTTCAATGTCATGCCTGTCCATCCTGGACGTTCCTCCCTCTCATTCCATTCACAGCCGGCATCCTGTTCTTGTCACGCCTGGTTGGCTTATCGTTTGAGTTGCTTCAAGAAATCCCCCAGCACGGCTCGGAATTTATCCGGGTCTTCCGCCATCATGAAATGCCCGGTATCAAATTCGACGAGCTGGGCTCCGGCGATCTGGGATTGAATGCCCTTTGCGATGGACGGAGTGGCCACACCATCTTTCGCGCCGACCATGATCAGGGTGGGTGCGGTGATGCGGCTCAGGTCACCATGCACGTTGAATCGCGACATGGAAGTCAATGCCTCCCGGATCACCGTCGCATTCCAGGTGGGAATGCGATCGAGCAGCGGTTGATAGGTCTTGGATGACGTGTCGGGAGGAAAGCTTTCGGCGATCATGTTTTTTGAAACCTCACGGTAGTCGCGTGGCGCGCCGATCGTGGGAATGTCTTGGTCGAGAATCATGGCGCCATCAGTCGTCGAGACCAGGACCAAGGCCCTCACTCGTTCAGGATGATCGAGCGCGAGACGCTGGAGAATCATCCCGCCCATGGAGACGCCCACCCAGACCGCCTTATCGATATCGAGCGCATCGGCCAGCTTGATCAAGTCGTTTGAAAATTGATCGATCGTGAAGCCCGTCGAAGGCTTGTCCGAATCCCCATAGCCACGAAGATCGACGGCGATGCCTCGGAACTCCGGTGAATAGGCGGCGACATACTTCGGAAAGATGTTACTGGTCGTGACGACGCCATGCACAAAGATGACGGGATCGCCGGCGCCGGCTTCCAAGACGCTGAGGCGCAAGCCATCAAGATCCACCACATGGCGTTTGAACATTTCGCCCGGCGAAACGACATCGGCCAACTTGTGCGGCTTGGCGGGGCCTTCTGGGGTGGGAGGCGAAACGCCCGCGCAACCCAGCATGGTGATGAGGCCGATCAGAACCATCGCAATTGCCGGCATAAAACTCTCCCTTCTCAGCGACTGAACATGACGGGAGAGTAATCTCTGCGAACAAGATATTCAATCCTCTCCAGGCGGGCAATCCCTATCACGGTCGCGACGCCGGACGAACAGGAAGGCCGATCGAGCGGCCGGAGTGATGATTGAAATGGAGCAGAGAGTGGCGTAGAGGATACTGTGGGAACGAGTCTTCACGCGTCCCTTAACTCGGCATTGCTTGGGGGGGGCCGATCATGAACGTCCGACTTGTGTTCTGGTTGTTTCCGCTCTTGTTTCTCGGCGCGCCTCTCTATGCACAGAATTCCTGCGCGGATTGTTTCAGCGCGGTTCAGGGAGAGGCAAAAAAATGCCTCGATAGCACCATTGGGCCAAGCGAACGAAATGCATGCCTGGATAACCGGCAAGAGCGGATGAAGGCTTGCAGCGAGAATGAATGTAAGGCCGAAAGAGAGGAAATCGCGACGATGGAGACGCAATCGGCTCCGAGTCGGCCAGGCCTCAGGACGTACAGCCCGACGGAAGGCGAGTGGCTGGCGTTGGTCGCGCGAGCCGGTCTCAGACGGGAGGCTACTCCGGACAATCCGTATTCGCTCGACATTCTGCTCGCCGGCCCCGACACGCTGCACATCCTCATTCGATACCGTCCACCCATGACCCGAGAAAGTCTGAATAAGACCATCCAGGCCGCCAGGGAAGCCATCAGGAACCAGGCGAGAAACTATGGGTGGGACAAATGGGTGAAAATTCGTGAGACGGTCGAGGTGAGTCCGGGGAAGTGATGGGATGGCGGGGTCATGCCCGGCGACAACTCAAAAGTCTTTGCTTAACACATTCCCTGGTGAGTCCCTTAAGTCGCGCGTGCTGGGCTTCCCATCGGGGCCACCGGCCAAATGAGTTGATGATCCACGAACCAGCATCGACGCTCGGCTATGAACTGATCTGTTGTCACAAACTAGACGCTGCCCGCCAGTGCCGCGCCCCCGGCGGAAAGTCGGGATTCAGGCGCACGAGCGCCTGACGCAGCCGCCGTCAGCAGGACGTCGCGGTAGTTCGGGTCGCTACGCTCGGCGCCGTGTTCGCCCGCGGCGATCTCTCGCTCGTTCACCACCGCGTAGCCAAGCGCTTCGAGCGAGGCAAGCGCGACGTCTTCGACGATGGACTCGGAAAAGCCCGCCATCAGTGAAACCGCTCCTTCACGTACGCACTCATCTCGCTCATGGGCATCTCGTGAGACGCATTGCCGCTGCGCACGTAGAATCTCTCGACCTTCTGGCCATTCTTGTCCTTCGTCATCAGAACGATTGGCTGACTCGCCGGTTGAATGTCCACCTGGCAGACCTCACAGCCTTCGATCTCGTGGAAGACGACCTTCACTTTGTTTGCCACAAAGGCAACGCCAAGATGCTCGTTGAGCAGGTTGCGGAGGTGCACCTCGAAGCCGTCTCTAGTGGCCCCTGCCAGGGATAGATAGTCATGCTCGAGACCAATTACGTTCCCGTCGTCGTCCACCCCGATCACAAGCGTCCCGCCCTGTCCATTGGCTAGTGCGGCCACAGTCTTAGCGATGACCTCTTCCATCTTCTTGCTCGTCTCGCCGTTCTTAAGGTCCCAGCGGAGGGTGGACTTGAATTCCAGCTCGTCGCTCTCTCCTTCCTGAATCAGGTCCTCAATCGTGGCCGGCGCTTCCGGCTCCTGCGTAAGCGTAATCTTGTTAAGGAAATCATTGATGTTGCTCGCCAGCAGGTCGCGCCGCTTCTCCAGAAACGACTCGTAGTGAGAGAGTTGCCAAAGCTCGGGTAGCTCGGGGATGCACTGCAGCCCGAGCGCCTTCGGGAATCGCGTCTTCACATCGGCCAGATAGACGGCGGGCTCCATCGCCTGCTTCGACCGATTCGCCGTCTGAGTGAGGAGCGATCGATTAGTGAACTCCTGCGCAAGCGCGTACTTGACTCTGTTGCCCTTGCCATATCCGGCGTTCTTGAGGCGGGAGTAAGGGAAGATGTGGTCCAATTCGAGCTGGTACTTCTTACCCATGTTCTTCCGCAGGCTTACGCCAGTGGTAAGGCATACTGCATTACGACTCTTCAAATACCATCGCACCATGCTGAAGAGCGGGTGTTGAATGGCGCGACCGACGAACTCCATTGGCTGTACGGTGAGCGGACGCTCCTCCGCGATCACCTGCAGGAGGTCGTCAAAGGGCTGCTTGCTCTCCGTGAGGATCCTGAGATCACGATCCAGCTTTTGCGGCAGTTGGCTCACGTACCGCGCGCGGATCTGGGAGTAGTAGAACCACTTGACCAGCTTGCGGGTCTCCAGATCGTTGAGGTGCTTTCCCCGCTTATCGAAGCAGTAGACGATGATCGGCACCAGTGCGTAGGGCGAGTTGATCTCATGCACGTGATCCACGAACGCGCTGGTGCGTAGAAGGTTCACGACGTAGTCCAGCACCTGGGATTCGAGACGTTGCCACGCATCCATCAGTGCGGCCTTGTTCTCTTCGCCGTGCAGCTTGCGCATGTCCGAGCCCATGTGATGCAGGCAGCCAAGCAAAACATACATCAGGAAATCGAGCTGGAATGAAAACCCTTCCTTCTCAAGCTGCGCAAGCTTGGCCTTGAAGAGATCGCGCGCCTGCGGCCAGTAACCCGAGATCTGTGCAAGCGCGAGTTCCGTTAACCTTGTAAAAGATGTCGATCGCCTCGCGGATGTTGGCCCTCACCGGGATCGTCTGTTCAGGAAAGTCGCGATCCTTGATTCGGGTAACGGCGTTGATGTTGTCGTTGAGCTTCTTCAGCTCCTCCATCCCCAGGGCCTTATTCAGCTTGGCGAAGGCAGCCTGGAGGTCGAACGCACTGACCTTTCCCTGGAAGACGTCCGTGATGTTCTGCCAGTACGGATCGTTGTCCATTCGCGTCTTCATGTAGTAGGCCAGCTCGAGCGTCGCGAGGTTCACGTAGAGCCCGCGCGTGTCATTCATGATCTCGGCTTGTGTGTAGTAGTCCGGGATCTGGCCACGGATCAGCATGTACAGCGTGGTCACGCGCTGTTGGCCGTCGAGGAGCAACCGCACGGCGCCCTGCTTTGCGTTGTATTTGTGCAGTCCTTTCAGTTCTGGCGGGTTGGCCGTCTCCCAGGTCAGCATCGTCCCAGTCGGGTACTCCTTGATCAGCGAATCGACCAGCATCTTCGCGTCGTCCCGCTTCCACACATACTCGCGCTGGAACGCGGGAATGAAGAGCTGCTTTTCGTCGATCTTGTCGAGAATCGTGGAAATCTTCATGGGGCCTCCTTGAGAATGCGTGTCGTGTCCAGTTCACCCGCGGCGACCTCTGGGCAGTGCAGCACCACGTAGCCCAGCGCCTCGAGCCAGGCGAGCGCGGCGTCTTCGACGACGGATCTGGTGAAGCCGACGTTAGCCATTGATCTTCTTCCGGCTTCCTGCGCGGTATAGCTCTGGCTCCTGCTTGACGAGGCTCACCTCATACCGTCGCCGGTCTAGGACCTCCAGAAAGCCCATCTCGTGTCCGGCAGTAATGGTGACCTTGCCCTTTGACTCGGTGACCTCGACGCCGGTCTGCTTGCAGAGCTTCTTGAGGAGCACCTTGTCGACCCTCTTGGTCTCCTCTTGCGCCTGGATTGAGGCTAGGCATCTGGCTGCGCGGGGATGCTTGCCCGCATATGCCTCGACGCCCTCGAAATCCACGAAGGCGAGATCCTTTTGGATGGCACTGATGTTCTCCGGCACTGCATCGAGGATCGCCTGCTGAAGCTTCCCAGCAAACTCAAAACCACTCGGCCGTAGTATGTGGATGTGCTTCGCATCGACCAGCAGGTCGAAATCGTTGTCCAGCTTGAACACCGTGTCTTCGATGATCTGCAGGGTGTCGTCGAGCATGCGAACCAGACGGTTCTTGTTCTTGAGCATACCCTTGAACTGCGTCGCACGGCGCAAGGCCGTTACGCGTCGCTGCTTCTGATCCGTCAGGCGGGCGAAGTAGGAGAAGATCTCAGATGGGTCGGCCAACGCGGCGGCTTGGATGCCTAGCGCCGCCGCGTTGTGCAGTTCCCGAATGGACGCCGCCAGTTCGTCGTCGAGCGGGAGTACAGGTACTCGGTTCCGGCGTGCTTCTCCGAAGGCTGATACTTAGTCGGGCCTTCATCGTCGGCCTCCATCGCGCCCCAGGTCGCCTGCACCATGTCTCGCAGCGCCACCTGCACGCCCGCATCCACCGGCACCGCGACGAAGGTCTGCCCGTTGCTGTCGTCCCTACCGATGCCGAACTCCGTGGCGATCACGTTCGCAAGATCGAAATTCAGATTCATACATCGGCCTCCATGTAGACCGTGTCGCTCAAGCGATAGACCACGAGCCGGTCACCAGCAGCCAGACTGACTCGCCGGGTGATGACGGCCTTACGAGCTCTGCCGGTGAGTGGGTTGCCGTCGGCTGGCGGGGACACCGTAAATACGCGGTAGCCGAGTGCTGCGAAGACCAAGTTCATATAGTGCAGGTTCAGGTGCCAGAATAGAAACACGATGAATGCCAGGGCAGCGAGCGTTGCGCCGAGGTCTCGCCAAGTGACGATCGCCTCGGAGTAGAACGGGAGCAGCATCGCGAACAGGTAAACGAGGATGTGGTCGCGGTGGTCGTCGGCCGCGCCAACCGCGAGATCACGCTTGTCGGACTGTTTTTTGGCCGTCCTGGTGCGCAGCCATAGGAAAGCGTTCGGGATGACCACCATCAGTGAGCACAAGCCGATGAACCAGCGATCCGGAATGAGGCTATTCCCGCGGATCGCCCAAAGTATGAAGAGAGGCGAGATGCTGCTGAGCACCATTAGCAGGCGAGCCGCCTTGAGCCCTTCGTGGTGTGTGCTCGCAGGGCGCCCAGTCATGAGACTGCCCTCTCGGTGAACTTCTCCGCTTCGTTTACCCTCAACTCACCGGAGACGAGCTTGGGCAGCTGCGCGGCCAGCGAGCGCGATTCGTGAAAGGCTTTCTCCATCTTTTTTGGCACGGTGGGGTTGTACTTGTTCACCGGATTCAACGGATTTGCCGGATCGTACCGGTTTACCTGGTTGAAGGGATTGCTCGGATTGTATTGGTTGATCGGATTGGCGGGATTGTTGGGATCGTGGCGGCTCACGGGGTTGAAGGGATTATGAGGGCTATCGGTCTGAGCTGGATTCAAGGGATTATCGAGCCGGTACTGGTTCGCGGAGTTGAAGATGTTGTAGTTACGCTCGTACTTGTCGTCGAAACCCATCTCGGCCCATCCGGTCGCTATGTTTTTTAGCATGATAAGGATAGCAGCCAAGAATGCGACAACCATTTGCACCTCCACGCAGACCTGCGCGGCTTGCGGATATTACGGTAATGGGCAGGTGCGAATCCACAGGGAAACAACCAGGGCCGCACAATGATTCATGTATATCGATTCTTTGGACTACACTGCACGAAAACGCACGCACAAATGCTCCTTCAGAGATTACTTGGCCGCGTCCCTGAACAGCATGCCAACTTACAAAACAAATTCAGCAGCATCATTTCTTCCATCGAACCGGGAATCGAACCGGCTGTGCGGGGATCGGCCACCACTGCCGCCAGACATTGGGCGCGTGAAAGGGCTACGTTGACCCGGTTGCGATCCAGGATGAAGGCCAGCCCGCGTGAACCGTATTCGCCGCAACTGGAACAGAGGGAGAGAATGCAGACCGGGGCTTCCTGCCCTTGAAACCGGTCGACACTCCCCACCCGCGCGCCGTTCGGCAAAGCACTTTGAAGGGCACGGACTTGCGCGTTGTAGGGCGCAATGAAGAGAAAATCTTCCAGCGCCAGAGGTTTCGTAGCGCCGTCCTTCGCTGTATACATCCGCCCCTGCAGTTCCTGGTAGATCGCCAGCACCCGAGCAACCTCTTCGTCACTCTGCTGGATGTTGCCGTCGTGCTCGACGCCGCTGAAGACGATGCCGCTTTCACGCGTGACAAGACTGGATGGACATGGCGGCACGGCGATCCTCTGCCGGCAGCAATCAGTATGTGAACCGAGACGGCCACCGTAGATGCTTTCGGAAATGAAACGGCAGACCGATGGATGCATCCGGCGGGACTCGCCCAGAAACAACCCGGCATCCGGCGGCACCACGGCATGGAACCGCGGCGCATCGGGGCGGCTGGCGGCCACGTCCTTGAGGGCATATTGCAAGGCGGACAGCCCCGCATCGCCGGGATGAGATCCTTGCACCGGCTGTTCGAGCTGCATCTGGTCACCGAGCAGCACCAGATTTTTTGCGCAGCGCGCCATGGCGATGGCATTGGCCAAGGCCACTTGTCCCGCTTCGTCGATGAAGAGAAAGTCGAGCGCCCCTTCCCACTCAGGCCGGGTAAAGAGCCAAGCCGTTCCACCGATCACGCCTCCGCTGTACGCAGCTTGGGCGCTGCCGCCATCTGCGATGTATTGAAGATTCGGGTTCGATGAAAATAACGGTCCTTCGGCCTCGCCACCCACCTTCATTCCTTGAAGTTGACCACCACCAGCTCTAACAGCATCGCCGCAGGCGAGCATGAGATTGACCACCGCCTTATGGCTGTTGGACGCCACCCCGACTTTCTTGCCGGCTGCCAGCAGCGCCGTGATGACCCGCGAGGCGGTGAATGTCTT
>JAJFBJ010000061.1 GCA_020697375.1 Nitrospira sp. | reverse complement strand
GGTATTGATCGCCCGAGAAGTCGGTCCTACCTATATCCAGGCCTATACGTCGTGCAATATCGAGTACGCGATCCCGACCGACAAGGTCATGGAAGACGCTAAGACTGTCGAGGACGACCGTTACAAATTTACCGAATATGTGAGTGATGAGGCGAAGGAATACCTGGCCGATCGATATGGCTATAAAGAGTTCATGCCAAAGGCGACCACGGCTGTTACGCAAGCTTGAACTGTGGAAGGAAGGTCTAGGCGGATTATAGAACAACTTAGCTTGAACGGGTGAGATCTAGTCCCTGGGAGGAGAATCATGGCGGATCGGAAATCCACGCTCACACTCGTGAAGCCTCAATATACCTTGGGTTATGGCATGCGGTTGGACAGGGGCACGGCAAAAGAATTTTCGCATCCCCAGGTATCTCTCACGTTGCCGGACGGATCAGAAGGCAGTATGGCACTGCACGTCATTAACGGCACGCCCGAAGAGATCAAAGCGAGGCTATTAGAGAGCGTGGATGCATTCTTTGATATTTACGCCGACTAGAGCCCATCCGGCTTTAACGGGGCGCTAGAACGGCGTTTCGGTCTTTGGCCTAAGAAGCACCGCAGCTTGCAAAGGCTCGGCATGGCCGACCTCGTCATGCTCAATCATCTGTCGTGCAGCCTCTGCGGTTTTTGCGAAAATAAATAAGATGTCTGGAATCAATGAGGTGCCCTACAGGCTGTCGTACATCCGTTGACAAGGCGCTATGTGGCCTGTAGGGTGATGTCATGACGTGTTGAGCCACGCCGACTGTCCCATCTCTCGCGCCACAATCCATTTCGCGCGTCTGATTCCCCGGTCTCCGCCGCCTCTACGCCACAGCCTCCATGTGCCGACTAGGTCCGAACACGCAGCATGCGTGTCAGACTTCTAACAGTGTGCCGTTCCGTTGCCACTTACAAAGGAGTACATCGATGACACAAGAACAGTTTCACCAATTTTGGGCGCAACTCAAGGCTCCCCTAAAAGCAAAGTGGGAGAAGATTACGGATGCCGATCTCGGAGAAATCCAAGGTAACCTGGCGATGTTCACCGACGTGCTCCAAAAGCGTTACGGTGATCTGGATAGAGATGAAGTCAGAATTTGGGCCGACCGCCGGCACGCTCACTGGAGCGGCAACTATCTTGGGTACAAGGATCCTCAGCCGGCGTCCTGACTATTCTCCACATCTAGAACACTGTTCCGGACTTGGATCTATTACTCACGCGTTCCGTGAGACACAGAAAGAGAGCCAGTGTCATGCGAAAAATCGTCATCAATAAGAGTTATGATCAATTCTGCGTAAGCCATAAAGCCTTTTTGCGTTTGCGAGAGTTAGGGCAACCGGAAGCTCTTAAGGAAACAGATCTGGGGGCCTATTGGCCTTCGGCAGCTGATCCTCGGGAGCCGAGTCTCAATCAATGCGGTCTACTGATTCCACGTGATGACGCAAAGTTGGTCCAAGTGGTGGAAGAGTTGCGTGCGGAGGCCAACGGACATTGTGCAGAGCTCAAGGTTGTCGCTATTCCGGACGACGTGCAATGGATCATCGCGAAGGCGGATGGAAGTGAGCAAGTGAGCGAACAACATCGAACCTGGAGCTGAAGCCAATGAGTGTAATGCCAGAGACGGTCATTCCCGTGGCAGATTTGAATAGAAGACCTACAACAGGTATGGGTGACGATGGAAGAGCTTTTTCACGTGGGAGACCATCCAGGCGTAAGGTGGGCAACCTGACATGCAACGAAGGCGAGGTTGAAGACCTTCTCTCGGAAGGGGAGACAACCTAGACCTGATCTGGCTCATTAAACCATGAGCAGGGCCTGCCCTCCTTACGAAGACGGGCTCTGCTCAATTATCCTGTTCCCATCCTGCTTCGGGACACACTTTGAGATGTCCGTCCAACCGAATTCTTGCGATATTCTTACAGCCGGTTTTTATTACAGCTCGCGCCATGCCGGGGCACGTCGGCTGATCGCATTCACGGTAGAGTCGATTCGACAGCACCATTGCGACATTAGGCATAGTCTCCCCGCGCCGATGTCATCAATCCAAGAGCCGAGTGCTTCGCGAGCGAAGCGCTCCATCATGGGATCGCTGCTTATCCGCAGATAGACGGCGATGTTGTCGTCGTAATATCCTCCGACGACCGATTGTAATCAGACCCGTTTATAATCCGTAACCGCCTCGGCGACGTGAGGGCTTCTGAATACGTACGGATGCGCCAGTCTTCCTGCGCCTGGATGGGGCAGGGCCTGTATGGCTGCAGAGAGCCTCCTGGCAAGGTTTACAAGCTTGGTCATCAAACGAGATAGTGGCTCAATTTTATATATCCACGAATATGACCTGCCCCTGATTTCACCGACACCTCCATAAGGAGAAGAATGATGAAATTGGCATACGGCAGTCCACAGCATCTGGGACGCCCTGGTCAAGCAGGGATATTGCATGGGAGCATCGCGTCGCCCGGCTGATGCGCTAGGCCCCAGCCGAGTATGAGGCGAGGGCGGTAGTCGCTTATCCAGGTATCCATGGAATTGGGGGAAGGTCAAATCGCCAGTGCTTAGATTGGCGCGGCGCTAGAACTCGCGAAAGGATTACAGTAAGCGACTCATGCGAAAAACGCGGAGGGCAACCGTGGTGCCTCCACCAGTACCGGCATGCCCCTCATACCTGGCATCCAATCGTAGGCTATGAGAAATTCCGCCGGTGTGCCGTCACTTTCAATCTCGTCGGCGTCCATATTTGCTGCAGGTCGCTCCTTCCGTACAAAGCGCGGGCCCGGGCTGCTTAGGGCCGGCCCAGCCCGGAGGTCTGAACAGCAGCGGGTTCCTGCAGCAAATTCTGACCGGCGTCGGAAAAAGATGGGAAGGATGTGGAAAGGGCAAGCGATAAGGGAAGGCAGCAAGTGCGTCTACCGTTAAAAGGAATGGCAGACTTGTGAACGAATCCTCAGAACGGCTTCTTGGTGAAAATATTCTTTGTATGTGCGTATGATGCGTTGGATCGCGTTGTTGTTCTGTCGGTTGCCATTATGGGCCAACTGGAGGACATATGATGTCTCGCGTTCGCTCATGCCGGTAGACAGCTTCCATCTACCAGATGCGGCCCAAAATGTGAGGCCATCGGGAAAGTCCGGCATGATGATTGTCTCTAGAAAGGTGGTCCACTCATCGGTTGTCACCGCTCCGTGAGGTGTGGCTGTGCCGAAATAGAGAGACTCCATTACCCCGGGCCGCTCGCCAGGCAAGCAGGTTGATGTTTGGAGAAAAGCACAACCTTCGATGACCGCCAGTAGGGATACTATTGATAGAATAGAATTCAACCGCATGTACTGTCGTTATGTCTTGCCCTTTGTAGAGTTCCGATGGATTTCGCCGGGCAAATCCTTCTTTTTCGCGGCTCGTGATTTTCTTAGAGGTTTTGCCGACCGCCGGTCCGACTTTGGGTATTTCATTCGGATTCCTCACGGCTCTTTAGAGCCCGATATTATGCAAGCCCAGGCATTGCTTGGTCCGACATTGCGTGTATTGAAACCGAGAACAAGGAAATGTCAGCAATAGAACCATGGGTCGTATGTAAACCTTCTCTTTCGACAGAGATAGTAGAGGATTCATTTCCTGTTCGGCAAGCCGTGTTTTGCATTCAAGACTGGCACACCTATTGACCTGCAATGGCGCTATGCGGTAGTGTGTGCATTACAGTATTGTATCGGTCCACCAGTACTGTACCCTTCTTCAACGTGGACCGCGCGATCGCATCGCGACCAGGTCCAGTCTGGAGCTGACTCCCTTTCGGATTCACTCTCCCCTCGGTTCTCTGATCCCGTCTTAATGCGATCACAACGAAAGGATAGCTCCGTGCAGACGACTGCGTTTACAAGCTTTGACACCCTTGGTGTGTCTTCTACTCTCTCGCGAAATCTGTCCAAGGCGGGTTTTGCTGAACCGACCGCCATTCAAGCCCAAGCTATCCCCCACGCTTTAGCAGGCCGAGATGTGTTGGGATGTGCTCAAACTGGAACTGGAAAGACAGCGGCGTTTGTTATCCCAATGTTGGAGCGGCTAAGTGGGACACCCAAAGGCCAGCCTCGAGCGCTCATCCTGGCACCGACCCGTGAATTGGCGATTCAAATTCAAGCGACGATCGATATATTAGGCCGCGATCTGCAGTTGTTCGCGACCACAGTGGTGGGCGGAGCGGATATGCAAGCTCAGGTCAGGGGTTTGCGGCAACGTCCGGATATCATTGTGGCGACGCCTGGACGGCTACTTGACCATATGTGGAACGGAACGATCAGTTTACTCGCCATGAGCATTTTAGTTCTCGATGAAGCCGACCGGATGTTGGATATGGGGTTTGCCGATCAGATCAACCAGATTCTCGACGCCATGCCGGAAGAGCGTCAAACGTTGCTTTTTTCCGCCACGATGCCCACCGATCTTGCCCGCTTGGCGCAGGCGAGTGTTAAAGACCCGGTGCGTGTCATGGTTGCCAAATCTGCGACAACGGCTGACGGCGTTTCCCAAGCCGTTCATCACACCACGCATGACCATAAAAATGCGTTGTTGATGTCGCTCCTTCAAACCGAATCCGATACGGTATTGGTTTTTGCACGAACGAAACACCGAGCCGATCGATTGGGGAGCATGCTAGGCATGGCTGGTCATCGGGTCGCGGTTCTTCACGGCGGTCGTACGCTTCCGCAACGCCGGGCGGCATTGGAAGGGTTTCGACGAGGGACATTTCGGGTGTTGGTTGCGACCGATATCGCCGCACGTGGGATTGATGTGGCAAACATTGCTCACGTAATTAACTACGACGTGCCGAATTGTCCGGAAGATTATGTTCACAGAATCGGCCGGACCGCTCGCATGCGATCCACCGGTCGAGCCACGACATTTGTGACAGCCGAAGACCAGGATCAGTTGCGCGCCATCGAGCGTTTGCTGGGACAAACGGTACCGCGTGCGGAGGGAAGTCCGGCGGCAATGAGCGTGGTAAGACGTGCAGACGGGCATCCGCCGCGCAATGATGCGGCACGAAGGCGCAGACGAGGAGAATCGTCTCAGGGTTGGCGGAAGACGGGTGATGGAGGCTCATGGGAATCAAACGGTGGTATCAAAAACGGAAGTGACCTAGGACCGGTGTCCTAAGTCAACGGTCATACGATGCAAGGGAGGAATGATGGTGAGTGATCAGAAGCAAGATGCGCCTCGGACAGCGAGTCAATGGCTCAGGATACCAGATGGGACGATGGTGCAGCATCGTCTGGATGGACAAAAGGGGCATATCGACGGATTGACGGAAATCGTCATTGGTCCGACTAGAAATCCTGATGGACGGACACAGTATAGGATCAACGTCGGCAAGGGAGACCGAGTGCTCATTGCCGAAGAAGATCTTTTGATTCTGACGGACGCTGAAGGATTGGTGAGAATGGCGAAGGAAAAAGGAGAATACCGCTCACTGGTCAGTAGGCAGTTACGAGGCGTCTTCGAAGAAAACCGTTTTGTAAAGGCCTCCTAAATTCTTTCAACTTACGATGGTTACCCAGGAGTCCCCCGTTTAATACAGGGGTTCCTGGGGTCCCCATCGCAACCCTTCCAGATCAGGATCTTCTCCCTCCGTCGTGGGCCTTATGGTTTTTCCGGCCTTGCGTTGCACACGACGGGCTTCTTTCTCTCGCTGCTTAACTTGTTTTGCTTTTTCTCGATCGCGTTTCGCGATGGTGGTCTTGCCTGCTCGTGCGATGGTTCCCTCCTTCTATTCGATTGCCATGCGTGGCGACCGAATAGGCCTGCCTTATTACTTGCCGGATGTCCGACGGGTGGTACGAGTCGTGCTGGTACGGGTATGAGGCCTCGCAGGGCGCAACTGCGTTTGTTCTGAACGAGCGCGGGTTTCTGCACCAAATCCAAAACTGGCCAAAGCAGTCACCTCACGGCGGATTTGATCCATCGGAGTTTCTTGCGATTCAATCGAAGGGTCAACGAGCCCCAGTTGAGTCCAACGGATTCTTAGCTTTGGGACGGTCCGCTTCTTCTTGTGTGCAGCTTTGTTACCCCGCCAAACGGATGTAATTTTCATCATGGACTCCTTTCGCCGAACAACAGGATGGCGATGTCCAGGCCATCAAACTGGATGCGGGGGAATGGATCGGTTCCCTCCCCAGGCATTGTCCATTCCCTGTCCGGTAAAGGGGGAAAATGGGCCGTAGGAGCAGCAGCGTGGACCAAGGAACTGGTCGAAGGAATGTGAAGCGTAGAAAATTCTTCCTGGCTCGTACGGTGTCGTAATTTATCATGCTTTCGGCATCGTGGTCAAATAACTCCATAAGGCGAAGACCAAGGTGGGGCACCTTGCGACATGAGGAGAAATGGCTCGAATGCAGAGGAGACAGCTGACATCTCACAAGGTCAAGGCAAGGAATTCGAGGTCGAGGAGCGGTGTGAAGGGCGTCGAATCCCAAGCTTTCTCAGACGGCTGCGTAATGTTTCAGGGTTCAATCCGAGAAGATGGGCGGCTCCCTGGTCGCCATAAATTTTCCATTTGGTTCGTTCCAGGACTTCGAGGATATGGGCGCGCTGAAGATCCCCAAGGTTCACTGGTTGTTCAGGAGGCGGGCTAGGAATGGTTTGCGGGGCGGGTAGCAACATTTCGTCAACGGTGACTTGCGATGAGCTTGACAAAATGACGGCCCGTTCGATGACATTCTGAAGCTCTCGCACATTGCCGGGCCAGCTGTAAGCGAGGAGGCGTGCCATTGATTGCGGATCGAAAGAGAGAGGCAATCGTTTGAGCTTCGTTCCGGTCTGAGCCAGGAAATGCTGCGCCAGCAGATGGATGTCCTCTCGACGTTCTCGAAGGGGAGGCACCATAATAGGAAAAATGTGGAGGCGATAGTACAGGTCTGATCGAAATGTCCCCCGTTGAATCGCGGCCGGCAGGTCGGCATTGGTAGCGGCGATCAGGCGAATATCTACTGGGACCGGCTGAGTACCGCCGATTCTGTCCACCATGCCGTCTTGCAGGACCCGCAAAAGTTTGGACTGGGTTTCCAACGGCATTTCTCCGATTTCGTCGAGGAAGAGCGTGCCGGTATGGGCTAGTTCAAATCGCCCCGCCCGACGGAGTTGTGCTCCTGTAAATGCGCCGCGTTCATGGCCGAACAATTCGCTTTCAATGAGACCCGATGGCAGTGCTGCACAATTGACGCGAATAAACGGTTTGTGGCTACGAGTACTCAAATCATGGAGGGCCTGTGCCAGCACTTCCTTGCCGGTTCCGGTTTCGCCAAGCAGGAGAACAGTCGTGTCGGTTGGAGCGACGGCTTTGACGAGATCCACCACTTTGGTGAAAACGGGAGATGCGCCGACGATCAAGCGTAGGTTGCGGGTGGCCTTGATTTCTTCCGCAAGATATTCATTCTCCCGCCGCAACTGGTCGCTGAGCTGTTTGATTTGCTGGTAAGCCAGCACATGGTCGATGGCATAGGCGATTTGCGTGGCCACTTGCTGGAGAAATTTGCAATCGTCCGGATCAGGGTCGCCCGGTTGGATACTGCCTATATTCAACGTACCGAGGCAACGATCTCGGATGAGCAGCGGCAGGTTGATCATCCGCCCTAGTCCTTCCTGGACATAATAGCGGTCTTCCAAAAATACGGGGGTTTTCTGGAGGTCACCTCGGATGTGCATGCGACGGTTGTCATAAACCCATCCCACCGCGCTGCCTTCGCGAGGAATGACGCTATCGTGTGCCAGGGCTGGGACCGCCATATTCGTGATGACGGCATAAAATCGAAAGGAGTCGGTGCTGGGTTCATACAATGTGATGCCGGCGCGATCCCAGGCGATCACTTTTTGAATTTGATCGGCGATGACACGCCAAAGGCTTTCGATGTCCCGTTGCGAGTTCAGGGCATTCGTCACCTCAAGCAGCGTTTCAAAGTTCAGCGTGGCGCGTTGCATAGATCAGAAATTCGTCCAGAGTTGTACGATGCCCCAGTCCTGATCGGCGGATGTCCCGAGCTGGTGGCGGATATAGGGACCGGAAAAAAAGTGACCGTAGATCACCGCCAGAGAGACCTTCCCGTCCGCAAACATATGGCTCCACGCGACATCGATTTCATCGCCGATGTGCGTCGTTGTGTTGTCGGATTGGGAAAAGATCAGCGGGCCTTGCGATCCACGGTACCAGTTATCACGGGCGCTTGCCAAGTACTTGCGGAGAGCCCACAGCTCAAAGTGATCGCGGACGGTGGGACGCGATTGAAAATTAATCTGCGGTTGCACACTGTTTCTCCAGGCCCCGTTCAGCATATAGCCGACGTGAAGAAAATTGGTCGGAAAAAAATTTTCAAACGTATTGGCGTTGCCGCCGCAACTGCGAGCGAGATTCCCGTTGGGTGTCACGCAATTGGTGTCCCCGTCTCCAGAAGCGTAATCGAATCCGATAGCGAGTCGAGGTTTCCAGCGTTGGTTGTACCAGGTGTAGCCGAGCCAGGTTCCCGATGCCCAGGCGCTGATCATGAGGTTGCGTTGATTGTCGAATCCGAATCCGTCTGCGGTCCGGCCAAACTGATAGGCCATTTCTTGCCCAAAGTCCCAATTACCATCTCGAAGTTCCACTCGAAGCCCGACCATATGTCGCAACTGCGACGCCGATTTCGGCTTGTACAAGCCGGGGTTTGCTCTCTCAGGAAGCCGGTTTGAATACATTACGTAATAGGGTTCGATGATCATCTTTGGCAGACTGCGGATTTGATTATATAGCACCACCATGTCGACGTCGCTGCCGGCGTCGGCCGCACCCTGTGCTTGCGCGGGGTTGCAGGTTAATGAGGTGTTGACCTCCGAGCAGGTCAACAGGTTCGGTGTGAGGCTTCCTCCGGGATGCCCTTGCCCCAAATCCGTTTCGGAATGTCGGAACCAGCCGAGTTTCGTGTCGAAGTCGGTGGTGGCATAGCTCAGCATGACGCCATCGTGAGAATAGCCGGTGTTGGCCCAGTCAAAATGGCCGAATAGCCGCTGATTGCCGAATACGAGATATTGCCGGCCTATTTTGATGCTGAGGCCGTCGATGCCCGCGAGATTACGAATCAACGCGTAGCCCGCGCGAATGCCCAGACGGCATTGTCCTGATTGTTGCGATGCGCATTGATGATTAAGGGCATCATTATCTTGAATGCCGCCGGTGGGATTCCCGTTTCCGCCCCACGTTGCCGAGTCCTGCAGTTCCAAATAGAAATTGAGATTGGGGGTGGGATCGTATCCCAAACCCAGTCGTGCCCATTGTTGAACGTAAAAATCGCTGGCCCCGGCTCCCGCATTGGCCGCCGTTCCAGATCCGAAGTTGCTAAGGTTGTTGCAGGCGCCATTGATCGGAGGGCCGCCGCCGAAACACACGCCATTGCGCCATTCGGGACGCACACGCAGATCGGCACGCATCCAGAAACGATGGATGTCAAAGGCTGACCAAGGTGATAACGAGACAGCCTCATCCGATTCGATCTGGACGGCATTCGACGATGAGAGAAGCGTTGGGACGGCAGGTCCATAGTCAGCAAGTTTGGATTCAGCTTGTATCGGCATCGGAGCGTGCAGGACATAGACCGTCCCAATCAAGACGGTAAACAAGAGCAGGAGATTCCGCGTAGGCGTGAATCGAAACATCAGGAGTCAGGGAACATGAGAATCCTTCTCTCCCTTCACGGGACGGCAGAGCCGACGACCCGCTATCGCGGATCGTCGGCTCTTGCGGTGGATTCCACTGTTCGATGAACAGCGAACTCTCTTAGAAGGCCATGGAAGCACGCTCCTCCATATCCCGCATGAATTCTTCATGCTTCTTCACTTCGTCCGCACCCTTTGCCCGGATATGGCGATCACGCGCATGGTATTCATCCGGCGTCACACGATAACAGAAGTCCCACAGGGCATCGGCGCTGTGCGCGTCGATCCCGCCGACTCTGGCTTCCAGCATGACCATGAGCTGATTGACGCCATCATAAGTGCCACTCCGGTTTCCTGCGCGGTACAACTCGCGGACTTTGCTCGTCTGATCGACGTAGGGTTGAAAATTCCCGGGGATCAGATTTTTTTCACCGAGAGTCTGATAGGTTACCACTTGGCCGAGCAATTCTTCAGCCCAAGCCGATGATTTCTGATTGCTGTTCCAGATCACCGGTTCAATGCCATTGGAGAACGCGTGAGCCTGGGGGGTTCCCAATAGGCTCCAGCTTCCGAGAAGCACGATTGCCGAATAGATAGCGATGGTTCGATTCATTGTTGCCTCCTTCATATGTATCCGGTGCATGACCGGCGTGGTGAACGATGGTCTATTCATTCTTAGGTTCACGGCATCATGCCCATAGCTATAGCAAATAATATGCCGTTGAAATCAACCTAGGCTTCAGTAGTAAGTTATTGATTTATTGCATATTAAATAATCACTTGACTGCTTTATTTCAAGAGACGTTATATAAAACGGTTAATGCGTTGCATGAAACGGTTATCACGGTGGATCACGATTTGGAAAAGTGACTCAACACAGGCAAACCGTTGTATAGGTCCGGAGGGTCCTGCTTGCGTCCGATGTCGGGCGCGGCGGTATGCAGTGAAGGGGCAAGGCGGATCCTCTCCACCTCTTGGAGAGAACTGAGCCGACAGGGTGCCCGGTCGAACTGGTTGGTTTTGGCCTTTCTCATTCTCCGGTATTCGATCATGTGATAAACAATGAAAACATGGAGCATTGATCCAGGATGCCTACATGATCCTTGCGCGGCGAACGGAGGCACATGCATAGTGCTTTCCATCATTACCTCCTGTTTTGGGGTATCGGGCTAGTGTTTTTTACAGCCGAATGGCTCTATCCCGCGCGGCCGATTCGATATCGATCCCTGCTGTGGGGGGATCTGCTCGCTCTTGGTCTTTACAGCCTGTCCTTCTTATTAGCCGTCCAGGTAACCGACCGTATTCCTATTCCCGACTATTTTCCCGCAGCATTCTACAGCCTTCCCACGGTCTGCAAGTTATGCCTGTTTTACCTAGTAGAGGACTTCGGGTTGTATTGGGTTCACCGGCTCATGCATACCAAGTCGTTCTGGCGTATTCACCAGTGGCATCATTCGCCTCGTTATCTGTATTGGCTCGCAGGGATTCGCGCCACGGTTCCGCATATTGTTCTTTTCAATATCACCTACGTCCTGGCCCTTCCCCTGTTGCACGAAGCCTCCTCCTGGGCATTTCAATTGATCATGGTCGAGCACATTATTCGCAACAACTGGATGCACATGAATGTTACGTGGAGGTCGTGTTGGTTGGAGTGGATATTCGTGACCCCGCGGTACCATCACATTCATCACAGCAAACATCCTGCACACCACCGGGCAAACTTCGGCGCACTCTTGACGATCTGGGATCATGCGTTCGGAACTTATTGCAATCCGGATGATGTTACCGGCGAATTATCGTTCGGTCTCAAGGAACGAGTTTCTCCCGTGAGACTGGTGGTCGGTCTGTAGGGATAGATTTAGAACCATACAATATATGCAAAGGCCTTCCCACCCGTCCGGTCCGCAGTGTAGACGGGTTCTCATACCCGTCGCATCGTCTTTCTGGTTGTTGTCGTCACTGGGGAGTCAGTCGGACCTCCGTCCATCGATTCGGTAAAACTGAAACTCTTCACCGGACACGAATGGAATAAACGTTACCGGTACAGGGGGGCTCAACCGTTGTGTGCGTCGGATGACCACATAGTCATATTGCGCACTAATGCGATCCCAGGGAACCGATTGCCCTTGACCGAGGAATTCTTCTATCGTCAACAGCGCACGAAACGCCGGTGTAACTTGTACGGGCTGTTGGCCCGGGGCGGTAAAAAGATTCGAGACGAACGCCGATCGCCGGATGATACCCCAGCTTGAGAGATGGGCCATCGGCATGGGCTCTGGAATTCTGCCTTCCGCCGCAGTGTATGCGTCATGAGATGCGAGTTTGATGGCGGAAAATAGGCGGCCTCCTTGAGGCAGCCGGTCCAGAGCCTGCACGAACTGACGGTAGTGACGATCCGTTTCACGCCAGTGATCCGTGATAACGGCCATCCGTACGACAAATAATGTACCCAGTATCAATACCACCGGTATGAGCCAACGGCGCCTTATCACCGGCCAATCCAAACTCGCAACGACGAGCAGGACGCATACGATCGGCATTCGAATGTCGACTACCGCCGTGGTGCCGATCGTGCCCGGCATCGCCACAGCGGCCAACGTGATAATACCGAGAGGAAAGTACATCGAAGGAAAAAAAGAACAACCCCGAAGAGCCAATCCAATTCCGATCAGGCCGATCAGCATAACCGCCGTCAGGCGATCCATGAGCTGATGCTCCGTTCGAATGGTGCCCTTCAAGGCTTCAAGTTTCACGGGGAGTGGAGAATACGTGACTGCCGGTGTGGACGACGAGCCCTTCAGCCATAAAGGATAACCGTCCGGACTCATTTTGAACGTGGGGGATGGTATCAGCAGCATCAACGGTAGCAGGACAGAGGGAGCGGCCTTCCATCCGGGATGGTCGCTTATTGGAACAGGATGGTGGCGGTGCCGCCACCATTGACCAAATTCGTACGCAACTACGACCATGGCGAAGACACCGAAGGCAAAGAGATGGGCAAAGAATAGAAAAAGAGTTAAGAGCGAAAACAGCGGAATGAGCAGGGCGGCGGAATGGTCACGGAGCACTACCCAGAGTGCGCAGGTGAGCAGCGCCAACCCGAGTCCAAAGAGATAATTCAAGAACCCCCAAAGAAAAACACTATTGTAGAGGAAGAAGAACGTGATGAGGGGCCAAGGTGACCAACGCCGATGTAATGCTGCATGCAGGACAATCACGCCGCCTCCCAGCAAGGCGAACGTCAAGCCGATGAAGACCCTTCCTGCCGTTTCCAGGGGCATGAACCGAGCGAGCAGCGGGACTATCAGGTCCATCGAGAGATTCGGCACAATTTGCCAGCGGATTTTGTAGTAAAGAGAAAGCCAGGGAGAGCGGCCGTCATCGATCAAGATGTGCATACGGGCCATATGGTTGGGGTAGTCTACCAACGGCGGGATCTCGACCAGCATGATCGGAATCAGCGCGATGCCGAGCAGAAGCAAGGCTGTACCGAAGATCTCCCAGCCGGTTGCCTTGAAATGTGATGAGTCCGTCGCCATCCTTCCTCGATTCCATGCGCCTGAATGCTTGTAACGAAGAATGCGGCGTCAACGCAAGGAATGCCTCTGTTCTGGATATGAAAGCCGAGACTTGTGGGTGCAGAAACCGGCTCATTCGCATGCTTGACGACTCGCTTTCGAAGCCAGTACTATGATTGGTTAATAAGCGTCTGACGAAAGGGAATGAACATATGGAGCGCAACGTCCGCCACGTGAGGCTCGGTTGCTATTCAGTCGGATGGCAATGGTTCCGTGGAGCGCTGATTTTCGCTCTATTCGCCCTGCTGCCGATGAATTCCCAAGCGGCATCCTCCTTATCCGACTCCTCTCCAACGGAAGCCGTTCAACGAACCATGAAAGAACTACTGTACATTCTGACGGAACTGAAAGACTCCAGTCGGTCGGAGCAGCGCCAATGGGAGGTCGAACAAGTCGTGTGGCGCTCGTTCAATTACGAAAAGATGGCGGAGCGTTCCCTCGAAGAAGCGTGGACTGGATTAAGATCCACCGAGCGGCGTCAATATGTCAGGCTATACGTTCAATTGTTGCGAGATGAGTTGGCAGACAGACTCCGGGAATACAACGTTAGACAGGTTGCGTATCTCTCCGAACAGAGTAATCAACGTGGAACTCAGGTGACGCTAGCGCCGGCGGGATCGGAAATCGATACCAGACTTGAATTTCAGGTGGTCCACCGGTCTGGATCCTGGCTCATGGACGACTTGATCATCGATGGTGTCAGTATCGTGGCGAACTATCAGGCACAGTTTTCGCGAATTCTTCGTGAGGGCTCCTTCGCGGAACTGATGGAACGCATGAAACAGAAGGGTATTGTTGCCAAGATCCTTGAAAAAGCCGAATCATGACCAACGCCGAGCCTCTTGCTTCCGATCTGGTTCTTTTTAAAACTCCTGCTTTCTCCATTCTCGTTACCTCAACGGAACGATTTGTAAGTTGGATGATAGGGGCTATGCGGAAAATGTCCAATCGCGCATCGAAAAAGCTGAGGCAACCTTCGCTGCTTCTGACCGAAGTGAACAAAAGCTAAACACCATTATTGAGCGCTACGAGTCCGTGCTGATGGGCAAGTATCAGAAGCTTCTGACGGGTGGTGACGCCCAATTTATCAAAGATACTCGTGAGGTGATGGCGGACAGTCGTCGGAGAAATATGCAAACCATCGGCAATATCTTTGTTCGACATCCCCTGACCGATCAAGCCGATGACTTCCTGCTCCCGTTCAGTCAGCTTGTCAGGCAATTTCAGCATGGAAAGATCCGTGTTGCAGGGAACAGCCGAAGGTCCGGCGACCAAATGCCTGACGTCACGTTTCTCACGGACGATGATTGCGTCAAGAGAACGGTAGAGGTAGTCGATCGTTGCCAACAGCACGGCCGGCGGTTGAGTTTTTAATACGATTCCATCCACCCCCGACAGACATACTTCTCGAGCATAAGGCATATCTTCAATCCCGATCAGCAAGACGGTCTTCATCGCAGGAAAACTTGTTTTCATGTGTTGAATAAACGCTGTAGAGCCGATCTCTGGTTCCAACTCGATGATGAGCCCATGGGGTTTCTCCCGCGTGAGGATTTCCTCGGCCTGCGCTCTGGTGGAAGCCTGTCCCACTATTCGGATATGGGACTCTGATTCGATTGTTCTTTGCAGCCCGAGTTGTAGGAGACAATTACGGCTGACGCTTACCATCCTCATGACAGTATCCTGTCGCGTGATCATAGCCATGTCTTCATGAGAGTTCACTGCGGGCTCCTGTTCAATGGGATGTGCTATCACATTGGGTCGTTTGTCGCTTCTCTTGGAATCCCTGTAAGTGTGTGTGACCACAAGCTAGTGCCGAAAGACCAAGGACGGTCTAACGTCTCACGCGGCGTCCAGCAATACTAAAACACTCTTTCCTCCAGTCGGCCAGAACGTTTGCCTAGAGATGAGGCACCGGAATCCTTCATCGCCTGCCGTCGACAATACTCGTAGCAATCGGAGAGCACGACGTCGCCCGTAAGCCGAACGGTACCGCAAGCCTGTCCCATGCCGAGCGCCCATTCTGCCACGTGTGTTGCCAATCGAGTAGGGGCCAAGCCTTGCCCGTTGAATAGATTGAGCGCTACTGTCGAGAGCACGATCTTAAGGTACGACACGGAAGGGCCGTAACTAAAGACATACTCATGTTGCCCGGTAAACAGAAGGCGCAGCCCGTTTTGTGCCTTCATGCCACAATGCCCGCAACGGCAGCAACGCATACACTGGAGGCCTGTCTTAGGATCGTAGCCGACAGAAGAGTAGGGCTTCATCAATTCCCCACAATTGGCTTTTGGACATAACATTATGGCTTCTCCATGAGAACTTTATCTGGAGGATGTGGCGTGCCGTTCTGCCTCCAACCAGTCCTGCCAATCATGGCCATCTTGGGCTCCGCGTCGTTCGTACAGCTCATAGGCCAGTTTTTCGATTCGCGTTTTCATGTCGCTCGGCATCGAGCCGTTTTCGGTATGCTGTGATGACGCCTTAGAAGCGTAAGGCAGAGGCGGCGGTGTCGTCCTTTCCGTCAACCTTCCGTTCCGTATTGCCTCTGGTCTGTTGGTTGCCTTTGTCTGCCGCTGCGCCATTGATGAACCTCCGAGGTGAGTCATGAGAAGGCGGATATATCGGATATAAAGGGGAAAGCATGTTACAGGACGCGCGCACATGGAATTCCGAGTTTTGCCCGAACCAATTCTTCGACACGATTCTGTACGAGGGGAGTCGGCCGCTTCGGAGAGGGGGTTGTCTGCAGAAGCTGATGATCCCGGCATTTTTGTCTTGGTTCAGCCAGCGCAAGAACATAGGCCTGCGGGCAGAGGGTATTGACGATCCGTATCGTTTCGGCGGCTTGTCTGGCGCGTTCCTCGACTGAAGCATCCGAGCTGAGCAGAATGGCATCTGGTTGTATTTCTCCGATTTCATCCATCATGGATTCCAGGTTTCGGACAAGGACCGCCTGATATCCGCTGGTGGCCAGACAATCGGCAAGTTTCAGACCCAGTTGCCATTCAGGGTCGACAATCATGACGCGTGTTCTTCCTGCCTGGGTCGGGATGTTCATGCGAGCTCTCCTTTTTCGGGCGTATTCTTGGACCGCGTAGGCGTGCATGCATGGCTTTGCATCACAACTTGGCGGGAATCACGATATTCCCGTGCCTCAGTGGGAATATGCCTGGTAGGGCCGGTGCTATGAAGAGGCGCCATGGAAAGCATGTACTCGAAACGAGCGTATGGTTGCAGAATGACAGTTCCATTTCGTGAGAGTCCGTCAACTGCCACGAATACTTGGTTCCAGGTGCAGATCGGCAGTCTGTTCAGCAATGTTTCAAACGTGCAGGGGCCGTGCTGCTTTAATTCTTGGGTAATGAGAGCCGGTATCCCATGGCTTTCCCCGACCCGATTCGTGATTGAAATGCGAGCGGCATCGAGCGTGGATGTCAATGACATTGCTTCTGATCCTCCTCCGAAAATTGCATGCGTGACACGCAGGGACGATGTTTGCGACGGTGCTATTTGTAACGGGATAAAGCCGCGCAAGCCATCGCTCTTTGACTAAATTATGCGTCGCCGATTTTCGAGGGTGCCCGTCGACGTTTATGCTACGAATAAGAGGGAAACCGAAGCGGACAGAAGGCGGCACGGAAAGAGAGAGAATCAGGAAACGAGCCGGTTTACCAAACGGTTTTGGATGGCATAATGGGTCAACTCGGTATTGTTCTTTAATTGCATTTTTTCGAGGATGCGGGCTCGATATGTATTGATGCTGCTGATGCTCACGCACAAATCATCGGCAATTTCCTTCAGACTCTTTCCCACCGCTATCAAACACATCACCTGATATTCCCGATCGGACAGCTGTTCGTGCAGGGGCTTTTCAAAATCGCTTTCCAGATTCGAGGCCAGCAATTCGGCCACCGAAGCACTCAGGAATTTCCCGCCGCTCATGATCTTCCGTATGGCCTGCACCAGTTCATTAGGCGCGCTGTCTTTCGAGAGATAGCCGGCCGCGCCTGCCTTCAGCATGCGGAGAGCAAGCTGGTCTTCCGGATAGGCGCTGAGGACAAGGGCGGGAAGTTTCGGGCGAAGCTGCTTCAGTTCCTTCAGCGCGTCCAGTCCGCTTTTCCCGGGCATGCCTACGTCCAGAACCACGATATCCCAGCTGTTCTTCCGAACCCGTTCAATCATCTCGCTCGCGTTCCGAGCCTCGCCGATCACGGCGGCATGAAACTGTTCGCTGAGTATCTGCTTCACGCCCTGTCTGACCACCGCGTGATCATCTACGATAAGGATCCTTGTCACGCTCCGCTCCTGTTTACCTTGTTATCCCGGTGACGAACGGAATGCTGGTAAGGTGTTCGATAGTCACGTGTTATACTGCTTGCACTTGATCAAAGGGAATCCTCACCCTCACCGACGTTCCTTTTTCATGATCTCCCGCAATGAAAATTTCCCCTCGCAGGAGGAGGGCGCGTTCACGCATGCCGACCAGACCGAGCGACGTGGGATCGGACACTTCGGCCTCCGTCACGCCCCGGCCGTTATCGCGCACTTCGAG
>JAJFBJ010000191.1 GCA_020697375.1 Nitrospira sp. | reverse complement strand
GGGGATGTTCAGCCCAGCGGTTTTCTAAACCTCGTCGCCGGCAATATTCGCTCGCAATCATTGGCGGAGATATACCGCAATTCGCCGATATTCCTGCGTGTGCGGGACTACTCCCTGATCAAAGGGAAGTGCGGAGTATGTGAATTCAAGAACATCTGCGGTGGCAGCCGTTCGCGGGCCTATGCCATCACCGGTGATTCGATGCGCAGCGATCCGTATTGCGTTTATCAGCCGGCGGCATGGCAATCTCGGCGCTCTCCAGCAAGATCTCAAGCCGAAGAGCGCGGACAGCAGGGATACTTGCATTAAGAAGCAGTCAAAAGGAGAAAGAATATGGAACCAACGATCTCGCATGGATGGGCTTTCGGCCAGCACGCAGAGAAACCGACGCAGATTCTCAGCGATGAGCATCGCATCATCGAGCGCGTGCTCGGCGCCGTCGAGAAGCTCGCGAAAGGCCCGGTGGGCGCATTGGAGCCTTGGAAGAAAGCGCTTGATTTTATCCGAAACTTTGCCGACCAGTGCCACCACTTCAAAGAAGAAAAAGTTTTGTTTCCGGCCATGGAGGCGCACGATATTCCCATCGAAGGTGGGCCCATCGGCATGATGCTGATGGAACACGAGGAAGCAAGGTCTTACGTTGGAGCCATGTTCGCGGCGCTCTCCTTGGTGGAAACGGGCAACCAAGCCGCCAAAGAAAGTCTTCTGAGCAGCGCGCAGGCCTACTGTCGTCTGCTGCGCGAGCATATCCAGAAGGAAGACGAGATTCTTTTTCGCATGGCCGACGAAGTGATTTCCGCAGAGGAGCAGAAAAGGCTCTCGGCGGCTTTCGCTCAATACGAGGCCGAAGAAATGGGCGCCGGAGTGCATGAAAAATATCTAAAGATCGCGGCGGAATTGGAAGGCGCAGCGGAATAAAGCCAATTCAATACGGTTTTGCACAACAGCGCAGTCCGCCAATGGACGTTTCATAAACTACTCAGCAGGACTATCTCTCTAAACAGGCCTGAGGGGGTATTTAGCGAAGGAGTTCTTATGAAGCTGTTAATGATCATCTTTATTTCTCTGGTTTTGTTTTTTGCAAACCCGCCTTCCTATGGCGCTTCATTGTATGAAGGCAAGACGATCACCATCGTCGTTGGCTACAAACCGGGAGGCGGCTATGACAGATATGCGCGCCTCATCGCCAAACATCTGCCCAAATATATCCCGGGAAATCCCGGCGCCATTGTTCAGAATATGCCGGGAGCAAGCAGCGTCATTGCGGCGAATCATCTTTTCAGCATCGCCAAGCCCGACGGTCTGACGATCGGGACTTTCAACAATGCTACGGTCGTTGCGCAATTGATCAAGGTTGAGGGAGTGAGGTTCGATTTAGCCAAATTTGCTTGGTTGGGCAGCGCTGCCAGCGATGCCGTAATCCTCGCCGTGCGCTCGGACCTTCCGTACAGGACCGCGGAGGACTTGCGAAAGGCCAAGCAGTTTGTGATCGGTACCACCGGACCGGGAAGCTCGACCCATGATTTCCCTGCACTCCTTAAGGAGTTCGCTGGTTTTGACTTCAAGCTTGTCCCTGGTTATTCGTCGAGCGCGGATGTCATGCTGGCGGTCGAGCGTAAAGAGGTGGACGGCCGGGCGGGGTCTTACGATTCGATAAAGCCCTTTATTGATCGCGGTCTAGTGCGTCCTCTCATTCGAAACCGGACCTCAGCTCCGGGAATCGAAAAATTACCGATTGACGAAAATCTTGCAACGAGTCAGCAAGGGAAGCTCATCATGGCCGTCAACGCTGTCCCTACGCAAATCTACCGGCCTTTCGTAGCACCTCCGGGAACAGCTAATGACGCGACAAAAATCCTCCGCGACGCATTTGCCAAGGCCCTCAAGGACAAAGATCTTCTTGCGGAAGCTGAGAAGGGTAAGATGACCATCGATTACGTCTCGCCGGAGGATGCTCTGAAAGTTGTCTCCGAGGTTTTAAATCAGCCTCCGGACGTAGTCAAGGTGCTGGCGAAATATATCAAGTTTGGCGATTGAGCCTCTACAAAGCCGCCGTCCGCCTTTCGACAGGCTTAGGACGAACGGCTGAGTAACTGAATTGATGTGTTGTCGTCCGTTCGTGGTGAGCACGTCGAACCATGAACGGACGACGGACAAAGTAGTGCTAGATAATTTACGGCACGGAGAGCGCGGCTTGATCCGCGCTCCTTCTAAAGCTTAACGATGCTGGATGCGTTTGTCCAAGGACTGTTCGTAGTCTTTCAATGGCATACTTTTCTCATGATGCTGTTGGGCATCTTTCTGGGCTTCTGGGTGGGACTGCTCCCGGGTCTCGGCGGCACCACCACCCTGGCTCTGATGCTTCCCTTTATTTACCAGATGACGCCTGTGGAAGCGTTTGCTTTCCTGTTGGGGATGCACTCGGTGGTCTCGACCACCGGAGATATCACGTCGATCCTGTTTGGAATTCCCGGAGAGGGGACCACCGCAGCAACGATTTTGGACGGTCACGCAATGGCCAAGAAAGGCGAGGCCGGACGAGCACTGGGGGCGGCGCTGATGAGCTCCCTGATCGGCGCCTTGATTGGTGCCTTTGCCTTGGCCCTAGCGATCCCGGTCGTGCGCCCGCTGGTTCTTTCATTTGGGGCACCGGAACTGTTCATGCTCGCCATCGTCGGCATTGCCTTTATCTCCTCCTTGAGCGGCCAGGGGGGACGGGCCTTGTTGCGCGGAATTCTCGCCGGGCTCTTGGGACTCCTGTTCGCCCTAGTCGGCCAAGACCCTCAGGCGGGAGTCCTGCGCTTCACGTTTGGCCAGCTGTATCTATGGAACGGGCTCGACTTGATCCCCGTTTTGGTGGGCGTATTCGCCATTCCCGAGATCATTGACCTCGCCATCAGAGGGACCTCTATCGCGGGCGAGCTGCCGCATGGAAATCTTGGCAGAGGCGTTTGGGTCGGGGTCAAAGATACATTCGTGCATTTTTGGCTAACCGTCCGATGCAGTCTCGCGGGCACCTTCATCGGAATCATGCCGGGCTTGGGTGGAGGGGTGGCGCAGTGGATCGCATACGGCCATGCGGTGCAGAGCGCGCGTACCAGTGAGGAGCGAGCCGGGTTCGGCAAGGGAGACATCCGGGGAGTATTGGGTCCCGGGGCCGCCAATAACTCCAAAGAAGGAGGGTCGCTTATCCCAACCATTGCGTTTGGAGTTCCCGGCAGCTCTTCCATGGCGATTCTCCTGGGCGCTTTTTTCCTTCTCGGGATCATGCCGGGACCTGACATGTTGGATAAGCATCTCGTTCTTACCTTTTCCATGGTCTGGACGATGGTCGTTGCCAATATTATCACCGTGGTCATCAGTCTTTTTTTTCTGAATTACCTGGCCAAGCTCACTCTGATCCGCGGCACAGTGCTTATCCCGTTCATCCTGTTCTTCGCTTTCATTGGGGCCTACACCTCCAACAATCACCTGGGAGATTTGCTGGTTCTGCTAGCGTTCGGCTTTCTCGGCTATCTCATGATCAAATGCGGCTGGCCTCGAGCCCCGCTGGTTCTCGGTTTTGTTTTGGGCAGGATAGCGGAGAACAATTTTTATATTTCAACCATTCGCTACGGCCCGTCCTGGACTCTCCGCCCGTTGGTCCTGGTTCTCATCGCGTTGTCGGTAATCGTGCTTTTTTTCCCTTTCATGCGCTTTAAGGGGCGACCGCTGGCCGGGGGAAATGTGCAGTGAGGCGTCTCTTGAATCTTCGTTGTGCGCTTAGTTTAGCGACCGCGTGTGTTGCCGGGTATGCTCTGTACGCTTCATGGAGCTGGCCGTTCCGAACGGCGCTTTTCCCAAGGGTGATCGCGCTTCCCATTCTTTTCCTCGCCTTGATTGAATTGGCCCTCAGCATCTGGGGCAGTGAAAGAGAACGCGAAGGTCATGCGATGGATTTCCAACTCACCGATACCGTTGAGCCTGCCTTGGCTAGGAAGAGAACGATAGCAATCATTATCTGGACGCTAGGATTTCTGGCGCTTATTGTTTTGGTTGGCTTTCCCCTCGCAGTTCCAATCTTTGTTTTTGCTTATTTGAAAATAGCCGGTCGTGAACCGTGGACGCTCACCATTGCTTTAACGGCAATTTCTTGGCTTTCCATGGAGGGCCTCTTCAACAGACTGCTCCATCTCCCATTCCCGGAAGGCTTGATATTTGGGCTTTGGCGGTAGCGCTCACGCCGGTCGCCCAATCGGATTGGGTCATTGGAGTAAATATCGGTTCCCGGATAAAATCATGAGTGAAGCGCACGCCTTCCGGAACGCGCCCAAGCCTCGGAGAGGCGTGACGGCCTGCTGCTACGTAAGAGATTTTTAAGTGGACCATCTTTATTGAAGACGCGGACGGCAGGCTTCGATATGAAGGCTATAACCGTTGTGTGTGGACCATACCTGTGGATCGAGAAACGGGAGTGATGATGACGGCTACAGGGTTTCGCTATGGACAGGGTGAAACCTTACCGCACTAGCTACCCCAGATGGAGGGTGGACGATCTGGCCGCGTGCGTTGATTCCGAGAGCCGTAGTGCCTGCAGCACCCGGGAAATCAATCGTGGTGAAAGTTCCCTTGTCCAACAAAAAGCCACGTATCCCTTCGTCGAACTGCTCACCAACGATTTGGCCGCGCGCATTGATTCCCCCGGCATCTACGAACCTGACGCCGCCAGATACATCATCAATTGTGGTGAAGTTTCCATCCGCCAGCAAAAATCCATGATCTGTGAACCTGGCATCGGTATAGACGCCCACGATCTGACCGAGCGCGTTGAGCCCACGGACCTTAGTCTCCAGGGCGCCGGGAACGTCGATTACGGTAAAGTTTCCATCATTCAGCAAAAAGCCATGTGTCCCCGTGACATCGATGTAGTCGCCCACGATCTGACCCTGGTTATTTATCCCTTGGACACCCGTCGAGGCAGAGCCGGGAACATCGATTGCAGTGAAGTCCCCGTCATCCAACAAAAAGCTTTGGAACTTCTCACCACTAACATGGTGGCCGACGATCTGGCGGCGTGCGTTGATTCCGAGAGCCACGGTGTGTGTAGCACCTGGGGCATCGATCGTCGTGAAGCGTCCTTCTGAAAGAAGAAACCCATGGATGATACCCTTAGGATCCTGGAACCATCCAACGATGTCGCCGGACGCGTTGATCCCAGTGGCTAAGGTGCGGATAGCGCCCGGGACATCGATCGTAGTAAAGGTGAGGCCGAAGGCTTCTAACGGAGCGCTTGCAAGGAAGAGAACAACCGCACTCAGCCAGACAGTCGGCGCGAGTAAGGTATTTTTTAAACGTTTCATAAATGCCTCCTCAACGCCTTTTGCTTATCTCACTACGGTGTAACAGTGATCGTTGAGGGCACTTCACCAAATCAACTCGATCTTGCGATGCGCAATTAAGTGGTTAGCAACTGCCCTTATTCCGATGCAAAAAGCGGACTGCTAAAAGCTCCGCAAGGTGCGTTGACTGATCCTCGAATATCAGTGGGTTACCATTTAAAAAGACCCTGGCAATTTGCATCTCCGCGAAGAAATTTTTCATTTCTGCAAAACAGAGGGTGACGTGCTGACAGACAAGCCCACCATCATCGAGGCGATCAGCATCCGGATCTGTTCGACTCACTGTTCAAAACTCAGAGTAGTTGGGTTGCGTGGATTGTGTGGCTAAGGGCCGTGTTTGGGTTGGAGATGGATCAAGGCGAGCAACCGACAAACTCGAGCTCGTGGTCAATCTAAAGACGCTAAGCCGTATAAGCCCACCTTAGTCGATGCCATCTGCCTAAGCGGGCCCATTGGAGGACTCGTTCGCTCTTCCCAGTGGCTGCTCGAGTTTCCCGAATGTGGCTAAGCGCCTGGTCGCGGGGCATTCAAATGCATCCCGTGCCGGCGCGCGAAAGCAATTTCGTACTGCCCGCGACGTGCTTTTTTTGCCTATGATGCATCACCGCACTTCTTAGTGCACATCTTCCGTTTTTTTGGTGCAATCAACGTTTTCAGAAGTGACTTTAGAATATTAAGACAATTCGCATAGCTGCAAATCCATTTTCGGATTCACGCTCGAAACGCTGGAATCGAACAGATTCGACGCATAGCAACGATGGCATCGGTTATGCGTTCGCATACTTGTAAAGATCCGGTCTCTTTTGTTTTTTATTAACGTCGTCGTACTGAATGCAACGAGGAAGGAGCTAAAA
>JAJFBJ010000060.1 GCA_020697375.1 Nitrospira sp. | reverse complement strand
GAGATCCTGGCGCTGTTGCTCTCCGGTGAATTCGATATCGTCCACTATGCCGGTCACGGGGACTATGATAAGGACAATCCGGCCGGAAGCGGTTGGATCTTCGGCAAGGACTGCGTCCTGTCCGCGAGGGAAATCTTCCGCGCGCGCAAGGTGCCGCGGCTGGTGTTCGCCAACGCCTGCTTCTCCGCAGTCACGACCAAGGGAACCGCGCTGTCATCCGACGAGCAGTCGAAAGGGCTCGCAAGCGTTGCTCAGGCTTTTTTCGAGCGTGGCGTGAGTAATTATCTCGGCAGTGGCTGGCCGGTGAACGACGAACAGGCGACGCAGCTCGCGCGAACATTCTACGAGGGACTGTTGACCGGAAAGCCGATCTGCGACGCGCTCCAAGCAGGCCGCAGGCAAATCGGTAGCTACGGCGATACCTGGGGCGCCTACCAGCACTACGGCAATCCGAGCGACATCGTGCTCAAGGTGGATATGGAGGTGTAGTGGCAGCCGCATGGCCCGGTGCGGACGGTGCCAAACACCCTGAAACAAGATGATCCATAGTGATTTGGGCTATCGCAAAACCTCGTGCTTTGCTGCGGATTCGTTCTGTTGAGTGTCCTAACGCTAGGTCTTCGCCTCGACTCTCAATCAGCGGGCCACGGTCTGCACTGTCCAGCAATGCTCATAAAGTCCTAATTATGGAATTCGATGAAAGTATTTCTATCCTATGCCCACAAACAACGATTAATAGCTGAGGAGATCAGCGTAACTTTGTCCGTCCGTGACTATAAAGTCTTTTTCGATCGTTCTACCCTTCCTCCTGGACAAGAATATGGGTTAGCCATTCAAAAAGCCGTGTACACCTGCAATCTCTTTGTTTTTCTCATTTCTCCCGAATCCTTAAGACATGGCGGCTATGCGCGCACCGAGCTTGGTTTCGCAAAGAACCGATGGAAGAACCCATCTGGAAAAATCCTTCCGGTCATGACAAGGCCGACGCTGGATTCAAGAATCGATCCATACCTGCGTGCCGTAACGATCCTCTACCCTCAAGGGAATGTGGCGGAAGAAGTCGCTGCGAGTGTAACCGCCTTGTTGAAGTATAAAGGAATGGATTCGGTGGATGTGCCACCTAGCGAAGCACTTCAACGGGAACGAATTGCAACCTACAAGGGATTGTGGTTACTTACCCGAGTACTACCCAAATGGCCCAGGTCTAAGAATGTCACTTATAAGGACTTAGGTAACCTCAGTCGGCATCTCCGAGATTGGTATTTTAATGAGGGCGGGGGCATATTTCTCTCGCGAATGGCTTACACGGGTTATGCGGCGTTACAGGACTCACTTACGGCGATTCTTATGGAAAAACACTTTGGGAACATTTCTGATGAACACTATGAAGCGGTGCGAGTGTTATGCAGCACGCTTCGGAACCGGTTGGTCCAGGATATTGGCTCACGTCAGTAAGCGTCTATGGAAGCCTCTTTATTGGTCCACGTATTAGATGCACTGAATAGCCGGCCGGTGGCCACCGAACCGCCACGCGTCCTATATCGGACAGCCTTTTTGTAAGCCATTGTAAAACCATGTATGAGATTGGAATGTTCCAGCACGTAAAATATTGATTTTACTTATCCCCTGGGGCCCTTTTAAGGCGAGGGTCCTGGGTTCGAATCCCAGCCGACTCACCATATCATTCAATAACTTCGCTGCTTCCTCGGATTCCACGTTAGGCTCGGTCACGGTTTTGGTCACGGTTTCCGGTTTTGTCAGTCCTTCCACGGCCTCCCAGAGATGAGTCGGCGACAGGTGGGCATATCGGCTCAGCATTGCGGGGGATTTCCACCTCCCTAACGCCATGAGCGTCCGATCGTTGGCCCCCTGCATGGCGAGCCGCGATGCGAAGGTATGGCGAAGGTCATGGAACCGAAACGGCGTCAGTCCCGCTCGCTTCACGGCGCGGTCGAAGGCTCGTCGCAAGTACCGCGCATCATGGACGAACACGGGATCGAGCGGTCCAGGGACTCCCTTCTCCTTCAATGTGGAGAGCAGTCCGACTACTGTCGAATTCATGGGAATCCGTTGGCGCTCATCCGCCTTAGGTTCCTGGACTGTCAGGACGCCGACATTCCAGTCGATGTCTGACCAAGTCAGCCTCAGCAGCTCCCCCTGTCGTAAGCCCGTATGCATCGCCATGATGACGACTGAGTGGTACGCAACGGGGAGCAGCTCTAATAACCGCAACTCTTGGTCTTGCGTGAGGTAGCGGACGAGGACATTGTTCGGCTTGCCTGTCTTCACCAATACTGCCGGATTGTCTCGAACCAGACCCAACCGCTTGGCACGATTGAATGTGGCTTTGAGTACCGTCAGGTGCCGGATGAGCGTAGCCGGTTTCCGTCCTTCGTCCTGAAGTTGTGCCAAGACTCTCTCAATTTGCCGGGCGCTAATGGTGGCGGCGTCCTGATCACCGAACGCGATGACCCAGCGTTTCATCCGAGAGTGATCATCGCCTTTGCGTGACCGACGCGAATCAACGATTTTGAGGTATTCCTCGGCAATCTCCCGGAAAGGAACTGCCTTCGCCTTTTCGAAATATTTGCCCTCTCGTTGCTCGGCTTTCACACGTCCATATAAGGCCTTAGCCTGGCTCTTGGTGTCACAGCGATACCATCGTTCCCTTCCATCTACATACAGACGCACCCACCATCCTTCTCTACCTTTTCGCTGCGTAATCCCTCTATCCTTTCCCGCTTTTCGTGCCACGGCGACGCTCCTTTTGTTGGTCTGCTTTGTGGCTCTCTCGCCATTTGCGAGTCGCGACTCGCGTCTGACAACGAGGCCCACAGTATCTTTGATCGAAACGGATGGCCAAGTAAATCCGTTGGCACTCGGGGCAGCGACGGATGCGCCCGGCATAGTCCACCAACAGATGGGCAAACCGATATTCAAATTCTTTCACTTTCCGCTTCGTGGCCACAAATACACTCCCTTTGCGTTCGTCCTCGAGGGGCAATGTCACGATGATCGTGAATTGCGGGAACGTAAAGGCGGTGACGGCGGTCTTCCATAGTGTTTCAAGGCTGCCCAGGACCATCGCCTGGATCTCTTTGGCCTCTCCACGACTCGGCAGGGTGCCGCGAGATCCCTCCCCTGGAATCGATCGGACACTCCAGCCGGCCTCTGTCGCGATGTCCGCCCCACGGCGATTGGCGACGTCATCGACAAAGCTGGCGATCTCAAACGCCAAGACCATCCATTCACTCGCCGTGAGAGTGTCCAGGTCAGTCTGAATAAATTTCAGGAGCCATCCCACCTCGCCGTCTGCGGTGGTGAGAATCCTCTCTCTCGCCTTCCTCATCTCTCCATGAAACTGGTCATAGATTGCGGCTCGATCACCCGGCATAGGGACTCCTTCTGATGACGAGGGAATGAGAATCTCACTCCATCGCAGTACAGACAAAAAAAGTTGGGACCAACGGGAGGCGTTGAGCTGAAATTGCTTGAAGAGTGTACCTCGGGAGTGGTAATGCGTGTCAAGACAGGATATGACTATACATCTATAGGCATATCAATACATATAACGCATGACCACAAAGGAGGTGCCCATGGTCCCCAGTACAAAATTGATCACCATTCGAGAGGCCGCCGAACGGCTCGGCCTCAAGGAAAGCACGATTAGGAAATACATCCTGAAACGGCAGATTGCCTATGTGAAACCCTCGATCAGAGCGGTTCGCATTCCTATCGAGGAATTGGAACGAATTCTCTCCGCTGGTCTGAGGCCTGCCATCCCTCAGGGGGAGGGTGCCCGATGAGCCGCTGGAAGGAATTCCGACGGGAACCAGTCGCCGGCGAATGGACCAGGAAGCAAAAGCGGGGGTATCACCGCGTGCGATCGCTCCTGTGGTTCTGGGAATGCCACAAGTTCCAAGTGCTGTGGGTCACCCTCTCCACGGCGGAAGGCGGCAATGCCGATAAGTTGACCTATCGCCATAAGCAACTGCGCCAACGAATCGAACGCCAGCTCGGGTTTCAGAATATGGAGTACTACCAGGTGCGGACGGAGGAAGGGCATGGCGTCCTGCATATCTTCTGGGCTTGGCGAGTTCCTGATGGGGAACGCCCTCGGCATTTCTGGATCTCTCAGCAATGGCTTTCGTCCCAGTGGGAAGCCCTCCATGGCGCTCCGGTTGTCTGGATCAAGGCCTACCAGCCCAGCCATCGCTCCAGGAACCGGTTGAGTCGCTACGTCATCAGCCAATACGTCCAGGATCAATGCGGCTACGTGAACATGTGTTGGTCGTGGAAACGGTCCTTAGGCTTTCCGATCGGGAAGATGTGGGAAGAGATGCGGAACCAATGGCAGACTCAGAACATTTACCGACGCATTCGGAAACAGATTGAAGTGCCACGCATCGTTTTTCTCAAGACCTGGGAAGATCTGCTGTCCGGGCATCCGATCTGGTTCAGTAACACCATCCTCCAGCTCGTCCTGGGTAAAGGCCTCGTCTGGAGTCCGCTATGAAGGCCCCCCATACCTGTGTCATCCAAATTAACAGTTGGGCCTCACGTGTTGCGGAAAGCCCGCCACGCTCTATGATCGGGCCAGAAAGGACTGGATCTGTACAGAGCATCATCGAGAGCGGCTGTGTGAGTTCTGCCAGTGTGAGCGGGCTTGGGGGCGGGTGCAGATGCGGCCTCATCTCTATGCCGCGCCCTGTGAGGTGTGGCTCTGTGCGCCTTGCGCGGGAATACGGGAGCGGTAGGCCCTGAGATCACTGCGGCTTCGTTTAATCAATCTCACCTTGTCACCCGTCCACTATCCCAACGGGTGAGAGGGGAATAGGGTGACCTCATCCATTAGATGGCGGCGATGCGTCAGCTTGGCCGTCCATCGGGCTTGTCGATGATTCGTTGGTCGAAGGAAAGCAAGGATGAATGCAGACCAAGAGGAAAGAAGTCGTGCAGGAAGCTTACCCCCAAGGACCCGCCGGCCGTTCCGGACCAAGCGGACCGGACGGCCGGGGGGTTCGGGGGCGCAGCCCCCGCTTCACTTGATCTATATGGTCAAAGTAGCACTCTCGTCGTTTCAAATGAATTACTAAAGAAAAATCACTAGGAAGCGCCCTTATTAGGTAGTTCAAAAATGTTTATTGACATCTCAGCATATCCTGTTAAGTGTAGAGTGACTGCTCGGCTCAGCTCGTTCGCTTTCCGAGTTTTTCACAACAACCACATAACTTTGTTGGAACCAACTTTGAGGTAATTGCTATGGCAATTCGATGGGAAATTTTCGTGACTTGGGCAGCTTTGGCCTGTACGGCCACCGCGAGCACGTTGTTTTTGAAGGGGTCGATCGTTCTCGCGGAAGCAGAGCTGCTCAATGCCCATCAGGGGTCTCTTCTCGAAATCGGCACGTATCTCATGTTGGTCGGATTCTTAGTCTACGGTAACTTCGGCTACCAACTCGCAAGGCTTGGGTACCTTAAACGGTTGTCCCGTCATCGCCCTGCAGCCATTTCTCAACTGCGGAAGTTTGCGCAATCAGCACCAGAACTGACGATTCTGGTTCCATCCTATAAAGAGGAGATTGCCGTGATTCGGCAAACGCTGCTGTCGGCGGCCTTGCAACAGTATCCCAATAAGCGTGTGGTCCTGCTCCTTGATGATCCACCCAAGGCGCGTACAGACCAGGATCGAAGCATCTTGTGTGCGGCGCGGCTTCTTCCTACGGAGCTGCATTGCATGTTTGAAGGACCCGCAGCGTATTTTCGTGAAGCGCTGCTCCAATTCAAAAATCGACAGAACAATCAGTCGAGCGACGCGACATATGAACAGGTCCACCTGGCTGCTGCGTATGAAAAGGCCGCCCAGTGTTACGCAATGATTGCCAATACATGCCATGACAACACTCATAGCGACGACTGGTTTAAGAAAAAGATTCTGGAAGAGCCTCAGCGGGCATTGCAGCAGAGGGCGGAAGAATTATTACGTTTGGGCACGGTGGCAATAGAAGGAGTGACGGTCAGTGACACGGAAGCAGAATATCAGTATCTAGCTGGCCTCTTTCGCGTGGAGCTCTCAGTATTCGAGAGAAAGCGGTATTGCAATCTATCCAATGAGCCGAACAAGGCGATGAATCTCAATAGTTATTTGGGAATAATGGGGAAGCATCTCAAAGAACTTCATCGGCCTGACGGGTGCCATCTTGTGGAGACGGTCCCTTCCGAAAGCACGATGTCTGTGCCCAACACTCCCTACGTTATTACCCTGGATGCAGACAGCCTGCTTTTGCCCGATTATGCCCTCAAACTCGTCCATCACATTGAGCAGCCCGGCAATGAGCGCTTGGCTGTCGTGCAAACGCCCTACAGTGCAATTCCTAACGCACCCAATGCCATGGAACGAACCGCGGGTGCGACGACGGACATCCAGTATTTTATTCATCAGGGGTTCACATACTTCTCAGCCACCTTTTGGGTGGGAGCCAATGCGTTATTGCGAAAGGCGGCACTCGACGACATCGTCATTCTCAGAGAACATGGCAATGGGAAAATTCCTTGTTATATCCAAGATGCCACGGTCATCGAGGATACGGAATCGACCGTCGATCTGATCGCGAAAGGGTGGCGGTTGTTCAATTACCCGGCTCGCATGGCGTATAGCGCCACGCCGAGTGATTTCGGCTCTCTCCTCATTCAGCGCGGTCGATGGGCGAACGGCGGCCTTTTGATCGTACCCAAGCTCTTGAAGTATCTCTGGAAAGCCCCAAAGAATTTCAGGACGTTGAATGAGGCGTTTTACCGGTTTCATTATCTGACTTCACTGGCCGGGGCCCCACTGAGCGTGCTGCTCTTAATGACCGTGCCATTCTCGTCTACCCTGACCAGCGTGTGGTTACCATTAACCGCCCTGCCATATTTTTTGCTTTACGGCAGGGACCTTTCCCTCATGGGGTATGACGGCTGCCGAGATTTATTGCGAGTGTATGCGCTCAATCTCCTGCTTATTCCGATCCACCTAAGTGGCGCTTTGAAGTCGCTGCGCCAGAAGTTCAACGGTCAGAAATCCGCCTTTCAGCGGACACCGAAGGTAAGCGGCAGAACCAGAGCCCCTCGTATTTACATCGGGCTCGAATACGCTCTGATCATTTTTTTGCTGGCGTTTGCGGCCATGGATGGCCTAAGCGGCCGCTGGATTGCCGGCCTATTTGCCACGCTCAATGCCGGGTTGCTGCTGTACGCCATTCATCGCTTTATTGGGTTCCCTGAAAGTATCGACGACTTTACCTTCCGCGTGGCTCGGCAGAGTCATGGGCTCGGTGCGTTGTTGCATTCGGAGACGACTCTCGTTGGCGGGGCGCCCACCGACGTGGTTGTGGCCAATACCAATGTGCCGCTGACAGGCAATGACTAGCGCGCAGGGTTGACTGAAGGATGCTGACTAAACCCCATGGGGTCGACGGCCGTGGATGGGCGGCTATCCTAGTTTTGTGTGCCTTCGCGTGCATGCCGATTCTCGACGGTAATACCGCTGCGGCGGAAGTGCTGCGGGATGTTGAGCAACATCATCAACTGGACCCGTTAGAGCCAACCGAACTGGCCATCACGGTCGACGATCTGCCTGCACATAGCGACGCGCATCCAGACATGACCAGGCTGGACATTGCGGCTGAGATGATTGCTGCCCTGAAAGCGGCTGGTGCTCCGCCCACCTATGGCTTTGCCAATGGAACACCTATGGACTGGGAGCCTGCTGTCGCTGACGTCCTGAACATGTGGCACGACGCTGGCTTTTTCTTAGCCAACCACACGTTTAGCCATTTAGACCTTGCCCAAGTGTCTGTGGATGATTTTATCGAGGACATCGAGAAAATGGATCGCGCATTAACGCCGTGGTTTTCTGCATCTTCAGTGAAGCTGTTTCGCTACCCTTATTTGAGCGAGGGAGATACACAGGCCAAGAGACGATCAGTGCGAGAGTATCTCAAACAACGCGGGTACCGGATCGCTCCTGTGACCGTGGATTACAACGACTGGGCCTGGTCCGCAGCTTACACTCGCTGTTCGCGGGCTCATGATGATGAAGCCCTGCGACAGTTGCAGGACCAAGTGGTCACGGCCGCTCGTCGTAAGCTGCGGGAGGCGCAACAGCAATCGAAATTTCTCGTCGGTCGCGACATCAAACACATTCTTCTTCTTCACATTAGCGCGTTGACGGCCCGAACCCTGCCAGCCATGCTTGCGACGCTCCAGACGGATGGCGTCAAGTTTATTAGTCTCCCCGTGGCGCTAGAAGACCCGGTGTATCAGATCGATCCCAATCAAGTAGGAAAGCGTGACATGACCTTTTTCATGCAGCTGAGCCTGTCACGCACAGACGAGGATGGGGCAGTGCGCAAGGCTGATACATCGATCCAGTTTGACCCTGCACATAATATTTGTCGGCCCTAAGAGGCCCCCAACTTACTGAGGGCATTTCACCAATACCTGCAGGACTCATTCATGTACAGTCATTGTGCCTCTGAGTGAAGGCAGGCTTTTAGGAAACCCAGTGACGCGATATAGGTTGTTCCTTCATACCAGTTTGATCGGCCTCATGCTGATGATTCCAACTATTGGCCACGCCTTAGATCTCAATTTGCGAGATGTACTCGGTTTGTATACCGGACATCAGGTCGATAATAAGGGTCAATATTATGCCTATGCGGGGGCGACGCTGCCGCTGACCGGCACGGAGTTGTCCTTTGAACCGTTCATCGATGTGTTCGTCGCTCGCCAGAAATATATCATCAGAGACGGCGTCGGAAACTTAATGCCGGCGCATTTGAATGTGTACACAGCGGCGTTAGGCTTCACCAAGACCTTTGACCGTTTCAACCTGTCCCTCTCCGCTGGGCCGGCCTTACAGTCTTATACGGAACAGTACTCTTACCAGGACCAGGGGCAAACGGTGTTTGGAGAAACCAGTGCGAAGCAGCTCGGATATACGGTCAGTTCGTATGCCTCCTATACGATTCCGGACAATCGGTTCGAACTTATCGCCTCTTACAGTAGTCAACAGGGTGTCTATTTCGGAAGGACTCGATGGAAGCATACCGTGTACAAGAAACCGGAATGGTACAGCATGGAGATCAATCCTGGTCTGGAATTCGTGGCGGTCGGTAATGACAGGTTTCAGGCCTATTCTACCGGTGCGGTCTTCGAGATGAAGTGGAAACGGTTCGGCATTCTCATACGCGGGGGACACCAATACACAACCGCATTTCAAAACGGCCAATACATTGGTGTGGAGCTGTTCGGAACGCCTTTTTAACGATCGCAAGTCTCAGAGACACAGTAGGGCTGACTCTGAAGGTTTCTTTGGATCATGAAAAAATCACATGTGTCTCAGCACAGAGGAACACTCCAAGTCGCGGCGGTCTGCTTCGGGATTCTATTGTCTGGTGTGGCGCTAGCATATTGGCCGACACCATACCTTTATATAGCCGGCATCTGGGGGATGGTAGGAATTGCGGCAGCGCTCCTAGCCGTTCGACCATACGTCAAAGCTGTATTCGTCAATGCCGCAGTCGTGGCCTTGGCCTTGGGAGGTGCGGAACTGTATTTCTACGAAGTCCATTTTGCGGAAGAACCTCCACGTGAACTAGTCTACCGCATGGCCAGCGATTCGGTTGAACGGGGTGCCATCATCGATCAATTCGCGTATCACGAGATTTTGGGCTATGCCCCGCTTAAGGAGCAACGGTTTACGGAAGCCACCCGTTTTAAGGGCAGTTTGCTGTACGATATCGCGTATACGATAGACAAACAGGGGCTCCGTCTCTCTTCTCCCACCGGTTCCCAAACCAACCCTCAAACGCCCTGCATACTATTCTTTGGGGACTCCTTTACCTTCGGCGAAGGTGTCCGTGATGAGGAATCGCTACCCTACCGCGTAACTATAAAAAGTCATCAGGCTTATCGGGCGTATAACTTTGGGTTTTTAGGCTACGGTCCTCATCAGATGCTGGCTCAACTGCAGCATGAGTTGGTGAAAGACGCGATCGACTGCACACCTCGATATGCGATCTATCAGGCGTTGCCGAGCCATGTGTCTCGCGCCGCTGGACTGGAGGCGTGGGATCAGGCTGGCCCCAAATATAAGCTGGGAAAGGACCGTACCATCATTCCGGGGGGACATTTTAATGACGAGGTCCAACCCGGTGTATTAGCAGCCTTACGGCGATGGCATCCCCACCTTCCTTACTCCATAAGACATGCGTTAGAAAAGTCCGCGCTCTACCGAGCCTTACTCTACATGCGTCGTGATACCAATGATGCTGATGTTGATCTTTTTCGGGGAATCGTCGAGCTGTCTCGCCAGCGTTTGGAGGCGACGTATCCCGGTATAGAGTTTCATGTCCTTCTCTGGGACTTTAGCCACCAAACCGATCCGATGGAGATTAAGATCATCGAAGCATTAAAGGCAGCGGGTATCCACCTACACCTCGTGTCTACCATCATCCCGGACTATAGCCGTCACAGGGAGCGGTATATACTTCACCCCGCCGACGGGCATCCCAACCCACTCACCCATGATCTCCTCGCCGAGTACATCCTTACAACAATTGCCCGCTTTGAAGATAGCAATCCTGCACGCTAGTGCAACGTCATTTGGCATATCAGGCCTGGCTCCACATTCACCCATACGCTTTGCTGATCACATTTGTATGACCGTATCTGGCTAACGAAGATGTTTTGAATGTAGAGATGTGCGGGTGCTGTTCATCCGACGATTCCGACCAGCAGGTGACAAGTCATCTAAATGATTTTGTTTGACCCTCGCTGAAACAGAAGTAAATTAGGATGGGATGACAATAAATTAAAAGGAGTCTATATGAAACCATCATGGGTCGTTGTAGTGGCAGGCCTGTTATTGGTGCTCGATAGCAGCTTGAGCCTCGCGGGGATTGCAGACAATGGACCTGGATGCGGTTTGGGGAAATTGGCGTGGGGTGAGTATAAAACTCCGAAGAACATCGCTCCCCAGGTCATGATGGCGACCACGAATGGAACCTTCGGCAGTCAAACCTTCGGCATCAGCTTTGGCACCTCAGGCTGCACCAATGATGGGAAGGTGATGGCCGACCAGAAGGCGACCATGTTCGTGGCAAGCGCGTTTGAGACCTTGTCCGAGGATATGGCCAAAGGCGGGGGAGAATATTTGGCTGTCCTGGCAACACTGATGGGCGTACCAGCGGAGCAGCACCCAGCGTTTTTTGCCATGACCCAAGAACATTATCGTCAGCTCATGGAGACGGAACAGACCTCTTCGGTCGCATTAATTACGGCCCTTCAACGTGCGATGAAGAGCGAGTCAGTCTTTGCTCATCTTGCGCAAACACATTAATTCGGGCCGTGGTGCCACTCCCTTGGATCAGGCTTGCCGCTAGGCTGCCCTGCGTCGTACTCCGTAAACATGGCAGTCGAGAGGCGAAATAAAAAGCTTTCCGCCGGGCTCTTAGCACCTCTGCAGCTCCGATAACCGACCATCCCTCGTCTGAATTCGATCGGCTCAAGCAGCAATTGCTACTTGTTCATCCTGTGCCATCATCTCATCAGGCACCTCCGGCGAGAGGTCGGATTTGTGTAGACAGAACTGTTATGCCAGCGTAGGTTAAAGAACGACATGTTCACAACCGCCTGGATCAAGTAGCGATGTCGACACTATCGACCGCATGCCTACCAAGACCGTCGAAGACTGCGGGGGAACTAGCGCTTGAGCTGTCCCTCGTCAGAAGAAATTTTGCCCGTGGGCGGAAGCCGCTAGCATGGTGAGGTATAGAGGCATCTCACGAAGCCGCAACCTCGGTGGATAACGAATAAGCAGTGCCGACACGCTTATCGTCGAGAATGAAGGGAAGAAGCTATCAAATGCTAGTGTCCTGTCCGCGCTGTAGGTTGGGCACCGCCGCTTCGGTCACCATGGCTCCAACGGACAAGAGCGTTTTTGAATGTCAGTCCTGCGGCGCCTCCTGGATCATACAGGTCGATGGACGCTCTCAAGCAATCTTAGGTCTTTCGCCCGGTCATCGGATGAAGCAGAACGATGTTCGGCACCGTCTCTTTCGGTTGAAGCTCGCACACCTCTGCCGCACCGCCAGTCGAACTCGAAGCTCGCACATTCCTTGGCCTTCGCGGCTCCTCTTGCGATTCCGTCACTGGCTCGCGCAATGGGCTCTCACCCGCCTCCGCCATAGATAGGCTCATCCCGAGACCTCCCGGCAAAATGACATGACGGCAACGGAATGTCGTAGTCCACGATATGTAGAAACGTTCCTTGCGCCTCTCCCGTATGACGCCGGACCCACCGAAGGCCACATGCTAAATATTGATTGTTCAGAGGGGCGCGGAAGCATATAGTAAACTTGTTAATAGGTGCCTTGAGTTGGTGGTGGCTGCCCCAAGACTCTTATGCCATCTACAGGCGCTTCACATGAGAGAACGACACATCGTGCTGATGGACTGACTCATCTGCTGCATCGATTTCGACATCATCCCCTCCTCATCCTCTTAAACCTCGTCTTCGTCCTAGGTATCTTTCTTCTCGATATCTTGATCGACACTGACATTGCGATTGGCATGCTCTATGTTGCGCCTGTCGCATGGATGGCGCTGTGGTCCTCCAAACATGACACGCCTCTTATGGTGACTACGGCGGTCGGCTGCACGGTGCTCGCTACCCTGGGATATTTACTTCATCCGGCAGGTATTCTTTGGATCGGGTTCCTCAACCGCCTCATTGCATGTTTCATGATTTGGTTGACCGCTGCGCTCGCTATCACACGGAAACGAGCAGAAGAGGAAACGAAAATTCTTCGGGGCTTACTGCCGATTTGCGCGTATTGCAAAAAAATCCGGGATGACACCGGCTACTGGGAGCGGATGGAAGTGTTCATTTCGGCCAATTCGCAGGCTCACTTCAGTCACGGCATCTGTCCCGAATGTGGGGAGGAACATTTTCCCACCGTATTTCCTGCTCACCGCACCGGCGCCTGAGAGCATTTAAGTTAAGCCCTCCCACGTACGTTTCACGGCGACGTGAGATCAGGGGATCATCCTAGTCGCTGCCACACCCCCCGGCGTCGTACTCTTAACAGAGTTCTAATGAGCGCCGCTGTAGCAACGACATGGATGCTGTGGAGTTCCACTCTTTGTTCACCCCCTGACAGAGGCATCGCCGTGCAGAACCAATCGCCGGAGTCCATGGAGGCTCCATACGTCGCATCTATTCTGGTCATTGATGACGAGGAGGCCGTACGAGGCTTGTTTCGCGCGATTTTGGAACCAGTTGGTTACACGATTGTTGAGGCCGCCACCAGTCAGGACGGGATCCGTCGCTTTCGGGACTCGCCGACTGATCTGGTGATCGCCGACATGTACTTACCAGATGAAGATGGCTCGACTGTCATCCGGGAGTTACGAGCAGAGTATCCCTCGCTCAAGATTCTGGCAGTGTCTGGTGCCCAGGGGCCGAACGAGCCGCTCGGCGAGGCCACACAATTGGGCGCGGATATGATGCTCTTTAAGCCGTTGGGCGTCCGCGAATTGCGGGCGGGTGTGGCGCAATGTTTAGTCGGTCGCAAGGAGAACACAGCGCCGCCATAGAAGTCACTTCTATACCCTTTCCCAATACCGTCTGGTGACTTTCAAACACCTCCGTTGGTAGACGGACAGCTCGATCCCCCCAGTTACTCCACCATGATTTTCTAAATAAGTGAGACGGCCTTCCTGAGTAGCGGAGGCTCTAGTGGTTTACCTAGCTGCCGACGTCGGCCGGAATTCTATGGTGCAGGCCGAGTGAATGGGTTAGAGTGGGCGCTCCGGTGCCCCGTGGCTCTGCCTTGTTTGACCTCGAAGCCATGCATCAGAGGATGCCATGCCTCGTCTCGGCTGCACACCTTCCCCCGCGGTGCCATGGGGCAGCCACTTCTGTAGCTATTATCAATCCACTAGCGACCTTCAGCAGCTCATGCACTCGTTCCTCCAAACGGGCTTGGAGGACCACGAAGGGTGTCTCTGGATTCTCCCTCTGTGGCACACACCCACCACTGCGACGACAGCGCTCCAGTGGGTCATCCCCGAGGTGTACGACTATCTCAGCACGGGCCAGTTGGAACTGATTTCCTCCGCTGACTGGTATGGGCCGCAGGGTCCGATGGATCTTCAGCGCATCATTGCAAATGGCCGTCCTAAGATCGCGCAAATGTCCGCCCGCTTCGGGGGGATGCGGGTCGCCGGTGATTCGTCATGGGTCCAGTCCCCCGACCAGCGCGGGCAGTTCGTCGAGTACGAACGCATCGTGCATGACACGGTGCAGACGGCGAATGTCCTGGCCTTGTGCACGTATCCCGCGGCTGGCTGGAGTCCCTCCGACATGCTCAACATGTTCACCAATCACCGGTCAGTTCTCCTGCCTGACCAGCGAGGATGGCGGCAAGTCGATGTGCGGTGTGTGTAAAGGCCCGGCGGAGGACCCAACTGCGTCTCGGCTAGATGTGGGGATTCAGGGGAAGTATTGTGTCACCTGGGTATGTTCTCTGCCAGAGGCTGGACTTCCAGGTAGTTTCTCAGGAAGGGATATGATCGCAGCGTGTATGGGATCGTGTACTCATATGGCTCTCGGCAATTCCCAAGCATCTCCCTCTCAGTTTTGATAATCCCTTCGAGTGTTATCAGCACAAGGTTTGCAGATAGAGGTGGGTAAATGCCTGGATTGAACCCGCGGGGGTCGGACTCATCCCAACCCAGCTATAGGGCATGCAAATTGTGCTGATGCGCTCACTTTAGGACGCGTCCATTTGAATTGGGGAAGCGTCACCAAAAATGTATTTTGAAAAATGTTTTCTCAAATAGAACGGGGCATACGTTGCATCATAGTTGCACCAGGCGCAATTGTCTCAGCTTATGTAAGTGAATTTAGCAATGCGTGGAACTGGGCTTTTAGGCCTAGGAACTGTCGTAAGTTGAAATCTGCGATGCTAGAATGTGACTAAGTGCATTTTGAGCAAGAAGAATGAAGCAAGTATCTACGATGGAAGCTCTAACCATTGAGCACATAGATTCCCGTCCGTCTGACGCGGACTCTGGCGTCGTGTAACAGCGAGCTCGCGTAATGGAAGTCACTGAACAGGGGGAACTGAAATGGCACTGTGGCCGATTTTTGTGACAGTCTTTCTGGCTGAACTCGGCGATAAAACCCAACTTGCGACACTGCTGTTCGCGGCCGATAAGAGTACAAATAAAGCGGGCGTATTTGCAGCCTCTGCCGGGGCCCTCGTACTATCGAGTTTCATCGCGGTACTTGTTGGCGCGCAACTCTCCGCTTATATTCCGCCGAAAGCTCTGAAACTGATTGCCGGAGTCGGTTTCATAGGAGTCGGCGTATGGGTGCTCATGGATGCACGAAGTTAACGAGTTCTCAATTCGCCCATCACTTCATGTTTCTAACCGTGAGGTATCGCACATTTCCGACAGTGAACTTTTGGTCCCGGTTTTGGTCACGGTTCGGTCCCGGTTTTGGTCCCGATTGCCGATGTGTCTTAATACGAATCCATCCCACTCGAGTGTTTGGAAATCCGCTGCTAGCAAGGCTTTTCCAGCAATCAATCTCACTTCGTAGTTCGTGATAGCAGCCAGTCGAGAAGCCCTTTTAAGGCGAGGGTCCTGGGTTCGAATCCCAGCCGACTCACCACCTACAATCAAAGACTTACGAGACATTCAAGCCTCGTAAATCTTCAAAAATAGCCCCTTGTGCTAAATTTGTGCTAACCCGCTTTGGTTGGCACTCATCCAATACGTTCACACCCTCTCTCAAGCTCTCCGGCGAATGATGCGCATAGCGTTGCGTCATCGTGCTCGTCTTGTGGCCGAGAAGCCGCTGCACCTTATACAAATCGACTCCCCGCTGAACCAACCGGGTGGCGAACGTGTGCCGCATATCGTGGAAACGAAAGTCTGGAATCCCGGCCCGATTGCGAGCCTCGCAGAACTCTCGCACCAGATATCTCACCTGAAGCTCATTCCCGAGTGGCGTCTTAAAAACCGGCCCGCGTGAACCCCCTGAAGTCGATTGTTTGGCTGCCAGGAGATCGAAGACCTTGGTATTCAACGGAATGGTCCTGCGGGTGCCGTTTTTGCTTTTCATCACGATCAGCGTGCCGCGAGCAAAATCCACGTCCTGCCATTGCAGGTTCAGAATCTCGCCCTGACGCATGCCCGTATTGAGTGCAAAGACCATGATCTCTCGGAGCCAGGGAGAGGATGCAGCCATGAGCCGTTCCTCCTCCTCGGCACTCAACCAACGATCGACTTCATTGCGCACCTGTTCCATGGAGACCCGGTGCATGGGATTCTCTCGGCACCATTCCCACTCGCGCATGGCAATGTTGAACGCATGTCGCACGAGTTGGAGTTCCTTGTTGATGGTGGCCGGAGCCGCGCGCTCGATTCGCCGCTGGGTTTTATAACCAGCCATGAGCTTGGGCGTGATGGCTGCCAGCACTTTATCTCTGTAGAGGGGCAAGAGATGGGTCAGAGCCGCATGATCTCGAAGGCGACTCTTCGGAGCCTTCAAGACCGCACGCTCTTTCATATATCGGTCCATCATTTCTCCAAACGTCCGGTCTTGTCCTTCACGACGTTCAAAACATTGCCCTTCGACAATTTGGACTTTGACCTTGGACAGAATGTTTTCTGCCAGTCGTCGGTCCCTGGCACCCGTGCTTCGTCGGACTTGCTGCCCCTGATATGTGAATGTCATCCACCACACTTTGTTGCGCTTAAACAGCCCCATCTGCATCCTCCTTCTGGATGAGGCCTGATTTCGGTCTGGTTTCCCCGTGGCGGGGAGTATAGACGGCGCGTTTGGCGGCTTCAATGAGGTGGTCTACGTCGTTGTAATCCTTGCGGGTCGGCAACGGGAACGGTTTGACCGAGTGTGTCCCAAAGCCCTTCAGCCACGCCTGGATGGCGTCAGGCTCAAATCGGAGGAGGCCGTGAATGCGACAGCAAGGAATCTGGTTCTGTGAGACCCAGAGATAGAGTGTGGACGGCTTGATATTGAGCCAAGCCGAAAGCTCCTTGATGGTGAGCATAATGCAGATATACCGGGGGAGTCTGACGACACCCCCAGTCCCCCTAACATGGGCTGCCCGCGTTCCCGCCGGCAGACGACGTGTGAAACCGAGTGGGTGCATGCTTGAGCAAGTTCCGGTGTCGGTCCTTCCTGTCAAGGCCGAAGTTGGTTGTCCACAAATCACCGATTTGAGATGTCCACTTTTCACCGATGAGATTGTCCGGTCCTTCGGTTTAGATTGCCACATCTGTTGTCACCTCTCCCGGCTCAGTGGCCGGCCTCGGCCGAAGAGCCCCGCCTTCTTCTGTTCCCGCAGTCGATAACTCTCGCCTTTGATATTCAAGGTGGTCGCATGGTGCAGGAGTCGATCGAGGATCGCGGTGGCGAGCACGTGATCGTTGAAGACCTCGCCCCAATCCGCAAAGCTCTTATTGCTGGTCACCATGAGGCTGCCCCGCTCGTACCGGCGCCCCAGGAGGCGGAAGAAGAGACTGGCTTCTTCCCGCGTGAGGGGGAGGTAGCCGAGTTCATCCAGAATCAGGAGGCGGGGGTAGGCCAGTTGTTGCAATGTCCGGTCGAGGCGGTTCTCATGGCGGGCGCGCACCAAGCGGCCCATCAGGCTCTCGAGCGTCAGGAAGAGCGCCGAGTAGCCGGCTTCGACAGCTTTGACGCCGAGCGCGATGGCGAGATGGGTTTTGCCGACTCCCGGCGGCCCCAAGAGGACCACATTCTCCGTGCGCTCAATGAAGCTCACCCCCGCCAACTCCCGCACCACCTTGCGGTCCAGCGAGGGCTGAACCTCAAAGTCGAACTGGTCCAGGGTTTTGATCCACGGGAACCGAGCCAGTCGCAGGCGACTTTCGATCCCGCGCTGTTGTCGCCCGCGCCATTCCGCTTCCAGGGCGTGGGTCAGGAACCCTTGATAGTCGAGGTCGCCCTTGGCGGCCTGCTCACAGACCCCGTCGAGCTGCGTGAGTAGATGTTCCATCTTCCGGCGTTCGAGGAGGACACTCAGCTCCATCATGGCGCCACCTCCTCGTAGACGGCCAGCGGCCGCCGTTCGACTTCCAGGGTCTGCGCCCACAG
>JAJFBJ010000190.1 GCA_020697375.1 Nitrospira sp. | reverse complement strand
CTCGTCGTTGAAGACTAACTCAGGCTTGTCATGGCGGATCGCCAAGACCGGGCGACCGGTACGTAGCACGATCGTTTCGGCGACGAACTGATCCCGCTCGGGAACCGTCGGCAGGTTGGTGAGTGGTGAGGCCATCCCTCGTTCCCTGGCACGTCGAGTACCCTTTTTGCGGATCTCTTCAAGCTCCTTTCGCAGTATGGGATCGCGTTCTTCGATTTCTGCCACGCTCTGTACGAGTCGCTTGGGTACATCTTTCATGATCACTCCATAGGAAAGAAATCATTGGTTGCCGTTTACACACTCTTCTCATGCCGCCTGAGCGTTCGCGAATGCTATTCGTATCGGTTTCGATACGAGAGCGTATCTGTTTGGATATCCCCTGCACATTGTATTGAGACCGCAGAAGAAGCAATAGTGGATTGACATGCTCTTGCAGGGGAGTGATATTCCGCGCAGCATAAGAGTTGCTGCAGCAGGAAGCTATCCTAAAAGGACGGCAGGAATCACGGCTCTCTGTCGCCGGTTGCAATGGCGAACGACCGGCCATCCTGCCGCGGCAAAGGGCAGCCGGTCCGCAGAATGATTCAGGGAGAACGACCTATGGATGCAGACCTTGATCAGATGACGCGAGAGGAGCTTATTCTCGAGGCAAAGAAGCTCCGGCAAGGTATCCGCCGGCATCGCGACAGCAGCCGCCATGAACTCTGTTGGCACCATCCTTCACTCTGGGGTCTTCTGCCGGACCGAACTGATCCCTTGCCGGTGGTGCCTGAATGGCCGGAGTTCATACAAGGCTGTGTGAGATATCGGCAGTCGCTCGATGAGCAGGCGCCCAACGCTCCGCGGACCAACGAACCATACGAAACATGATATCGCCCTGCGTCTCTTCTTGAAGAGAGCCCCTGACTGCGCGCGCGATTCAAAGCTGGGATTTGGAGGTTCGGCAGCATTGGAAGTCAAGAGTTGGCAGGGCATGACCGTTGAGATATCACGGGCATGGCGCCTCCTCAGCATGAGCTTCTGGTTCCTCCCGACGGTATTGACCCTGGTCGCACTGCTGATCGCACCGCTATTGGTGCAATTGGATGAACGACTGCAAGCGACCGGCCGGTCGATCGAATGGCTCGACTGGATCTACGGAGGAGGCCTCCAAGGAGCGCGCCGACTGTTGTCGGCTATCGCGGCGGCCATGATGGCCATCTCGACGGTCATGTTTTCAAGCCAGACCACCGCCCTTACATTCATCGGCCAGGAGTATGGCTCCCGGCTCTTACGGAATTTTCTTGCCGACACCCGCAATCAAATCGCCTTCGGCACCTACATCTCGACCTTCGTCTACGCGCTCATGGTGTTGCGGACCATCCATAAGGATCCGGACAATGCTCCGGTACCCCATCTCGCCGTCTCCTTCGGAATCCTCCTGGCGATGGCGGGTCTAGGCGTCTTGATTTATTCGATGTATCACATTTCCCGGTTCCTTCAGTCCTCCACGATCATCGACTATGCCGCCAAAGACCTTCAAGCCACGATCCATCGGCTCACCGGCGATGCGAGCGCACCGGAGTCCGGGTGCGCAGCTTGGCCCCTTGGCGACAGTCCCGGGTTTCCCCTGCTCGCTCCCACCGACGGATATCTTCAATACGTCAAAGAGCTTCGCCTCGTGCACATCTCGCGACTGAACGGTTGTCGCGTTCACATCAACCGGCGGATCGGGGATTTCATCGTGGCCGGCACGACGATCGCGACTGTTTCCGGTGCGACAACGCTGGACGCCTCTGTCCGCAGACAAATCATCGAGACGATCGTGCTGAATACGCAGCCGAGCATCGAACAGGATCTTCGCTATGCGGTCAACCAACTCGTCCAGATTGCGCTTCGCGCCGCCTCCACGGATCGGAACGATATCCTGACAGCCGGCATGTGCGTGGATCGCATGGGAGCGGCCTTGTGCCTGCTCGCTCGTCGTTCGCCCCCTTCGGCGGTGCGTTGCGATGAAGACGGCATTCCGCGGCTCATGATGGAACCCAGCGGGTTTGCGGAAGCAGTCGACACGTTCATTAGGCCGATCAGCGAGTTCAAGGATTCGACTCCGTCGCTCACGGTTTGCCTGCTCGGGATGGCCGGGACGGTGGCGGGATGTCTCGGCCGCGAGGATGATCGAACAGCATTGCGGCAGGAGGTGGACTGGATGGTAAAAACCGTCCGGGACCGGATCGGTAACGGTCCCGCGTGGACGCGGATCGAGCATGCGCATGAGACGGCGCGCAAGGCGCTCGACTCTCTATAATCCTGCGGCGCTCATAGAGTATTCTATGCAGAACGGCAGACTATCGTGCACTTTGTGAAAGAGAGGTCACCAGCATGAAGGGCTACATCACTCATATTGAAGAAACGACCGTGAAAAATTCGCTGTACCGGCAAGTCTTGTTTACGGCCACCAACAGTCAGCTGGTGGTGATGAGCCTGAAACCAGGCGAGGAGATCGGTGAGGAAGTACATGACCTCGATCAGTTCATTCGCTTCGAGGCAGGCAACGGGAAAGTGGTGATGGACGGGCAGGACCATGCCGTTCATGACGGGATCGCCGTCGTGATCCCGGCCGGGACGCGCCACAACGTCATCAATACGTCCGCTGATGCCGACCTCAAACTATACAGCCTCTACAGCCCGCCCGAACACAAGACCGGCACCAGGCACCGAACCAAAAAGGACGCCGACGCCGATGCCGACCATCATTTTGACGGGCGGACATCGATGGATAACCAATAGGCTGAGCAGTTCCGGCTCCTTGATCAAGCTTTGCCATACGGCACATCGTCGGCTGGAGCGCAACGTAAGCTGGTACGCTGTATTGAGCCGGCGCCCTCCCGTTCAGTTTCCAAGCTCGGTCAGCCGCCGCTTGAGGAACCGCCGTTCCGGCTCCTGTTGCGTGAGATGCAAGGCTCGTTCATACGAGGCTCGAGCTTCCGCGTTGCGCCCTAATCGCCGGCAGCAATCCGCCCGCGCCGCATGCGCCAGATGATAGTTCTCCAGATCACCGCGCGCAAGAATGGCATCGATAAGCGCCAGACCGGCTAAGGGACCGTCACGCATGACCGTCGCCGCAGCGCGGTTCAACTCAACCACGGGCGATGGATCGGCCTGAGTCAGCACATCGTAGAGCCCGATGATCCGATCCCAATCAGTGGCCGCTGCATCGGGAGCCTGAGCATGCAACGCTGCGATGGCGGCTTGGACGCTATACGGTCCGATCCGTCGCGACGACCACGCCCGTTCCACCAGCGACAGACCCTCTGCGATCTGATCTCGATTCCACAGCTTGCGGTCCTGATCCTCCATGAGGATTAAATCACCGGACGGCGAAGTGCGGGCGGCTCGCCGCGAATCTTGCAGCAGCATCAGGGCCAGCAGTCCGACCGCTTCAGGCTCTGGAAGCAACCCAATCAACAGCCGCCCCAAACGGATCGCCTCACCCGAGAGGTCCTGCCGTACGAGCGATTCGCCGGATGAGGCTGAGTAACCCTCGTTGAACACCAGATAGACGACCCGAAGCACCGCATCCAGCCGGTCAGGCAAATCGGTTTCCGACGGCACCACGTAGGGGATGCGCGCGTCGCGGATCTTGGCCTTGGCGCGGACGATTCGCTGGGCGACCGTTGGCGGCTTCGTGAGGAATGCGCGCGCGATCTCGTCGGTCGTCAGACCGCAGACTTCGCGCAACGTCATCGCGATTTGAGCATCGGGCGGCAAGGCGGGATGGCAGCAAGTAAATACGAGACGCAGCCGGTCATCCTCCACGCGCTCGTCGTCCGCTTCATCGGCATCGCCATCGGTGGTCTCCAATCGTTTGGCGAGTTCCGTCAGTGATGCGTCGAATCGGACACGCCGCCGCATGCCGTCGATGGCCTTAAAACGGCCTGTCGAGACAAGCCAGGCCCGAGGGTTGGCCGGCACACCGTTCCGAGCCCATTGCTCGACGGCCACGGCGAAGGCATCGTGCAGCGCCTCTTCTGCTGCGTCAAAATCGCCGAGTAGGCGGATCAATGTGGCCAGCACCTGACGCGACTCGGAGCGGTAGATGCTGTCTACCAGTTCACGTACCTCTTTGATGATCTCCTCGCTCACGATAGACAAGGTCTCATGATGAGATGATCCCAGAGCAATCTATAGGGTAGGCTTCGCGGTCCTAGACAAATCGAACTACAGTAGAACGTCCTCGTTTTCAGTTCAATAGCGCGGCGGCCAAACTTCCTGACCACCCTAGAGAATCAAATTCCTGTGCTTTCTTTGATTCACACGTTTCCTGAATGGTTTGACTGGCTCTTTGCTACCAGGTTATTCAGCCGCGACGCAGCCGGTAGCAACGAGGATCGGCGTTCCTCAGCGACCTTGGCAGTGCGGATACGGGAGGGCGTCTACATTGACTACTGTCCACTCAGGGAAGACCCCTTCGATGTCCGCACGGCCCGCTCGGAGTGGCCATCGGCGACCGGTCGCCCACGCAATCATGAGCATCGTGGCTTCGGGCCCGGTAACCGCTGTTACCTCCCGACCCATCGCCGCACGCTGTGCGTCGGTTAGGCCGTGGAAACATCCGAAGTCCAACACAAACTGGAAGCCGGTGCCGAAAGCGGCGGCCTGCAATGCCGTGACATCGCACTGGACGAGCCGCACCTCGACTTCGGCTTCACGCACACGCTTACGCGCGGCGCACAGAGCCTTCGAAACGATTCGACAGCTGTGACCTGCCACCCCCGCCGCGCCAACTCCACCGCCTGCATCCCGGTGCCGCAGCCCAGGTCGAGCGCCGGCCCGTAGGGCGGCTGGCGTTCGCGCTCCTCGCGGTCGAACATCGCCGAGATCCTCCCGGCCTCCCGCAAGGCCGGACCAGCCCTCTCTCGTCATTCGTCAGATGCAGGTTGCCGAGCACCATCTCGACGATCGGGTTGCTCCACGACAGCCAATCCCACAGCTCCTGACCAGTCCGGGATCCGTGGTCTCGGTGAGAGTCTCGACGTTGATGCCTCTCAGTCCAGCGGTGGAAAATTCATTGCGGAGTCTTTCCGGATCCTGCAGTTGAAAGGAAGTGGAGGAGGATCAATCGGAGGGCCATCGGCCGCGGGATGG
>JAJFBJ010000059.1 GCA_020697375.1 Nitrospira sp. | reverse complement strand
CAAGCTCGCCCCTCAACTCCTGGTCCCGTAGCTGTCGCCATTGGTCGGCATACTGGAGTTTGAGCCGCTCGCGCTCCGTGGCTTGCTGCTGACGAGCAAGTCCATATTGCGAGGTGCGTTGAAACCCTTCACCAAAGCCTTGCATGAACTGGGCAGAGGCTGAGAGCGGGGAAAGCAGGAGCCCAAGCAAGAGAGCGGACATCACAAGAAAAGGCTTCATGGTGCGTCCCTTCAGAAATAGAGCGGCCCGTGAGATTCCCTTGCAACCCGCCTCCATGCCGCTTCTGGACTTGGTTGCGCCTGGGTTGCGGAAGTTGCGGGAGCGTGTCACGCATTGGCAACCAATGCCGCGCCTATTGTCCCATGCCTAGGCCATTTGCTACAATCGAGCCTTCTCATAAGCCGCGGGTCACCCGTTCAATCCGGGTCACCGCCACCAATAAATTCCAGCAGCTTAGGACTCAGCTCTTCATCCAACTCATTCCTAGGGTGCGGCTGGGATGCTGAAAGGATCTCTGCTGGTTGATCGTCCAGCTTATCGGTCCAGTCCTTATCTCGCTTCGGGAACAGATGGGCAGTTCTTTTGTAAATAGCCCGCCACCAGGATCCTAGTAGACTTTGCAAAGAGTTACATGTCCTTCACCTGCCGCACTCTATCGGTTATGGTAATGAATGGCCGTACGAGACGTGGCTCTTTTGATCCTCTATACCTCCACCGGGCAGATACTCCTTCAGCATCGGACACCCGACGCGTTTCGATTGCCTAATCACTGGGCGTTCTTTGGAGGCGGTATCGAACAAGGAGAAAGTCCGAAGGAAGCACTGGTGCGCGAGGCTCTGGAGGAATTGTCTTATCCAGTACAAAACCCGTACTTTCTCCTAGCGCAAAAGGTTAGAGACGGAGAGGATGAGAACACGAAATATGTGTTTGTTGAACATTATCAGGACCAACCCCTTCACTTAGGAGAAGGACAGGCGATGGGGTGGTTTTCCCCTGACGAAACACAGGAGTTAAAAATGATTGAGCACGACCGTGCTGTTGTAGAGCGAATGCGGGATTATTTGAATCAACTATGAGAGCTGGATAGGCACAATGAAGGCGAACTGTTCAAGTGTCATGCACAAATGCTCAACCCCGTTCTGTGCCTAAAAACCCCTGTACCCCGGCTCTTTTTGGACGCTGACACCCCCCGGCCGTCCATCAGAAAGAGGGTGCGCAGAGGGATAACTCATCAGCCGCGGGTCACCCGTCCAATCCGGGTCACCGCCATCAATAGTTTCCGCAACGTATCACTCGGCTGCTCGCTGATTTCGGCCTGTCACGGTTCCAGTCACGATTGAACTCGAACTACTCCTTTGAACCTTTTCTTCCCTCCCTTTCTAGCTCCCAACCTTTGAGGTCTCCATTGGTTCACTTTTCAGGATGTTTGGACATGTTGATGCTTCCTCTAGAGACCTCATCTCCGTAGAATCCCATTCAGTGCCTGCCGCAGGTGACCATTGATTGAGAAAATTATTTCAGGTGGACAGACCGGCGTCGATCGTGCGGCGCTCGATTGGGCGATCAGCAATGGCATTCCACATGGCGGCTGGTGCCCCAAGGGACGGCGCGCAGAGGATGGCATGATCCCTGAGCGGTATTCCTTGCAAGAAACTTCAGGACGCCACTATCAGCAGCGCACCAGACGGAATGTCCGTGATGCCGACGCGACAGTGATCGTCACGCTCGGGAAAGATATGACGGGTGGAACCTTGCTTTGCCATCAATACGCCAGGAGCATCGCGAAGCCCTGCTTGCATGTGTTCTTCGGCACGGCATGGCGTGGACGGATGAAGGCGTTTCTGGAAACCAATACGATCCGAATCTTGAACGTGGCGGGTCCACGCAGTTCATCTGCACCAGGCATTGAACAATTCGTTCATGAAGTGTTGCACGAAATATCAGCACTTCCATGAGCGACGAATCGAGCATCAATGTTTGAGGAGCAGGCGAATGCCTCCCTCCGAGAGATCTATCCGGCCCTGATGATTAGACGGCAGGCAAATCTAATCTTTCTTCGATGGACGACAAGGCGAACAATGCGCCTCTTGCCAGGCTCCGGGGTTACAGCAAGGCGGCAATGCGGCATCACCGCTGTTCGCAGAGCCCACATCCGAGCGCATGTACGACCATCCCGGCGAAGATACCCGACCTTGCGTCGGACTCGCCGCGCGCTTATCATTTGACAGGGTTGCCTTACAGACCATCCTTCAAGAGATCGACGTCTTCGATCCTTCATATGGTCTCACGACATTCGCAACAGTACCCGCAGCTGAAACCCATCTATCTCTCCGCCATGCTCGGCGTTCTCGCCCTGATCTATGTGCTCGCTGGAAAGGTTGGTCTTCAACTTGCGGTGTTTCATCCAAGTGCGACACCGGCATGGCCTCCGACGGGAATCAGCCTGGCGGCTTTTCTTCTATTTGGATATTGGGTATGGCCTGCTATCTTCCTGGGGGCGTTTGTTGTCAATCTCACAACCGCCGGTTCGATTGCCACCTCTCTCGGTATCGCGACCGGAAACACATTGGAAGGGCTCTTGGGCGCATTTCTGGTCAACCATTTCGCCAACGGCCGGAAGGTCTTTGCGCGCCAACGCGATGCGCTTACCTTTGTGCTCCTGGCTGCTGTGCTCAGTACCACGGTGAGCGCGACCTTCGGCGTCACAAGTCTTTCGCTGGGAGGCTATGCGGACTGGGAGAGGTACAGCGCGATTTGGATTACCTGGTGGCTGGGTGATGTCGTCGGCGCGCTCATCGTCACGCCGGTTATTGTTCTCTGGGTAACGGATCATGCTCTCAACTGGAGCCGCTCTCAGTTGCTGGAAATAGGTCTCTCCCTCACGCTGCTCTGCCTTGTTGCACTAATTGTTTTTCAGAGCGGCCAATCGATGACCGGTCCACACTATCCGCTTGGTTTCCTCATGCTCTCCATTCTGATGTGGGTGGCGGTCAGACTGGGGCCGCGGGAAACGGCCACGGCTATCCTCCTGTGTCTGGGAATAGCCATGTGGGGAACCTTGCAGGGGTCCGGACCGTTCGCCCGGGGCAGCCCGAATGAAACCTTGCTGTTGCTGCAGGCTTTCATGGCAGTGATCGCCGTGACAGCGTTAACGTTGGCCGTAGGAGTGTCCGAACGGAGGCGGGCGGAGCAGGCGCTTGATCAGCTGAACCAAACCCTGGAACGTCGGATTCAGGATCGAACGAGCACGCTCCAAGCAACCGTTGAACAACTTCAAGAGTTCGACCGGTTGAAAAGCGCCTTCGTCAGCATCGTATCGCATGAACTGCGGACACCGCTCACCTCAATGAAGGGCTTCGCAGAGAACTTGCTCCAGGGACTGGCCGGTCCACTGAATGAAAAGCAACATTTCTATCTCTCCCGGATCCAACTCAATGCGGACCGGCTGACACGAATGCTGAATGAGCTGCTGGACCTGTCCAAAATTGAAGCCGGCAAAATTGAGCTGCGTCCCGCTTTGCTGTCCCTCCAGGAACTCGTGGCTGATCTCCTGGAAGGGTTTCAGCCCTTCGCACAGCAGAACTCAATCACGCTGGAAGCAGATTCCATGGAACGGATGCCGAAGATTCACGCTGACCGGGACAAACTCTATGAAGTGCTTGCCAATTTGCTGGAAAATGCCATTAAATTCACGCCATCCGGTGGACGGGTTCAGATCGGCGCACAGATCCTCGATGATCGATACGTTCAAGTTGATGTGTCTGATACAGGTTGTGGAATTCCGGAAGAGCATCTGCTGAAGGTCTTCGATAAATTCTATCGGGTGCAACGAGGCTCGGGGCATGCGGCGGGCGCCGGCTTAGGTCTGGCAATTGCGAAAGGGCTCATTGAGTTGCATGGAGGAACCATTGCTGTGCAGAGCAAGCCGGGAAAGGGGACTCATTTTCACTTCACTCTGCCTTACAACGCATAGATCAGAACACTTCCTTCTTGAGGCTGCCCATAGCAACTCTACATTCCACATGAGGGCTTCTCGACCGAAAGACGTTTGACGCCTGAGAAGATCGCCGGGCGGATGTCGACCGATCCTTCCTGGACCGGGATGATTCGTCGGTTGATCGGCAGCTCTAGGCTTCTCTGCGATTCCATGAAGGTATCACCGCACATCGCAACGAGTCTCGCACCGATCAATCGCGATTGGCTTCATTCACAGGTAGCGATACGAGTTTTTTTCTCTCACCCGCAGCAGCCCGATTCAAACTGCCGGCGCTGGTAGGAGAATACCAGACAGCGAATGCAGACTTCGCGGGTCACCTTGGCCTGCTCGTCGAAGAGCGGCGTCCGCCGCATTACCACCTGTCCGCAATCGGCGCAACAGCCGGCCGTCGTTGTATCGATGTCAGAAGAGACAGAGATCATGGCGTTGAACCCTCCTATTCTCTCGAATGGGACTGCGCGTGGCGATCACCGCTTTCATTCCGCCCAGGAACGTCCATAGACGAGAACCACCGGCCCCCCCGACTGGCGGTAAGGCCTTGGTCTGGTTAAGCTCACGTTGCAACTCCCCGATCCGGCCGTTGAGCCGGACGACCATCCGCTCCAATTGGTCGACACGCTCAACCATCGCCTGTTGCTGATGAGTCATCATCATTCCCTCCTCGGATTACGTATTGTCACAATGACGAATCACGCCGATCAGTACACCTTCGATGGCGAACTCGTCCGCAGGTGTGACGACGAAGGATTTCATCGCGGCATTGGCGGGGCATAGCTCGATGTGCCGCGCCCGCTTGAAATAGGTTTTGATCGTCACTTCACGGTTCACCACTGCCACGACCGTTTGGCCGTTTCGCGCGGTCGGTTGCTTGCGAACCACGACCAGATCACCTGGGAGAATGCCGTCCTCGATCATCGAGTCCCCTTTCACGCGAAGCGCGAAGGTTTCTCCCTTCCGCACCATGCTGGCCGGCACTTCGATCCATTCCGATTGCGTGACGGGTTCAATCGGCAGGCCGGCTGCGACTACCCCTGCCATGGGAATCTGAATCCTACGGGCCAGCTGGGTAATCGCAACCTCCACCGCCCCGCTGATCCGCCGCATTCCTGTCTCATAGCGGGCGATCGAGACACGAGTCGTACGAAGCGCCTCCGCAAGTTGTTCCTGCGTCCAACCCAGTTGCTCACGAATCTGTCGAAACTCTCCAGCAGTCATCATGTAACCAATGGTTACATAGCGACGATAGCCTTGTCAAGCACTACCATTCCAGGATCTGTTTGCGGATGGCCTCTCGTAGAGCGGTTTTAAACGAATGTCCTCCCGATCATCCCCAGGGACATAAAACTTCTGTGCATAAGTCAAGCGAGATAATGGGCGTGCGAGAAAAAGAAAACATTTTTCTTGCCCCGGCTTCCATCCATCTGTTTATCGGATGAAAACGAATGCTAATACATACACTTCTGCCATGGCCCCCCATATCTGGTGGTTCATAAATTTTTATCCTCTATGCTCAAAAAACAGGCAACATGGTAGCTGCTGTGGATTAGCGGGACTATTTGCACCCAATAGGGATACTATCAACAGAGATATCCACAGAACTTGGGGAGATAATTTTTTATGCGACTCTCGATTTTCTTGATTGTAAACAGGCGAGACATTCACTAGAATGCGCCGCGGTTCGCTCTCGAAATACTCTCGGCCCCCATTCGAGTGGAACAGAGCGAGACAACACAGATGGGTGGACAGTCCCTCCGCTGGCTTCTCTTCGCTGCTTTGCTTTCGACAGGCTGTGCGGCCAATGTCCGGGATACCGACCTGCTTGCCAGTAATAGCGTCATGTTGCCTCCTTCCACGGCGCGGACGTTGTTTCTCCAGAATCGCAATTCTTCCGACAATCAAGCCCTGTCATTGAGCGACCTCGGAGCACGTCTGAGCGCAAAAGGCTATCAGTTGGTCCAGGACCCGCATTCGGCGGCCTACGTGCTGCTGACGAACATCGTCTATTGCAATCAGACCAAAATGGAATTGCCCGTCGAAGATATGGTCGCCGGGGGCTATGGATCAGGAATCGGAAGTTCGATCATGTCCGGGTTGCATGGCCTGACAGGGATGGCCGGCATGGCGGGTCCGCAGGGCGCTCTTGTCGGAGGCGTCGCGAGCATGGGTCTGAACGTAGCCGAGGAAATAGGAAATGCCGTGGGCACTATGTTCGGAGGACCCTCAAGACCCCACGCGAATGAAAACCTCAACTATGCCTGTGTCGCGGACCTCCAAATTATCGAGCGCGAGAAAATGGACGACAGTCTCCCTGTAGCCCAACCAGGTTCACCGCTACCATCCGGCTTGTACCAAATCAGGCTCGCCGCCAGCGTGCATCAGAAGAAACTCGATGAGCAGGAAGCCACGCCATTGATACAGCAACGGTTAAGCGCGTCCATGGCAGGCCACTTCTAATGGCGAATCAATGACTGACCGAATGAACGCGAAGCTGTCCATCACCACGAGAATGCTGCTGCTGGTAGCTCTGCTGGAGATGGCCGGTTGCAGCAATGTGTTGCGCTCTGGCTTGGTCAATGACAATTCGATTCTCCTGCCACCCAGCGCCGAACGAAGCATCTATGTGCAGATTCGCAATACCTCTGAAAACCAAGCCGCGACGCCTTCTGACATTCCCGCCAGGTTGAGCGCAAAAGGTTATCGAATCGTCACAGATCCCCTGCAAGCTGCCTATTGGCTGAAAACTCAGGTAGTCTATTGCCACAAGGCCGGCGAGGGAGTGCGACCGGAGACGGTGGCCAAGGCCGGGTTCGGCTCGGGAATCGGCAGTGGAGGAACGGCGCTCGCAAGGTCCGGCGCATCAGATGTGGAGGCCATGGGCGCGATGTTCTCGGGGATGCCGGGCGGTGCTATGAACACACAAGCGATGCGCGCGATGGCCATGGGTGGCAGCGGGATGCCGGATATGAATGCCCTGATGCGGATGGCGATGAGCGGCCGCGGCGGCTATCCCGAAATGGCAGAACCGCAACAGGAAGAGGGCATGACCTATCTGTGCGTGGCGGATGTTCTGGTCACGGAACGGGGGACAAACGGTCAGCCTCGAACCTACACAATGCGGTCAGTCGCCCACGTCCTCCAAAAGAGCCTGAATATCGAAGAAGCGACGCCCATCGTCCAGGATAAGTTTACCGCCAGTATCACCGGCCCCTTCTAGCCGGATGCTGAAAAGGTCCGCCAGCAGCGTTCTCGCATCGTTCAGACCCTCAACGTACTGCAAAGGTACGCTTTCGGCCCTTCACTCGCTGCGGCCTTGCTGAACGGCTTTTTGAGCATCCGGCGATCTAAATAGTTTCCGCATCCTTATAGCGGGCACATACATCCGTATGCAGCATAGACCGCAGCCGGCCATTCATCATTCGGTCAATCCACTTGCCGTGGCACCAGATGAACAGCTCCGGCCTTGATGGCGGCTACCACCGGAAGGCCTGACCGCAGCCGGAATTCTTCAACTGTCGAGCGAGTCACCATCGCCACAAGGGGAAATCCACAGTCGATCGTCACCCTGGCTAACGCGCCCAATGCGGTCACTGTGGTCACGGTTCCGGAAAGGTGATTCCTCGCGCTGCTCCCGGCGGCAGGCCCTCGCTCCAAGACGACATCCTCTGCCCTGATGCAGACGAATACGTCCCGTCCGATGGTTCCGCCTTCTACGGCGGCCAACATGGTCTCGTTCACGGCAATACGGAGCATGCCCTCCTTCGATCCGAGTACCTGTCCCTTTACGACGGTCTCCACCCCGACGACATGCGCCACCTCTGCATCCTGAGGACGGCTGAATACGTCAAGCGGCGCGCCCACTTGGAGCACGTTGCCCGCACTGATGACGGCCATCACATCACCCAGCGTCAGCGCCTCCGTCCAGTCGTGCGTCACGATGATCGAGGGCAGCGCCAACTGTTTCAAGAGGCTCCGTAATTCCCCCCTCAAGTGGAGACGAGTCGGCGCATCCAGGGCCGACAACGGTTCATCCAGCAACAGCAACAATGGCCGAGGCGCCACCGCCCTTGCGAGCGCGACCCGCTGTTGTTGCCCTCCGGAGAGCTCGCGCGGCTTCGCCGCCTCCAGTCCGCGCAATTGGAACAGGTCCAGCATTTCATCCACCCGCTTCTTCCGGTCGCGGGCATTCAGATGACCGAGTCCGTAGGAGATATTTCCGGCGACCGTATAGGTGGGAAAGAGCGCATAGTCTTGAGGCATATAGCCGATATGCCGCTCCTGTGGAATCACTTTGATTCCTGAACCGGTATCCAGCCAGGTCCGCGACACGAATTGGATGGTCCCCTGCTCCGGCCATTCCAGCCCAGCCACGCATCGGAGAATCGTCGTTTTTCCAGAACCGGACGGGCCGAACAAAATCAGGACTGTCGAAGCCTCGACGGGGTACCGGATGCGAGCGTGAATCGCCGCGCGGCCGGGAAACGTCTTGACGATGTCGAGGGCTATTTCTGCGGCCATGCTGCCCAGACGTTGCGATTGATGGCATACACAGCGAGCAGCACCAGATAGGAGACGACCAGAAGAAACAAAGCGGTCTTGGCGGCTCCGGCATAGTTCAAGGCCTGGACTTCATCATAAATGTCGATGGAGACGGTGCGCGTCTCGCCTTCGAGATTGCCGCCGACCATCAACACCACGCCGAACTCCCCGAGCGTATGGGCGAAACTCAGGACGAAACCGGTGATCAGCCCGGCGAGCGACAACGGCGCGATCAGCTTCACGAACGTCTTGAATTTGGAGACTCCGAGGGTCCAGGACGATTCGATCAAACGTCGATCCACCTGGTCGAACGCGGCGGAAAACGGTTGCACCGCGAAGGGTAAACTGTAGATCACGGAGGCCAGCAGCAGACCTTCGAACGTAAACGGCAGCGGATGTCCGACAAGGTCGGTATACAGCCGGCCGAACGGACTATGCGGGCCGATCGCGACGAGGATGTAGAAGCCGAGCACGGTCGGCGGCAGCACCAAAGGCAGCGCCACCACCGACTCGACGATGAACTTCCATCGCCAGCGGGAAAAACTCACCCAGTAGGCAATGGGGAGGCCGACGACCAGCAGTATCAACGCCGTAAGACCAGCCAGCTTGAAGGTCACCCAAATCGCGATCCAGTTCACAGGTTCATCCTAACGATTAACTGCTGACGTTCATACCGCCGCCATGGAAAGCTCGATTCGGTAAACCGCCGCAGAGGCCTATTTACCGATCATCACCTCGGTGGCTTTTACGGCAACGGTTACCGTGTCGTTGACCTTGAGTCCCATGTTCTTGACGGAGCCTTCCGTGATGGCGGAAACGAATTCCAGACCGCCGACCTTCACGACGACTTCCGCCATGGCTTGGCCTTCGGTGACTTTCGTCACCGTGCCTTGAAACTGATTTCTTGCGCTGAGTTTCATGGTATCCCCCTGCTCTGTTACGGCTGATGAATTCCAGCCGGTTATCGAACGGCTCGACTTCTACTTATCCTGGTGGTTTGTTCCATTGGTTGTGCCGGTCCCCGGCGCCTTGCATTCGAACTGCACACCCCACCGCCTGCCTCGCTCCTCGTCTTCCGTTCCTTCTATCGTGCCCATTCCGGCGCTGGTATATCCTTTGATCTCACCTTCTCGAATGATCCGGGCGCCGGTTCCGCACTTGGTCTGTACTAAGTCCAGCGCCTGCTTCCTATATTGCGATCCCATCGGACCGCCTCGGTCTTGCTTGAACACGTACGATACTACCCCGCCATGGTCCGATTCCTGGCTCATCATCACGGCCTCGGAACAACCGATGACCATTGGCAAGGCCATCGAGCAGAGCAATGTTGTCCAGCGGCTAATTCGGCAACGTGAATCCATAACGAGTCATGATCTCCTGACCGCGAGGGCCCTGCATGAACGAGAGGAATTGCCTGGCGGCCTCCTGATGTTTGGACTGTTTCATGACAACCGCCCCCTGCTCCAGGGGCGGATGCGCCTCCGCCGGAATCTGCCAGTAGCTGCCGGCGCTCTTCATCGCAGGAGCCAATGCCAGAGACAAGGCGATGATACCGACATCGCAGGCTCCTGACTCGATGAACTGCGCCGCTTGGGAAATGTTTTCCCCGAGAACCAGCCTGTCTTTGACGTCGGCATAGACCTGCGCATGTTCCATCGCCGCAACCGCCGCGCGGCCATAGGGGGCATGCTTGGGATTGGCAATGGCGATTTTCCTGATCGTCGGCTCGCGAAGAACCGCCAACCCCTTTGAGACATCGAGTGGCGAACTCTTCGGCGCCCAGAGAACCACACGTCCGACGGCATAGCGATACAAACTCCCCGGGACGGTCAGGCCAGCAGCTTCCAATTTTTTCGGATAGCCGATGTCTGCTGAAAAATAGAGGTCGAACGGCGCCCCTTGCTGAAGCTGCGCATAGAAGTTGCCCGACGATCCCAGCGAGAGTTTCACATGGTGGCCGGTCACTTTCTCATACTCCGCAATCAATTCCTTGATGGCGAAATTAAGATCGGATGCGGCCGCCACGGCGAAATCCTCGGCGTAGGCATGGGACGGATTTCCCCCCAAGCCTGTGATGATGATCGTCAGTAAAATCATGCAGGCAACAGCCATCATTTTCATGTGTTTCAGTATAGGCACTTTCAATACTCCTTTCTTCTCGGGACGGTCGGCACCGACGCATCCTTATAATGTAAGCGACCTTCTAAAAAGCGCGCCGGCAATACTCTTCCTTCTGCTCAGGTCGTGACATCACCTGCCGAAAAATGGAGCCCAACGCCATCTGTGCAAAACCTAGAAGAAGATTTGATACTGGATTCGAATGGCATTTTCGATCAAGGTCCCGCCGACCGCATCGAGGGGAACCGTTCCCGAACCGGGAGGCAAGGGCGCGCTGCGGCCGATGGCATACCCGCCTGTCCCGAATTGGATGTTGCTGTAGGTCACCATGATCTGATGATCGTACGTCCCGTTCAAAAACCAGTTCAAGGACACATCGGTTTCTCTGACCAAATCGTTGGCCGAGCGCGTGTCAGGATCCCAGTAGGCAAAACGACCGGTGAACTCCAGCGTGCGAGGGATCACATAATAGCCGCCCTGCACATACCAGCCTAAGGCATTTCCGAAGGTATGAGGTATCGTCGTGCTACAGGTTGCATTGAGACAGGTCAATCCCTTGTCATGACGGGTGATGTTCTTGAAGTAGAATTCTCCCTGGAGCGAGAAGCCACGATATTTGAAAACTCCATCGGCCGCCCAGGTGGAATAGTCCACGATGCCCAGTCCGAGTTGCCGCCCGTTCCCGAAAGCCGCCAACTGGCGTCTGATGTTCAGGTTCGCCAGGTCCAGGCCGACAAACGCATTATCGGAGCTGGTATTGACGCCGGGATTGTAGGAATAACCCCCGCCGACCGCCAATTGCGGCTTTTCAGAATAGGCCAGATCTCCTTCCCCATACCCCGGTCGCCCCAGAATATTCCAGTTCAACCGTCCGACATACATGAGGCGATCGACATCGAGGCGCAGGTTGGCATTCAAGTTACGTTGATTGACCGGACAGCCCTGAGGAGACGGAAAGGGATTCCCGCCGGTTTGCCCGCCCGGACAGCCTTCAGTGGCTTGTTCCGACCCAAAGGACCCAAGCCGATTGAAGCTCGGGCCTGCTCCGTTGAACACACCGAAATAATAATTGATTGGAAACAGCTCTTCGTCGTTCATGATCGTGATACCGATATCACGCCGATCTAGACCGCTCGCCGTGAAGGCATCTTGCACCAAGGCGCGTTCGGCGAATTGCATCGAAGCCGTTGAGTTGATCTGCGACCGGTTGAAATACACCTTGTACTGGCCGAACTGAACGTTCATCCAGGAAAGGTGCGTGGAAGTGAAATTCACGTCGAACAGCGAGAGGGAGCCGGGCGCCTGCGCATTCTCGGCCGTCTCGGCCCGCATTTGGATATAGTATTTGAAGTCCGGATCGAATAGATGACCCATGAAATAGAACCGCATCCGCCTCACATTGAACGAAGAGGCGGAACCCTCTGAGCGATTGGCCCGGTAATCGCCGAACACCCCCAGCAATTCCGGAAAATTCTTGGCTTCCCCGGGATTGCGCCAGGCGTCGTTGCGAAACCGTTGCGTATAGCGCAACTGAGTGCGAAATCGAATCTTCAAGAAAAAGGCATTGTCGTTCATCGAGAGGTTGAATCCACGATCGTACCAACCCCGAAAACTCGGCATCAGCAGTTGAGACCGCTCTTCGGAATCCTGGACGACTTTATTATATTCATCCTGCGTGATCATGCCGTTCTTGACAGACCGTTCGAGCAGGAGCTTCAGGGAAGGATCCATGCTCTCGACAAACACATACTTGCCGTCCTTCTCCACCAACTTTCCGGCTTCCGCCGCCAAACCAATGGTCGAATAGCCAAATACGGAAAACAACACAACCACGCAATGCAACAGGAATCTCCGGATATTCTCCGAGTTGCAATTAATAGGAGTACATCCCAATCTTCTTTTCATGAGCCCGTCTCCCGTATTGGTCCAGCTATGACAGCTAGAAGATATGACAACAGAATGAAATTCATTGTGAACCGGCAGCGCCGGCTTCTCCGGATTTCAAAAATTGCCGAAACGCGACGGCTCGAGCCCCTGTGCCATCGGCGACCCAGAAGCGGCCCGGTTCGAAATAGAGGATGTAATTTTTCGGTATGGGGGGCGGGGTGGGATAGTTGGAGTCGTAGGTGTCGAATTTTCGAATCGGGATCTGGCTGTGGAAATATTCGATCGTCAGGTACAGGTAAGGTTCACGAACCGCTATCCATCCGGCGATGGTGTCACGATCATAGCGAGGGTTATGACCCGGACCCCGAACTTCGAAGTGCGCCCGTTCATTGGTTGCCAGTTTTTGAATCGCTTCTGCGAGATGAGGCGCCAGAGCCTGAAGTTCGTCCTTCCGAAATAGAGGTTTCGGCGGCGTCTCTTCGGCGAACCAGCGTAACGGCAGTCGCTGCTGCGCGCGTATCGAGAACCCTCTGAGAATGGCGGCTACATCCGCGCCGCTCAATTGTACCGGATGCGTATAGGATCCCGGCTCGATGTCCTGCTGCACATTTACGACTATCCGCTCATCCTCGTATACCGTCCGCGTCGTATAGGGCAGCCTGGCGCACCCCATTATCATGAATCCCGCCGACCATACGATGGCGAGCGCCAATAGCATCCAATGCCGCGCCGCGCCCCTGCGTTTTTTCTCCATCACCCCTCCTCGACGAAACAGTTCGAAGTATGAGTTCATGAATATAATTCTCGTATACTTGACATGCCGGCCACAAAAAATCAGGCTACCGGGGAAGATCAACCGGGACTCCATACCCCGCTCCACGCACGATGGCTTGTGCTTCGGCGCTTTGGATATACGAAAGAAACTCCTCGCACAGCCGGCGATTGGGGCAATATCGCTCCATGGCCATCGAATGCTTCGTGGGAACATAGCCTTTGCCGATGATCGCGGCCACACGCAGCCGTTCCCGCTCTTTGACTGCTTCGTGCCCGTAGATAATCCCCGCATCCGCCTCACCGCTGAGAACATGATCAAGCACACCTTTAGAATCAGTCGCCACATCCAGTCGGCCCTTGAGAGAGTCCTCCAACCCGAGGGACCGAAGGGTTTCGCCCGTTTGTTTTCCGAGTCGAGTATGCGAGGGGTCCGCCATAGCGAGGCGAGTCGTTCCTTGGCTGATAGCTTCGAGCGAATCCGGCGCTTCGACCAAAGACTCCGGCACCACGATGACCAACTGGTCAACCGCATAGGGTCGCGTCGTACCCCGCAAGACATAGTATTTTTGCTCCAATCGAGTGATCAGTTCGTCACCTCCCGGGGCGACGAGATGAATGGGTCCCGTGCCGATGAAAAATTGTCCGACCATGCTGTTTTCCATGCCGGCGATCGTTTGCCTTAGGCCCAAACCGGAGTCGAAATAGAGGTTGACCCGAACATCAGGATGGGACCGCTCGAAACCAGTGCCGAGTCTCTCCAGCAGGCCCTTGAGACTGGGTGAAGCAGCGATCACGAACGGCTCGCCGGCCCTTCCGTCGGCAGGCTTCAACAAAGCCAAGGCAAGGAATGAAACCATAAGGCACAGGACTGTCCGGGACATATTCGAAACGGCCTTGTACCACTTCATTGATTCCTCCGCGTCAACAGAGATGCCGATTCCTACTAGCAGGCTGTTGAAAAGCTATTTGAAGGGTCCCTGGAGACCAATGCTCCACCCGGTGAGATCGCGAATAGTCCGCGCACAGGATGTTCCAAATGGCGACCCTCTTACCCGCCTAACCCCGGCGCGCCGAAACGCTCCTTGTCCCAGGCGCGGCCGCAGCAAGCGAAGAGGCGAAGCGTACTCCGAGTAGGTTGAACCTCTGAACGACGCGAGAACAAAGCTGGCGGACTTTTTCCATCCTGCTCAAGCATGTCGCGCGGCGGGCCCGCTGCAGTCTACCCGGCACGGAGGCTCCTCATTTTTCCTGTCTCCGTCATGTCGTACCCGCCCAAAGCTTCGACTTCCGTCCGAAATTGCCGGCTGGCGATGGCGTCCAGGAGATGGGAAAGGCCCGGATGACTGACTAAGTATCGCTTGGGCAGGACGAGATCATAGCGAGCTTGTTGCAGGGGAATGAATTCGAGTCCGAAAATTTGTGCCGCCGATCGTATGCCGATCCCGACATCGGCATGATGTTCTGCGATATGCCGCGCGACTTCGAAGTGAGAGCCGACAAACGACCCGTATCCCTTGAGAGCCGTACCCTTGATTCCCAGAGCCAGGAGCCGCTGGTCCAGAAGCATCCTCGCTCCAGCGCCCTCTTCACGGTTCACCAGCAGCACGCCAGGGCGAACCAGGTCCTCCACGACACGCAGACTTTTGGGATTACCGGCTTGAACGATGAGGCCTTCTTCCCAGGCGGCAAAAGTCACCACGATGTAGTCCTCTCCCTGGAGATGACGTCGCAGGTACGGCAGGTTCGACTCTCCGGTTTTGGAGTCCAAGATATGCAAACCCGCCATGTGCACTTCTTTGCGCTTGAGAGCCTCAAGGGCTGCCGCGCTGCCCATCGACCAGCCGACGACTGTCGACGTGTCCTTCTGCCTGCGTAGATACTCGCTCGCGATATTAATGGCTGGATCGCATCCGGCCACAGCAATCTCCTGCTCGATGATCGGTCGTTCGCGCAGCAGGCGAACCCGGACCCGGCGACCGGCTTTCGAGGACCCTGTGGCGAGCCCGCCTTTCCCTGTGACTAAACCGTCTGCCGGCACCGTGTAATTCAAGATTTCACCCAAGGCAGCAACGGGGCGGACGACAAACCGATCCTCGATTTTGGCCACTTTGACCCGCGTGGAAGGTTGCACAGCCGAAGCGGCCGTGCCGGACCAGACCCAATCGCCATCGAGCAGTTCTCCGGTCGTCTTGAGGCTGAAGATATCTTCCACGCGGCAGCCCAAGACACTGGCGAAACGCAAGGCCACAGCGGTGGTCGGCAGATATTGGTCGGCTTCGATTGCGCAGACTGCCTGGCGCGTGACGAGCGCCCCGTCGGCGAGCTTGCCTTGGGATAGACCTTTGGACATACGCAATGCCCGCAGGGAATTGACGACATTTGAGGCTGGTTCTGCCTTGCTTTTTTCGCTCATCGCGGCAGGTGATATCACAATACTTTAATTCATGTCAATTATATGCGCTCCGCCCGGGTTAGCTTTTTCCGAGACGTGACCACGCGTCTCCAGTTTCTCCGTTACCGCAACAATCCGTATCACGGAATTCGCCTTCATCAAACGCTCCAAACTCTTCGTTCCAAGCAATTTGTTCCTGGCTAACCGCTCAGCTCAGCCTCGGCACATGAACTGGGATGGTGACCGCTACGAACCTCTTAAAATATATTGTTGACAATATTATTAAACTTAATGTATTTAAACCTCATCGGATTACAGATGACATATAACTTATTGATATTTTGGTATTGATAATGATTATTCCCCCAACGAATAGAACATTCATAGAATTTGGAGGCTCGATGATATGAAAACCTCTGCATTTTTCATTATCGCCATCATGCCTGCCATCCTGTCCGGCGTCACGACGCCGACAGTGCAGGCTGTCGAAGAAGGCCAACTCGTGAAGAAAGAAGGTAAGTGGGAGTACGTCTCCACGGAGGACCCGGGACTGAAGTACCTCTATCTCAAAGGCATCATCACGCAGCAGGAATACGAGCGTGGGCTCAAAGTTATTGAGACAAAAGAATATGCAGCGAAACCTAATTACAGTGTGGACATCAACAACGGATTGAATATCCGTGTCGGGTCGAAATTCCTGCTCAAGATGCGGCTCCTCACCCAGGCGCGTTACTCCTTCAGCGCCTACAATGACGCCTGGGGGACGATCGGAGACTCACGATACCCGGAGATTCTGGGGGGACAGGTCGAGTATCGGGCCGTCAGGCAGCAGAGCGATTCGAGCACGTTTTCGGTTCCGCGCACGCGCCTTCAATTCCTGGGGTATGCCTTCGATCCCGACCTTCGCTACAACTTCTCAGTTCAATTCGACCAGGCGACCATGAACCAGGAAGGCGGCAGCGGGAGAGCCGGCCTGTTGGATGCCTATGTCGCCTCCTGGCATATCCCCTGGGCCACGGTCCAAGTCGGGCAACAGAAGGTCTGGTTCAATCGTGCCCTGATCAGCTCGATCGCCACCTCGACCTTCGCGGATAATTTGATCGTCCAACGCGCGTTCGCAGCGAACCAGGTCAACAGTCGCGACATCGGAATCACGATCCTCAGCGACGAGGATAAATACAAATTTAACTATGCGATCGGAATCTGGAATGGGGCCGGGACGAATTTGACAAGAGAAGGCACTGCCGTCAGCCAGGCGCTTCCGAACAATTTGGACCTGCCCAGTTCTCAACGCCGGACGTTCAACTATGACACCCGCTTCATGACCGGCGAGCTCCTCTATACCGTTCGGCTGTTGTACAAAGTCACCGGTAACCCCGGGTATGGCCAGGGCGACATTCTCAACTCTCGCCGGCCACAGGTGGCCATCGGCGCCGGCTATGCCTATAACCCGGCACAAAACTACCTCAGTTCCATCCGGTCCGACATCGTAACCCGTGCCTATCGGCAGGCTGTGACGAAGAACTACAATGGCCGTCTTCTCGGCGGAGGCATTTACGATTTTCAAACCTATGAAGTCGATTTCATTGCGAAGTACCAAGGCTGGTCTTTGCAAGCTGAAGGATATTACCGGCACCAGAGGGTACGAAATGCCGAATCGGGGGCCATTCCGTTCGATCCGGCCACAGCGGTCATCCTAGGTCCTCCGGTAGAACTCGGGCAGGCCTACGGTTGGTACGTTCAAGCAGGGAAGTATATTATCCCCCGGAAACTCGAACTCGCCGTCCGGTATGGATTCATGGATCCTTCCACCAAGCAGACCCACGACTTGGTCAAAGAATTCGGCGCCGCCATCAATTACAGTTTCGATGGAACTTACAATAATCGTCTCGTCGTCGATTACTCGAATGTGACCTACGGAAGCGGCGGGCGCGCGCCGGACCGGTTCCCGTTTGAAAGCCTCCCGGGATTTGGGAGGGATCTCATCGAAAATCGAATCAATGTGCAATACCAGTTCTATTTCTAACCAGAGGGGATTATTCCTCAACCGACAGGAGAGCAATCATGAGACAGCCACGCACATGGTCAGGAATGATGATCTTCCTCGGTATCTTGGCCGTCACCATCTGGCCGGCGCCGCCGGTTCATGCGCAACCGGAAACGCTCACCATTACAGCCGCCAACAGTCTCAGGGAGGCATTGAGGAAGGTGCTGCCGATCTTCGAAGCCCAGCACCCTGAGATCATCGTGCGGATCATCTACGGCCCCTCGCAAACGCTCCGCAATCAGATAGAGGAGGGTGCGCCGGTGGATGTGTTTCTCCCGTCTTTAATCGAAGAGATCGACCAGCTCGAAAAGAAGGGACTGATCATTCAGGGGACCAAGCGCGCCTATGCCGGCACGTCCCTGGTATTGATCGCCGCGACCGCGCTTCCGGCGCCGGTCGGATCGATTCACGACCTTGAAACCATGGCAATCCAGCGCATTGCGATCGGCGACCCCAAGACCTCTTCGGTGGGAAAGGTCGCGGCTCAATTTCTCAAATACAGCAACCTCGAACCCCGGCTTAAGTCTCAGTACCTGTTCGGCGAACACTCTCGCGCCGTTCTGGATCTCGTGGCCAAAGGCGAAGCCGATCTCGGCGTCGTCTATCGCACCGATGCCGTTTCCAATGCCAAGG
>JAJFBJ010000189.1 GCA_020697375.1 Nitrospira sp. | reverse complement strand
TTCTCCACGGCTTCGCCCCTTTCGGGCCACCCAACGGCGACGCTTTTGTATCCCGCTGAAACGGCTGTTTCACCCTGATACAAGACCGCGTGAGAGCCTCTCAACCCATTGACCGTGCATAGACAAATGTGGTCTCCTTACGGGTGCACTTGTCGAATTGTAATTTCCTGAGGACCTGGCCATTATGTCGTCGAAATTACCGGATGGAAAGACCATGCGAGACGGTCAGATTTTCTCTGCGCGACTCAACAATGTCGTGAACACCGAACGAGAGTTCGACGAACTGGTTACCAAGTCCTTGCCGGAACTGTTGGACCGAGCGACAGGCCAAACGAAACGGTTTCTCCGGGAAACGAACCAATGGGGCGACGATATCACGCACGAGAAGTTGGCGCTCCGATGGGGATATGAGTTGGTGGAACGCTTCGTGGTCTTCGGGCGTACCGAAGTCCCCTGTCGGCCGTTCTTCCTGCTGGATAGTTTGATCGCCAAATCGTTCAGCCGACCGGATCCGCTCTGTTACCACAAGGAACTCCTGACGCCGGTGGGACGATTTCTCGACGGACTCGCCTCGCGCGCCGTCGTCAGCCGGGATGCCTTGATCGCGTTGTTTTATCACTTCTATGGGTTTAGCCAGGCCCATGTCGTGAAGTTGCTGGGCTTTGGACAGGCCGAGAGCCAGCGGGTCTATAAGAATTTCGAGCGTTGGCGCCAAACCGGGTGGCAGCGCACGATGAATGAGACGGGCTTGAGTGGATCTGAAATAGAGGTCTTGGAGCAAGAATTGCGAACCAGACCCGACCACCTGAACCACGAAGTCGACCGCTTGATGCCGGTATTGCAGTCGCATTATCGAAAGAGTGAACCGGAACATTACCCCTGCCTCTCGGAACAGAAGTGGGGTCAACTATTTCAGGATGACTACGGCCACGACTACCGCGTCTGGCATTTGGCCTTCTGCCGCGACTGTTTCATGGAAGTCGCGGATCGGCGGCAAAACGATGTCGGCAGCGGGTTGAAGCCGCAAGTCAATCTCCATATCCATCCGCTGAAAAAGGGAGGCGTGCTGGCTCTCTTTGGAGGGGATCGAGGAGGACGGCACCATGGAAGCACCAGAGCTCAACGACTTTCGCGAACATCTGCTTGACGCCCTGGATGACCAGCCGCGACGCGCGGCTGCGGAACGACCGGGACTCCTTCAGGTACTCGTCAACCATGAACGCGTCGGAACGTTGGATTGCGCGCAAGCCGATCCCTCCTTTGCCTTCACGACCCGCGAACGGAGTATCCAACATCTCGAGATTCGGAGCGAGTCCGGTGTCTTGATCGGAGGGTGCGTCGCACCCGAAGCTGGGCGCAAGGATGTGCGTGTCCCGATCGGCAAGGGCACAGCGACCATTCACGTCCACAACCATTTCGACGGCGGGTCGCTTCAGGTGCGGTACGAAGCGGCTCCGAGCTGGTGGTCGCATGTGGCAGCCGCGATCCGAAGACCATCGGGATCGTCACAGCCGGCCGTGAAGATCACCCCCGTCTGGGCGATGGCGACCGCATTTGCGCGGGTGGTCCTTGCCCTGGGCGTGGTGGCATTGCTGGCGGAGCGGATTCCGAGCTGGATGGGAGCGGACGACCGGGCGCATCAGCTCGAAGAAGAATTGGCGGCTCGACAATCCACGCAAGAGCAAATCGATCGTGTCCACCAACAGCTCGCGCAGCTGGTTGAGGCCCAGGCGGCCGCGACGGCTGTTTCTCGATCGGAACAGGAACGAATCGCGCAATTGAATAACCTGGTAGATACGGTCACCCATGTCCAGCAGAAACTGACGACGCAAGTGGCCGCCGTGCAGGACGATCTCCACGCGGTGAAGACCGACGTGACGCAGGAAGTGCAGAACGGCATGCGGGTCGCGGTCAGCGCGGTTGAAGCCGATCGCGAATTGGTGCGCCAGGATCTCCAATCGATCAAATCGGTCAACGAAACCTTGATCAAGCAAGTGGCGCTACTGGAAAGCCGGAATCGGGAACTCCATGCCCGTCTGGCGCTCACCTCTCTGGAGGTGGCAAAGGCGAATGCCGCGCCAAAACCCACGGTACTGGCCAAAAGTGAGAACGTGAAGGACCCTGCCGGGCCGACGACGGTGGCGGATGGTCATCGCGAATCAGATCGTCAGGCCTTCATGTTTTGGGTCGCCTTCGAAGATGGCACCACGGAGAAAAGCATCGAGGATTTGGTGCAGGAACTGAACGGCATCAAAAAAGGGCCGATGAAGTCCGGCTGGTATTCCGTCGAAGTCAACTTGCCGAAGCCGGAACCACCAGACCGCTTCCTGGAATCCGTAAAACGAGCCAAAATCGTCAAGTCGGTCGTGACCAGCAAGGCGATGCCTCCGGCTCAATAGCCGCGGTCCCCCTCAGCAGATTCAGCGTTCGGTGCTCGGCACCTCCGCGTCTCGCTTTGAGAACTCCAGGTACCGCCGGTCTTCACTCGCTATTGTCATCCGCTCAAACCCTGCAGGGGAGGGACCATGTCGGATTTTCATCAGAACGGACTTGTCACGGTCTTGCACCGCCTCGGCACGTCCAATCTCGATCAATTGGAAAAGGAATTGGAACGGCATGCGGCGACCAACCCGATCGCCCTGGTGCTTCCTTCGCTCTATTCGGAACTCGAAAATCCCGCCCTCAAACACATCGTGCAGGTCCTGAAAGACATTCGTTATGTCAACGAGATCGTGATTTCGCTGGACCGGGCGTCGGCGCTGGAGTTTCGGCTGGCCAAACAATTTTTCGCCGTGCTGCCCCAGCGGGTCCGGATCGTCTATAACGATGGGACCGGAATCCAAGACATTCTCAAGCTGCTGGCGCAAGCGGAAATCGACACGGGACTGCAGGGAAAGGGACGCGGCTGCTGGATGGCCTTCGGGTATGTCCTGGCGCGGGGCCAGAGCAATGTCATCGCGCTCCACGACTGTGACATTCTCAGCTACAATCGGGAATATCTCGCCAGGCTTTGTTATCCGATCGTCAACCCCAATCTGGGTTATGAATTCTGCAAGGGGTACTATAGCCGGGTCACGAACCGTCTCCATGGACGGGTGACGCGGCTCTATCTCACCCCGCTGATCAGGAGTCTCCAGCAGGTGGCGGGGTCGCATCCCTTGCTGACATTTCTGGATAGTTTCCGCTATCCGCTCGCGGGTGAATTCGCCATGGTGCGCGACTTGGCCTGGATCAACCGCATTCCCGGCGACTGGGGGTTGGAAGTGGGAGTCCTGGCCGAGATCTATCGCAACTGCGCACTCAGGAGAATCTGCCAAGCCGATATCGCCGATGCGTACGAACACAAACATCAGGGACTTTCGGCGGATAATGCCGATCAAGGTCTGCAAAAAATGTGTGTGGATATTACCAAGTCGCTCTTCCGAAACCTCGCCAGCGAAGGCGTGGTATTATCGGAAGCCGTCCTGAAGGCTTTGCGGGCGACCTACTTGCAGGCCGCTCAGGAAGCCATCACCCGCTATCAGAATGATGCGGCCATCAACAGTCTCCAGTTCGATCGTCACGAAGAACGCATGGCCGTCGAAGTCTTCTTGAAGGGCATGAAGATCGCAACCGAGACATTCCTGGAAGATCCGCTCGGAGTCCCGATGATCTCGAACTGGAGCCGCGTGACCGGCGCCATCCCCGACATCTTCGAGCGATTGATCGATGCCGTCGAGCGTGACCACGAGTGGGATCCCATCGGGGACCGCGTAGCAGATCTTCGCCGGTAACGAAGGAGCGGTCATACAGGAAGAGAACCCAGATAGGGAGGCCCGCCATGCGAACGCTCCATTGTCACGAACGCCTGGGCGAACAGGAATGCGAAAGCGAAACCGTTCCGCAACGTGATCGCTCTGTTACACTTCCCGATCAGACGAGCGGAGTCCATCACGAGTGCGAGAAAGGGCATACATTTCATCTCAGCCAGAAGGGCCAACGGTCTGCCTGCGATTGCCCCTGATTCGGCAGTGGAGTAACAAAGGAAATCTCGATGCGACTCACGGATGGATCCTGGATCTGCTCAAAATGCAGAGTTCTTTGCTCGTTGAAAGGATATGAAGAGGGACCCTTAGCATCCATGCGGGAGATCTGCAGCAATTGCACTGAGCGAGCCGAAGCAAGTTGGCTCGCGGCGATCGGAGACAAACGACGAATGCCCCAAGGTCTCTAAGGCGAGTGGATAGATAGAGGCCCATCACCCTTCTTGAGAAAGTGAGGGAAGAAAGGATTATCGACTATGACAGACGATTATTCCCGGAGAAAACTACAAGTCATCCAACAATTTCTTGATGCGGAATTTAAGCCCCCCTACAGCATAGAGACGGTGTTGCCGAGAAGAGATCCATTAGCCGACACTAAATTCAAGATTCTGCTCGACAATAAAGTGGAACGCACCCTAGCGGTTTGCCCCGCCGTAGTGCTGGACAGCCATCCGACTCCGGACCAGTTGAAAGCGTTACTTGTGTCACAGGGGATTATAGGAAAAATCAAATCGTCGGTAGACTCCCGTATTTGCCATGAGGACCTTGGAACCGACGAACCACAGCATTCGAAACCGATGAGGTCGGTACGTGGCGTGAGTTGACAGAGTGCTTCTGGGAATACCGAGACCCTGCTTCGCTTGCGGCTTCTCCTGTGAACTTCCTGCGGTGTCACTGGGGAGGAAGCAGACCGGAACCCCCTGCCGCCATACGGCAAGGGGCATTGGCCGCTTCTATTGAGAATCGGCCTTATCCCGGGCCAACTTCTGAATCGTCTGAGCCGCGCCCGTATCCGAGGCCATGACTTTGACATAGTCGCCAGTCTGGAACGTGCAGCCCTCCTTGCTCTTGGAGATAAATTCCAGTCTCTTTCCCGGACTGTCCGCAGCTTGTCTCTGCGCGACCGGGCTGTCCGGCGCTGAGGGAGGAATCTCTTTCACCGCTTCGCGGCTGGACGAAAAATCAGTGGATGGGGTGACAGCCAGGAGTAAACTCGAAGAATGTTTCCGCTGGGAGAGAATCGGTCGAAGAATTCAATGACAGTTGTTTGTGGCCGTCTGAGCCTTGAGGGCTTTTGGCGATGAATCGAGAGGCGGTATTTACGCTCTATGGAATGACACCGGGGTAGGCACTATTTAGGCATCAAGGCGGGACATGTAATGTTCTAATCGGCAGGCCTTTTTCATACAGTGCAATCAATCGCGAGTTGATAAGGTGCTCCCAGATAACTCTTAGTATTCAAACATAATCGGCTGTGCATGGTATTCAGAGAAGCCAGGACCCGAAGAGCTTTGAACTCTAGTCCGTACCGAGACGAGGCGGTGAGCCTCTCTTAAGTCAATAATATTATATGAGTTCCTTCCAATAACATTTAGGTGACTTCGGTCGGCGCCTATACTACCCCCACCAATGACCGCTATGGTACCGTCGAGAAATTCTTGACCAGCATTAAAGTGATCGACGAAACCAGGCACCATGCGCCGGACTGACGAGTAGAACGGCTGATGCTGATGGCCATGCATCACAGCTCGGACGCGAGCGCTGATAAGACAACGCAATACGGCATCCGCGTCTAGTGTCAAACTTACTTTCTTCGTTTCCCAATCCATACCCTCTATGTAGTTGACAGGCAGTAAATGATGATGGATTAGGGCAAGGCGGATCTCTCCATCATCTCTGTTGTTGTTTAGAAACCTCTGGCATTCTCCAAGTTGATCCCTACCTACAAAGCCGAGACCCGCATTCTCCCTCGATTCGATTCGGCAACTGTTTAGGGCGACAACACTTACCTTAGTTCCATTAATGACAAAACGGTGAATTCTCAAAAATGACTTTTCTGGCGTAACCCCATAGAACTCTTTACAGAAATTAAAATAGTTCAGTTCGGCGTTGTCATCAATCTCGCCCTTTCCCTTGACCCACTCAATATCGTGGTTGCCGGGAACTATAATGAGTTGAGAACTATGTAAGCCTAGTTTCCGGCAGAGACTTTGGAAAAAATCTAGTGCATTGGCAAATTCGTGCGGGTCTCCAGACCAGGTTAAATCTCCAGTTACCAGGATCAGTGCAACATCACTATCAGAGATATGGATGGCTTCGAGATCTTGTAATAAGGCCTCCAGTAAGCTTTCTTTAGCGATATGAAGGTTTCGGTTCGTCGCTAGCTGATTACGAAAGACATGTTGTGGCCCGAAATGGAGATCGGAAAGGTGGATAGCGTAAGAACCCTTTATAGGCCACACACCGCGCGATAGACCTTTAACTAGTGAGCTTCTTCCACGAATACCTACCTCATCGGTGTCCACAATGAGCCAAAGGCTCAGGTTACTATCGAGAAAATCGATGTCGAGAACTGGCTGTCCTATAGCGGAATCAGGAAGTGCGGCCGCGGATTGTTTCGGCGCTGAACGGTTATTGTGGGAAAAAACATAACTAGCCAAGCAACTAATTTCTAGCGGGTTTTCCTCTATCTTGCCTATCTCGAACCATGCCGGCAGTAGTTGAGTCCGATAATAGCCCGGACAAAGATCAGGTTCCGGAGGCGGTTGCTCTTTTCCGCCAGGGACAAAATGAATCCTTAAAAGATTGACTCGGTAAATCTTTGCAGTAGCTGAATCAACTAAGAAGACCTTTGAATCAGGACGTAGATCGGTGGCGAGATTTGTGAGGCCTGGGTCAGGCATCAACTCCAGAGGCTTTTTCCACCAACCCCATAGCACTCTACCTTTGGCGTTAGCGATTTCGTTGTGAGTCGAAATGGTATTTACTCCTGGCGTTAGGTCGCGGAAACGCAGAAGTAATACATCAGGCATTTTCCACCTCCTTTATAATCTCCAGAAGCAGATTTTTGGAGTATGGATCCATGTCAATTTGATCAATCGAGGTCGTCACCTGGCCACCGTTATCTTTAACTGTGCGAAGGCCTTTTAGCATATCCAAAAGACGCTCGGGTCGTGAAGTGTTTAGGCCATGTCCACGAGAAGTAAGCACATTGATTTGTTTTAGTATTGGGTTTCGACGGCTCGGCGAAGAGAGGATCGGCGAGCTCGTGTTCGGTATAGATAATAGCTTCGCTTCCTTTTCAAATCTGAGGTGAGTATTAACAAATATTCGCATAGATCCAATATCGACTTCACTCCACTGTGCACCAAAATAAACAACAGGCGACGGTTCTGTTATCGGCGTTTGTATACGTAGCTTAGCGATTACTAAATCTGAACTCTTCCAAGGACCCAGGTTCATAATTCCGGCGTGCCTTAGCTGTGCATCCTCAAACGTAGGAACATCGTAATCCACAAACGAGGAAAGGAGAGTGAATGAGTCTGAGTAATTCTTAAGCAAATTGAATAACTGCTGGCGTTCACTCCACGCTGTAGGTCGAATCAATTCCGGGAAAATAGAGAAGTGCGCAAGACCATTAGGGGCAAGCTGAACTGCACGCATAATCCACAGAGGATACTCATCTGGGTACCATGGTGGATCAAAAAATACACAATCGAACTTTCCCTTCAAGGCCTCTGGAAGTGGGTCGGACACATTATAATTTTGAATAACATCTGACCGTGTCTCTTCTAGGGTGCCAAGTCTGTCTAGCACAAATGTATCCAGATCAAGCAGGCAGCGGAATTTCCCCTGATTATGCATCGCAAACCACTCGTAAAGACGAGGGGCGCCAAGGAATGCGACTCTTAAACGTGACCAGTCACGCAAGAGTTCTAGGCGTTTGCAAGCTTTGGCGGTGAAATACCAGGAACAGAGAACAGGATTGCCTTCGATTGAAGTAAGAACTGACCGCTCTTCCGAGATATCTTCGGCAGCCGACTTCACCAGGTAAGCCGAAACAGGCGCATAAACACATTCTGGCAGCCCTTCCAAACATTCCCGAACGACGGCAGGATAGGCGCCTTCACACCCTCGGACAACGTCAATGAAGCGTTGCGGTCCTTGGGCTAAAAGGGCCAAAATTTTTGTCTGCAACTTCTTTTTATAGCTTTCGGGGTCGTTCCACGCCATGAGCAATTATGGATCCTGGTGTCTCCTGACATCTAATTTAAGGCCGGCGCGAATATACCTAGTTTATATCTATATTTCGAGGGGTTTTCCGTGAGTAGTTTTGGCAGGTTTTATGGACAAACGATTTTGACAGCTTAACGGCCTCAGCAATCGCTCGAACCGACTTCCCTTCAGCCTTCATCTGTAAAACTCTTCGTAATAGGCTTGGATAGTCAATGAATTTCGCGGCTTTTTGTTGTGAACGTTTTGCCGGTCCAAAACTCAAGCTCGCAACCACAAGTAGAGTCTTAGAGAACCAGATGTCTGTATCGTCCTACTTTGACCATATAGATCAAGTGAAGTGGGGCTGCGCCTCCGAACCCCTCGGCCGTCCGGTCCGCATGATCCGGAGCGGCCGGCGGGTCCTTGGGATAGGATTTCCTGCGTTACTTCCATCCTCGTGGTCTGCATTCATCCTTTTCCTTCAAGCAATGAGACATGGACAAAGCCAGATGACGGCCAAGCTGACGCATCGCCGCTATCTTAAAGGTGAGCCTTCCATATTTCCCTCTCACCCGTGGGAATAGTGGACGGGTGACAGGGGGAGATTGGTCCGAGCGGATATAGTGAGGCGAGAAACCTATCGCTCTGTCACTCCCATGCAGGGAGCACAGGGCCAGATCTCACAGTACACGCCATAGAGATGGAGCCGCACTCGGGCTCAGGCCCGCTCAGATTGGCAGAACTCGCACAACCGCTCTCGAGGATGGTCTACGCACAACCAGAGGGCGCTCCCGCTCTCTAATAGGATGGCTTAAGCTGCAGGCTTTGGAAGCCGCTGCTATAGGCAGTCTTCGCCTGAGATTCTTTCCAGGGAATGTCGATGGAACGCGGCGAGAACAGAGCTACATAGCCGAATCACCATGACCTGTGACCCACGAGCACCCCATAACAGGCGGGAATCAACAAGCGGTCGATAAGCTGGATACTCCACAAATTGGAATAGGAACCGTGACCAAAACCATGACCACATCACATCATAATTCCTAAGTCTTTGCTTTCTG
>JAJFBJ010000010.1 GCA_020697375.1 Nitrospira sp. | reverse complement strand
TCCAAAACCACGTTGTAGCGATTTCTCGCACAGTGCCGTGGCGGGTGAGATACGATTCACCTGCATGGCGCGCGCGGAGCGTCAGCTCGCCGCGAAGCAGGGGTGCACCGTAACCGCCATTCGCGGTACAGTAGACTCAATCCCAGGAGCCAGACGGACGATGATGACATTGGCGCGCATCCCGCAGTTCCTGAAACAAGACCTCTGGACGCTCGATCTAGCTGCTCTGCCCCGCCTCCAGCGCATCGGAGTCCATGTGTTGCGATTGGCGATCGCCGTAGCGATGGAATTTCGCCATCGACTGCTCGATGCCCGCGCCGCCAGCCTGGTCTATACCACCATGCTTTCGCTGGTGCCTTTTCTCGCGGTCATGTTTTCGGTCTTGAAGGCCTTCGGAGTTCATCAGCAGATCGAACCGGTCCTCGCACAAGCGCTGGAACCTTTGGGTCCGAAGGGACAGGAGATCACGAGCACCATTATCGGTTTCGTGGACCACCTCAAGGTCGGCGTACTGGGGGCCGTCGGCGTGGTCGGGCTCTTCTATACGACCTATTCCTTGATCGATAAGATCGAGCAGGCGCTCAATGCCGTTTGGCTGGTGCGGGAAGGGCGATCTTTGGGGCGGAAGTTTGCCGACTATCTCAGCGCGGTCTTGGTCGGCCCGCTGCTGGCCGTGACTGCGTTCGGGTTGCTGGCCTCCGTCCATAGTCATACCCTTGTGCAACGGATGCTGGAGATCCAGCCATTCGGCTATCTGATGGTCTGGGCCAGCCATTTGCTGCCCTTCGTCATCCTGACGGGCCTGTTTACATTTTTTTACAAGTTCATTCCCCATACGAGGGTGCGATTCGGATCTGCACTGGTCGGCGGCATCACCGCGGCCTTGCTCTGGGGCATCGCGGGAGAAGCCTTTACGACGTTTGTGGCACAGTCCTCCAAATACAGCGCGATCTATTCAGGCTTTGCGGTGCTGATTCTCTTCTTGTTGTGGCTCTATGCCGGCTGGATGATTGTACTGATCGGCGCGCAGGTTTCGTTCTTCCATCAACATCCCTCCGCCTATTTATCGCGCCTGCTCTGGGAACAAGGAACCCATGCGCTTCGAGAGCGATTGGCGCTGAGCCTGTTGTTGATCTTGACGCGCCGGTATCTGAAAGGCCAGGGCCCGTTAAGCGTGGATCAGTTGGCTATTGAGCTTCGCCTTCCCGCTTCACTCGTGGATGAACAGGTGGAGCAGCTGATGGACAGTGGGCTGCTCGGCCTCATGGCCAAACCCGAAGGAATCATTCTCACCAAGCCGCCTGAGAATATCTCTATCAAGGAGGTGCTGGATGCCGTCAATAAGGGGCAGGTAGATGCCACGGTCTCGGTGAAGGCCGGAGACCCCGTCAGTGACATCTTGGGCCGGCGCGATGCCGCGGTCGAACAGGCCCTAGGGGAAGACACCTTGCGTTCACTGGCTGGATGGGAAGACTCACCCGAACCTCTGCATCGTCCCTCTCTGGATCGAACGAACCGGCAGAGCCGTCCGGACTGAGGAGATCCAACCGCGCCGCCTTCACGGATCGGAATTAAGGACCCGTGAAGGCAGGTGGAGTACGATGTTACCGTGCCGGTCGCCGGCGCTCTTCACCCTGCTTGCGCCGAGTTATTTGTGCCCGGCGGGCTCGAACGCGACATCCGTCACTTTCTGCTCATCATCGACCAAGAGCACTGCCGCATCGCCTTTGGACAACTCGCTCAGCCTCGGCTGAATGAGCGGACGCACTTCGTACGATCGTTCTTTTCCCTCATCCGTCTTAATCACAATGTGGTTGTCATGCAGGGGCTTAACGATCTTCCCCCTGACCTGACTGAGGTTGCCCTTGATGGGACTCATCTTGAGCGACTGTTCCGAGGAGTGAACCGCCGCTTCCTTGCTCCCAAACGTCACGTCCACGATTTTGTCCAACTCGTCGATAAGGAAAAAGACATCCGCTCCAACAGGGATGCCCGCCACCTTGCTTCTCGCGACCGGCCGAATGAAGTGAGATTGCTCTTTGCCATCGGACGTACGAATGACCGCCTTATCGTGCCCGGTTTCCAGCGGCCCGGCAAGCTGACCCTGAACGATATGGTGCTGGCTGGACTCGCCCGCCTTATGCACATCGACCAGCAGATTCTGATCATTGACCGTCACTTCGACGAGATCACCTTTTTTCAAGTCCGGCAATCCCTTGTCCTTCCGCACATTCATCGGAACGAAGCGGGGTTGTCCCTCTCCCGTATCGATCCGCGCCTGCTCGCTTCGCACCTCCTCCACCGTGCCAAGCAGCACGCGGTTGCCGGCAAGGTGCTGATCAGTTCCCGCCGTATCAGCCAAGCTTTCGCCACCCACTGCCATTGAAACGATCCAAAGAGTAAGCAGGGCCAATTGCCTGAAAATATCCTGTGTCATAATCTTTTCCTTCATGAAGGTGATTCGATACCTGTCCGGGTTCATGTTGTGCCTTGTACTATTCGACGTTTGAACAACTCCTTTCCCGGCCTTCTAAAGACAGGGCATCACTCCGAACAGGCCCCTGCCGAGTCCCGGTCAGCAGGGTGCATGATCGTCGCTGCTCGCTGTCCATGGAATGTTTCAACAGAAACTCCTGCCCGGCTTATCGAGCCGGCTCACATACCGTTCGATGCTTACCTCACGATAGCGCGGTCCCATGCTGTCCCTAACTGGGGAAACCCCTAAGGGAAGGCTACTTTCGCCCTACTCACGCATGGGCCTGGGATTTCTTTTCTGCTTTCTCCTTCTTGCCGCAACGGCGTACCTACTGGTAGAAGAGGGTTGCTGCGCATGCACTCGCGAGCCAACTGAACCACCTGGAGGTCTATGTCCCTGCCGGTCGAGAAGTCCGCGTCTGATGAATTACGGCGAGAGGTGCTGAGGCGGCGCACGTTTGCGATCATTTCACACCCCGACGCGGGAAAGACTACGCTGACGGAAAAGTTGCTGCTCTATGCGGGAGCCGTACATCTGGCCGGCGCCGTGCAGGCGCGCTCCAGCCAACGTCAGGCCAAGTCGGACTGGATGGAGTTGGAGCAGGCGCGCGGCATTTCGATCACTTCCACCATGCTTCAGTTCGACTATCAAGGCGTGCGTGTGAATCTTCTCGATACCCCGGGACACCAGGACTTCAGCGAAGATACCTACCGCACGCTCATGGCGGTGGATAGCGCGGTCATGGTGCTCGACGGCGCCAAAGGCATCGAGCCGCAGACCAAGAAATTGTTTGCCGTCTGCCGCAAACGCGGCATCCCGATTCTGACCTTCATCAACAAAATGGACCAGCCGGGACGCCACCCCTTCGATCTGCTCGATGAAATCGAGCGCACGTTGGGCATGACCGCGGTGCCCTTCAATTGGCCCATCGGCGAGGGGTCCGGCTTTCAAGGCGTCTACGATTTCCAGAACCGCCAGGTCTTGTTTTTTCAACGGACAGCGCACAATCAGCGCCGGGCGCCGGTGAAAGTCGAGAGCTTTCCCAATCCGCGCCTGGCGGACCAGCTCGGCGAAGCTTACGGTCCGCTGCAGGAAGAAATCGGACTCTTGACGGGCGCCGGCACCTCCTTCGATCGCACCCGCTTTCTCGCGGGAGAATTGACCCCGGTGTTTTTTGGCAGCGCGCTGACCAACTTCGGCGTCGGTCCCTTCCTCGACGCCTTCACTCAACTCGCCCCCTCTCCCGGCCCCCGCCGGACCGCTCAAGGCCTGATACAGCCGACGGACGAGACTTTCTCTGGATTCGTCTTCAAAATCCAGGCGAACATGGACCCGCAACATCGCGACCGCATGGCCTTCCTCCGCATTTGCTCCGGCCGCTTCGAGAAAGACATGATGGTCTATCATGCCAGGCTGGGCCGCAAGATCCGGATGACACGTCCCCATCGGCTCTTCGGCCGCGACCGCGAAACGATCGACGAAGCCTTTCCCGGCGACGTGGTCGGGTTAGTCAATCCCGGCCTGTTCACGATCGGCGATACGCTTACGTCGGACAGCACCTTGACATTCGACCCTATTCCACACTTTGCCCCGGAATGTTTCGGCCTCCTGCGCAGCGAGGACATTTCCAAGCATAAGCAGTTCCAGAAGGGACTTAAGCAGCTGGAGGAGGAAGGGGTCATGCAGATTTATTATTCGCCGGATCATGTGCGCCGCGAACCGGTACTGGCCGCGGTGGGAGAGCTGCAATTCGATGTGGTCGTGTCGCGCCTGGAGAATGAATATGCGGTCAAGACATCGGTCGATCGGCTGCCCCATACCCTGGCCCGGTGGATCGTCGGGGATCCTGCCGTGATTGCGGCGGTCTATTGGCCGTCCGATACCCTGCGGCTCATCGACCAACAGGGCCGTCCCGTCATGCTGTTCACCTCAGAACACCTGCTGGCCTACTGCATCAAATCGAATCCATCCATCAAGTTTCTGCTGCGGGAAGAGGCGGACCGTCCGGAAAGCCGGCGGGACCTCTCGGAAGCCCGCTAAACATCCATTCAGACGGAGGATTCATAAAGCATTGCGCGCTGGCTGTCTCGCCGGATCCCGACCTGTCCCTCATCCTAATTGTTCATTTGGCTCTCCGCGGTCTTCCAATCTTCAGTTCGCCCCGACATACCCGTTCACACTTCTCCAGAGTCACTTCGCGCCGTCGCTTTAGAGAACCGGTGCATCCGGCACATCAGACTTCCATTTGTTGACAGAGGCACATCATGTCCAGTATTACTGGACAGTCATCTCGCCGCCGACTCTTTGTCTGGACTCCGCGCGACCGATGGTCCCTCACATTTCAGGCCAATGACTGACAGACACCCGTGCTAGCCATGCGAGACGATAAAAAATGGGGAATCGTATCCATTGCGACCATGGCTGTGTTTTGCATGGGATGCGGCCTGTTCCTGTTTTCAGGCGTGACGAACATCCGACATTTGCTCGATAATATTGTCGCGTCCTATTTGTTGGTCTGGGCGTTGTATGGGATGTTTGCAAGGGTACCGCTTCCCGAAGTAGGAACGCGGTTTCTCCTCACGACAGGCGCCATTGCCTTGTGCTTGTTGGTGGTCGAAGGAGCCGTCCTGATCGGCGCTGTGGATTACCGTTCGTTATTGGGATCCTACGAACAGGACAATGTCTTGAGTCTGCCGGGGCGGCGGTTCGATAACGAGCTCCTGTGGCGACACGATCCGTATTATCGATTTGAAGCCGCCTATCAAGGAAACCTCGGCCAAGCCTTGTGCATTCCTCCCGATCCGGCGCGAAAGGTTGCCGTACGGTACGACCATAACGGGTTTCGCAATGATCGCCGGCTTTCTGAAGCCGGGCTCGTTGTCATCGGGGACTCGTACATCGAGGGCTATCTCACATCGGAAACCAAACTGATCACGACGGTTCTCAGCGAGTTGCAAGGACAGCCGGTCGCCAATCTCGGCCATTCCGGTTATGGACCTCAGCAGGAACTGGCCGTGCTCCGGCGGTTCGGCCTGCCGCTCAAACCCAAGACCGTCGTATGGGCGTTTTTCGAAGGCAATGATTTTCTCGATGCGGATGATTATGAGAACAGGGTCTCTGCCTCCGGCAATGCGTTCTGGCAGGATTTGTGGTTTCGTTCATTAACCAGGAATGTGGCGGCTCTCATGTTTCGTTCGACTCAACAATGTGTGCCGAGTGAATCGGTCAACACGTTGCGGGCAGAATTTACGGACGCACAGAACATGACTGAGACCGTATTTTTCGCCCCGACCGAAGTTGAGCGACCGTCGGATTCCGCGCTTTACAAGGCCGCCGCCTCCATTGCGGAGGCGGCGAAGCTCTGCCGCGAGCGCAACATACGGTTCATCGTGGCTTTCGTCCCGGAAAAGTATCGGGTCTACCATGACCTCGAGAATGTTTCATTGGCGACGAACGGAGCCCTCCCATGGCCGACCGACGATCTGCCTGAGAAAATGCGCCGGCTCTTAACGACATTAGAGCCAAGCATCGAGTATGTCGATCTCACCTCCCCGCTTAAAACTGCGTCACGCAAAGGTATTGCGACTTATCTGCCCGATGATACACACTGGACTGACGAAGGCAATCGCGTGGCGGCGGAAGCTCTTCACCAGGCGCTGGAAAGCATCGCGACGGTGAGCGCACAGCCCTGATAGAGTGTGCGTACCTCCTTTGGTTTCTCGTACAATGGGCGGCCGTTCGCAACCGGAGAATGAGCGCTCCTGCCGGTCTCGATCAAAAAGCCGGCGGCAGACGGACTTTTTCGACAGCCTGTTTTTTAGCACACTTTAAGAGCGAACAGGATCATCGTGCGGATATTGGTGACTGGAGCGACCGGATTCGTCGGGGCACATGTCGCGCGGGCTTTGGCGGACCAACAACAGGATCTGTTTGCGCTGGTGCGGCCGACGAGCGACCTCTCCGCCTTGTCGGATCTTCGTCTGAAGCCGGTACTGGGAAGTCTCACCGACCGCCAATCATTGGAACGCGCCGTGCAGGGCGTTGATCTGCTCTTCCATGTGGCGGCAGACTACCGCCTATGGGTGCCCGATCCTGAAGCCATGCATGATGTCAACGTCGGCGGCACTGTGCGGCTTCTGGAGGCGGCTTGTCAGGCTGGAGTGAAACGAATCGTGTATACATCGAGTGCCGTAACGGTACGATGCTCCTCTGGCCGTCTCGGGACAGAGCAAGATTTCGTCGCGCCCGATGAGGCACGCAGCACCTACCAGCGCACGAAAATTCTTGCGGAGCAGGCTGTCTGGAATCTGATCCGGCAGGGCGCGCCGATCACCATCGTGAATCCGTCGACCCCGATCGGAGCCCTGGACCGGCGCCCGACTCCGACCGGCCAATTCATCGTGGACTTTCTCAATGGACGCCTCCCCGCATTTCTGGAGGCCGCCTTCAATTGGATTGCGGTGAAAGATGTGGCGATCGGTCATTGGTTGGCCGCAACGCAAGGGCGCGTCGGCGAGCGCTACATTCTTGGGCACCAGAACCTCCCGTTCAGCGACTTCCTGGGATTACTCGGACAGGTGAGCCGGCGGCGCCCCCCTCGCATGAAAATCCCCTATTTCGTCGCATTGTGCGCCGGAGGTTGCGGAGAACTCTTGGCCCGAGTTACCGGACAGGTTCCACGCGCTTCTCTGGATGGAGTGCGAATGGCGAGGCAACCGATGCGTTATGACAGTCGCAAGGCGGTCATGGAATTGGGTTTGCCCCAGACCCCGTTGCAGGACGCACTCGAACAGGCCGTCCGTTGGTTCAGAGAGCAAGGATATGTCACAAACGGGAGGACGACATGAACATAGGACTCGTCGCCGAGGTGAAATGGGAAGTGCGCGAAGTCTGCCGGCGTCTCAAGCTTGAACTGCTCGATGCCCGCGACGAGATTTGGGGAGCCGAACACAACGGGCATACCATACGACTCTGCCTGTCCGGGATGGTGCCTGCCGTATCCAAGGAGCGCGTGGACCGATTCCTGGACTCTCAAAAATTGGATCTGATGATCTGCTCCGGCCTTGCCGGAGCGCTCAAGCCCCATATACACATAGGCGAACTGATCGTCCAATCCGAAAATTCCCGCCTGATTGCCGTGGCCGAACAGGCGCTGAAGCGGCAGAGCATTCCCTTCCATGTCGGCCCGCTTGTGACGGTCAGCCTACCCGTACTCACGCCGGCAGCACGACGCGCCTTGGCCGCCACGACCCCGGCGATTGCCGTGGACATGGAGAGCCAAACGATCGCGACGCTCTGCAAACAGCGAAATATTCCCTGCCTGGCGATAAAAGGCGTATCCGACGGGCTCGACGACGATCTCTCTCCTATCCTGGGCGGCTTCGACATCATCGACATTCCTCGCATCGCCATGTGGGTGCTTGTGAAACCTCAGACTTGGCCGTTGGCTGCACGACTCGCTCGACATAGTTATCGATCGGCCAACAATCTGGGGCATGGAGTCTGGGCGGCCCTACAAGGAATGGAGACCTCGATACACCTATGAGTGTGACGGCAAGATCGGAAAATGTTCATCCGGGTGTGATATAACGAGTCGGGCATTCCTGCCGGGTCATCTCCGCTTTCACGGGCATGCGGAAAGCGAGGCACGATCACCCCTTTTACCGACGTGAGCGCTCCGGGCTGACTCCGGCCCAGGCACCTGACCTGTCCTCAACTACTGCTTGACCGGTTGCCTGTTGTCCATGCCGGACGCCCGCCATGGCGGGTGGATGGTCCATGGCGAAGTAGCGGATTGCCGCTTCACCCTGCGGCCACCAGCTCATGACAGTATCCGGAGGAAGATTCGCAACGACGGGAGAATGGCCCGCTCACGCAACGCTGACACTCAGTTGAACCGACGCACACATTTCGAGGAGAAGGACCATGCCCAAGGCAAGAACCGCGAAAAACTGTTACTGCTGTGAAGCAGAGGATCGTATCAAGATGACCTTTATGCTATGCGGCCTGTGCCACCGGCATTTCTGTAGCGCCCATGGTGTGCCGGACCTGGAACAATGCACCAAATGCCTGGAGGCCAGCGAGGAGACGGAATAATCCTCACAGGATGCTGAAAAAATCTGTCAGCCGCGTTCTTGCATCTCTCGGACCTTCAACGTACTCCCCATGGGAAAAGAGCCTGTCTCGGCAGGCGTGGGGCAGGCGGGTAAGAACGTGACGCCGCGGCCAAGACATTGGCGACTCGCCGTCTCGTCGGCGTCCACAAACGTGCGCTCATTATTCTTTGCGCCGTGGACCTCGCTGCGGCCTTGCCTTTGGACAAGACGCGTCTTGGCGCGCCGGTGTTGGGCGGGTAAGAAGCTCGCATTTTTTGACCAACCTGTGTTGGCAACATAGCTTCTCGAATGGCCCTTGGAGTGGACGACTCCTCACGCAGTTTTCTTCTTCCGTTTCTTCTTGATGCCCACCATCACCGCCACCTGCGCCTGCCGGGATAGGGCCTGATCGATCCGGCTTTTCCCGTCGGTCGTGAGGATGACCAGACCCTTGTGGTCTTCGATCCGTTGCAGCAGATGAGCAGCCCCGGCATCGGCGTAGTGGCTCTTGCCCGTTTTGCCCGCGCGCGGCTTGCCGAACAGCACATCCGCCTCGTCAAAGAACAGAATCGATCCGCTGCGCTCAGCCTCGTCGAAAACCCGGTTGATGTTCTTCTCGGTTTCGCCGACGTATCGGCTCACCACCGACGACAGATTCACTTTCGTCAGATCCAATTGTAGTTCTTCCGCCACCAGTTCCGCCGCCTTGTTCCGGCGAAGGGCGGTTGATCCGGAGAGGACCACGACAGAAACAGCCGGTCGTTTGGCGCTGGTCGTCTTGCCCCGGCGCAATGGAGCCGATTTCTTCGCCGGAACCTGCGTCGCCCTCTTCACGGCCCCGCGCGTCCGCCTTGTCCTCGTACTTCCAGCCATTCTCATTCCCTCCCGTATCTGTCATCCGTGACCCCAGTCGATCGCCATGCCTGATTACCGCTTCCGGTCGAATCCGGACTCCCGCCAACGTTCCAACAGGGCGATCCGGCGTTCCAGTTGCGGGATCGTCGCCTGGTCAACCCGGCCTCCCGTCCGTTTGATCAGTTCCGCGTTGAGCTGCCGGTGATCGACTCCGCATTTGCGCGCCACCGCTCCGACGAGATCCCGATGTTTATCCCGCAAACTATTTTTTTGGTCATGCAGCGCGACCGGCGCCGCCGGGAGCTTGCCTTCCGTGGCCTGGTCACCTTCGTCGGCGCCGATCAAGGCATCCAGTCGGGCCACTCCGTTCAAGGGGATATATTCTTTCAGAGAGGTAGCCGCGGTGCCGAACAGAGTCCGCTGCACCGCCGGCATGATGTCTTCCAGCACATGGTCCCGCTCGACCTTGATGCGCCTGGCATGATGCACCAGCGTCGCATCCTTGGGCAAATAGAGCCAGGCCCGTTGCGGATTGGGAATGTTATCCTGCATGCGCACGAAGCGCCCCACAACCTGACGAAAATACATCTCCGTCAACACATTCGTCGCATAGACCCCGACGCGGAGCCTTGGAATATCCACCCCTTCGCTCACCATATTCACCGCCACCAGCCATTGCTGGGACTTATGGCGGCCAAAGGATTCAATGGTCTTCGAGGCGGAAGGATCATCGGACACCGCCACCTGGGCACGCTGGCCGGTAATCTTCATGACGAGATCCGCCACCTGCCGCGCATGGTCCTGATTGATCGTCACGATGAGTCCGCCTGCATCCGGCTGTTCCTGCTTGCGCAACCGCTGCAATTCGGCATGGGCATCGCTCAACACCGGTCCCAGCCACGTGTCCTGCAGCAAGGCGGTTTTAAGCCGTTCCCGCTGCCGCTCGAAGGTAAGCCCGTCTTCAAAGGTGGCGCGATGTTCACGCCCCTCCGATAACCAGGTCAGTTCACCTTCATAACTGGGAAAAAGAATGGGACGGCAGACGCCGTCTCTGATCGCCTGCGAATAGCCGTAGGTGAAATCAGCCTGACTTTCCCCCTGCTCGTACCGCACATAGGGAATCGGATTATTATCCGAACGAAAGGGCGTGCCGGACAGCGCCAGACGAAACACCGCTTCGCCGAAGGCCTCCCGCAAAGCCTTGCCCCAGTCCTTGCCGTCGCCGGCATGGTGCAATTCGTCGAAGATGAGCAGGGTTTTTCTGCTGCGGCAGGCCCGCCGGAATACTTCCGGCGCCAGACACACTTGCTGATAGGTCACGACCGCGCCGTGATAGTCGCGCGCCTCGCAGGCCTGCTCATTCGAGAGCGACGGATCGAGTTGAATACCGACCTGACCGGCCGCCGCAGCCCACTGTGTCCGAAGATGGTTGGTGGGGCAGATCACGAGCACGCGGCCGGCCGCGCGATCGGCCAGATACTGATGGGCGATCCGTAGTGCAAACCTGGTTTTGCCCGCCGCAGGCGTCGCCGTGACGAGAAAGTCTGCCTGCTTCTGCAACAGCACCTCCGATACCGCGCGGACCTGCCAGTCGCGCAAGGCGGCCGTCCAGGGAAGTATGGTCACTCGATCCTCATTTCAATCGCGTTTCCTTCATCCTCGATCCCTGCACACTCCAAGCAGAACAGGTACACAGCGGCCCAAGAGGCCGCATGACGGTCGTTTCCTTATCGCACATGTTTGGAATGATGAACGATCCTCTATGCTTCGACCGGCACGACTACGAAGCCTGCGGCCGATCCTCCGAGAGGGGTTGTGCGGATAGCGGCGCGGCGATGTGCTCAAGCGATCGGCGCTCGGCCTTCACCCCCAGCCACAATTCCACCGCCGCCCCGGCCAGCATCATTCCTGCTCCCAGCAGGTATCCGTAAAACACGCTTTCGGCCGAGGTTTCGATCAGCTTGCCGTACAGCCAGGGGGCCAGGATTCCCGCCCCTTGCGCCACCACGAAAAAAAACGCGATGGCCATGGCGCGGATCTCCATGGGGAAAATTTCGCTCACGGTCAAATAGGCCGCGCTGGCGCCGGCGGATGCGAAGAAAAAAATGATCGACCAGGCAATCGTTTGCGTGGTTGAGGTGAACGCGCCCTGCCAAAAGAAATAGCCGGTCACCGCCAGCAGGCAGCCTGCAACGGCATAGGTGAAGCTGATCATTTGCTTGCGGCCGATCGTATCGAAAAAGCGGCCGAGCAACAAGGGGCCCAGGAAATTTCCGATAGCGAACGGCACAATATAAAAGCCGATGTGGTGGCTGGGCACCGCATAGAACTTTGTCAGCACGAACGGATAGGTGAAGGAAATGGCATTGTACATGAACGATTGCGTCACCATGAGCGCGATTCCCAACACCGTACGCCGGGGATAGGTAATGAACAGTTCCCTGGCGACCGTGATCAACGTCGCATGCGGGCGGGCGTGGACGGTGATGGAGCCTTCGGCCGGCGGCAGGGAAGCATGCCGGCCGTCACGCAGGATTTGCGCTTCGATTCCAGAGACGATGTCGTCCGCCTCCTTCACTTTCCCATGGGTCATGAGCCATCGCGGGCTTTCCGGAACGATGCGGCGGATCAGCAGGATGCTCACGCCGAGGATTGCGCCGAACCCGAAGCACAAGCGCCATCCCAGGTATTCCGGGACCAGCAAGGGATTCAACAGCACGATGGAAAGGAGGGCTCCGGCGGCGCTTCCAAGCCACCAGCTGCCGTTGATCGCCAGGTCGGTATGTCCGCGGGTACGAGCCGGGATGAGTTCGTCGATGGCGGAATTGATCGCGGCATATTCTCCCCCGATGCCTGCACCGGTCAAAAAACGAAAGAACATGAAGCTCCACAGATCCCAGGAAAATGCCGTCAGAACCGTCGCGACGAGGTAGAGCATGAGAGTGAACAGAAACCACTTCTTCCGCCCCTGCCGGTCGGTCAGGTAGGAAAACACAATCGCGCCGAGCACGGAGCCGGACAGATAGGCCGAAGCCGTGAGCCCGACCTCCGACGGCGTGAGATGCAAGGTTGTGCTGTGCGTGAGGACCGGACCGAGCGCCGCCACGATGGAGACTTCAAGCCCATCCAGTATCCACGTGACACCGAGAGCCGTGATCACCAGCCAATGCCAGCGGGACCAAGGAAGGCGATCCATGCGTTGCGGAATGTTGGTTTCGATGGAAGCGGAAGATTCTGCGGGCATCGGCCATCGTAACATTATCGGCGGCGGCATGGGAGTCTGCGGATCAGGCCACGATGCATCTCTGCAGGCCCGCTTTCGCTCTTGAACCAGATCCTATGGATTCATACCTTGCCATCTTTCCATGCCCCCGCCCTACGACCAGAATTCTCTCCGGCTACAAGGCCTGGAAGCCGATGCAGCCCTGTGCGCCATTCTTCAGGGCACCGCGACGGAAACCGGCCACGGATTTTTTTCTGCGCTGGTGCAGAACCTGGCCCAGGCCATAGGGACACACGGAGCCTGGCGCCTGCTCTCCTGCGAAGGACGTTTTTCTCGCTTCAGACGCCCGGTACCATCCCGCAGGCAGGTGTTCCGTGGACTCTCGCTCGAACGGGTACAGGGATGAATTGGGAAGGTTTCTGCCGGAATGCCGACCGGCTCTTGTTTCAAGCTCAGCATCGCTGATCAACCAACAACGGGAGGATGCACCATGTCACAGGCAACGATGAGCGCAACCACCAACGGCGTCGATGTGGAACGGATGGGGGGGACCGTACAGGCGATTCAACAGAATCCCGAACTGGCAGATTTCACTTTCGCGCCACGAATCACTGGATCACGGCGGGCACAACCGCTCGCCATCAAGAGTTTCTACGGCGCTATCCTTACCATTAACGTGGATGGACAATCAGAGGCAGGTCTACGAAGGGAATCTCGATGGAAGGCGCGGTCCCAGCAGGCCACGAGCGAATGGTATCGGCTCGTCTCTGCATATCCATGGCCGATTGAGCAACATGCTTGATCCAGGCATGGGGCGATGTGAAGGCCCGGGAAAACATCATGAGCGTAGTCTGTCGGTCACGGGACGGGCTGCAAGGCGACGGTGCTTTATGATTCGTCAAGACCGGCGCCAGGCCCGTGGCGTCAATCCCGAAACAGCCTGACCGCCACCTTTTGTCCCTTGATCCTCGTCCGTCCCAACGCTTCGATAATCTGCCGCGCCGCCTCTTCCTGCACATCCACCAGAGAGAATCGCTCCTCGACTTCAATCGCGCCGATCATGCGCGACGGCACGCCTGCCTCATTCGCAATGGCGCCGACCAGATCACCAGGTCCGACGCCCGCGGCGCGTCCCGCCCCCACATAGACCCGCACGGTTCCAGCCGCCCGGCCTCGAGGACCGGCGCCTGCTCGCGGCGCTCTGGCGCGATCTCCCTGCTGGCCTGCCGCTCCGTATGACGGACGGGAAGGGCGATAGGGTTCCATCGCCCTCGCCTGCAACGCAGGAATCTCTTCATCGGCCCGCTCGCCACCGTGCGATTGATAGATCAGCTTGATGGCCGCCGCCGCGATATCCATCGGATCAGCCGACCCAGCCAGCGCCTGGGCGACCCGGCGGAAATCCTCCAAACCGTCTCCCTCCAAAGTTTCTTGAATGGAGGCTTTCGTCCGTTCCAGCCGTTTGGCCAACAGATCACCCACGGATGGCACCTGATCGATGGTGATCTTCGCTTTCGTATGTTGTTCCACGCTGCGCAAGAGGCGTTGTTCACGCGGATCGATGATCGTCATGGCCGCGCCTTCACGTCCGGCCCGGCCCGTCCGCCCGATCCGATGGACGTAGACCTCCAACGAGGAAGGAAGATCGTAATTGATCACGTGGGACACGGAGGGGATATCCAGCCCTCGCGCCGCTACATCGGTGGCGACCAAGAGCTGGGTCTGTCCGGATCGAAAGGCCTGCATCACGCGATCGCGCTGGACCTGGCTCATGCCTCCATGGATGGCCTCTGCCCGATAGCCGCGACTGTTCAAGCCGGCGGTCACGTCATCGACTTCCAAACGGGTTCGGCAAAACACCAGCGCCGATTTGGGTGTGGCAATGTCCAGGATACGGGCGAGCGCCGCAAGCTTATAGGCGCGACCGACCACGTAGGCGGTCTGCTGCACTTTGGGCGTCGCTCCAGCCTTCACCGGCTCCCGCGCAATCGTCACGTCGACCGGATTTTTCAAATGCCGGCGGGCGATGGAGGCGATCCTCGGCGGCATGGTGGCCGAAAACAACGCCGTCTGCTTAGTCGCCGGCGTTTGCTCCAGAATGGCATCGAGATCGTCGGCGAAGCCCATGTCGAGCATTTCGTCCGCCTCGTCCAGCACCACGATTTTGAGCTCGTTCAGCTTCAACGTCTGACGGCGAAGGTGATCCAATGCACGGCCCGGCGTCGCCACGATGACTTCCACCCCGCGCCGGAGCGCCTGAAGCTGCGGTCCCATAGCCTGGCCGCCGTACAGGGCGAGCACGCTGATCCGCAGTTCCTTCCCGTACCGTTGCACCGCTTCGCTCACCTGCACGGCCAACTCCCGGGTCGGTACCAGTACGAGTGCCGTGGGCCGGTTTCGTGGACCATGGGCGATACGCTGCAAGACCGGCAAGGCGAATGCCGCTGTCTTCCCGGTTCCCGTGGCGGCTTGGCCCAGCAGGTCGCGTCCTTCCAACAACGGAGGGATTGCCTCGCGCTGAATCGGGGTGGGCTCTTCATAACCCAAGGCTTCGAGGGTCGCCAACAGGGAAGCTTCCAACCCGAGCGCGGCAAAACCGGGAGAAAATCCCTTGGCCGTGGGTTCGGTCTGCGAAGGCGTCTGATTGTGTTTCATCGGGGGGAATAGACCTTTCTTGTTGGACTAAGTTCTCGTACCGGCAGGCCACAAGGATTCCAGCTCGGGGAACTTTTTCTTGTAATCGTCGTGACTGGTTCGGATGACCTTCAACGCCTCATCGCGGCCGTACATACTCGTAATTTCCACCTTATGTTGCGTCGCGCCCGGCGCATGTTTGTAGGTCAGAAAATAATGCTGCAGCCGGTCGAGGAGAGTCATCGGACAATCCTTAAGATCGGTATAGTTCCCATAGACGGCATCGTCCCGCATGACCGCAATAATCTTGTCGTCCGCCTCGCCGCCGTCCGCCATGCTGAGCCCGCCGATGGGCAGCGCGGTGAGCAGAATATCGCTGTGTGGAATCGTCTTTTCGGTGAGCACGCAAATATCCAGGGGATCACCGTCTCCGATCATGCCGGGACGGTTGGCGCGCTGCCCGAAAAGATGGGCCACGCCTTCGCCGCAATAGGTTTGCGGAATCAGGCCATAATAAACGGGACAGAAGTTCGAGAAGCGCTGCGGCCGATCGACCTTCAAAAATCCGCTGGCTTTGTCGACTTCGTATTTCACCGTATCGGTCGGCACGATTTCAATGTAGGCCGTCACCACCTCCGGCGCATGATCGCCCATGGAGACCCCATGCCAAGGATGGGCCTTGAACATGAGGCTCATCAGTCGCTGCGCCGCGTCGATTTCCTTCTTACTCATCCTGTTCCATTCTCCTCTGTACCCACTCGGAACTGACGGTCTGACGATCGTGCGATCCGGCAAGGCCTAAATTGATTGTACGAGATACCCGATGGTGATAACGAGCAACGGGCAGGGAAACAGCCAGTTTATAACACATCGCCGGGCGATGGAACAGGAGGGCGCGCCGGGTGGTCGTCTCACTGCCTCCGAAGGCGTGCATTGCGCGGCCGCAATGGCGTATGGTGAAATTATTGACTCAGCAGGAGGCAACGCCCTATGGACTTGACACAGTATCTTCTCATAGGCGGCGGCCTCGCTTCCAGCCAGGCCGCCAAGCAGCTGCGGCAACTGGATGCGAAAGCCTCCATCACCCTCGTGACGGAAGAGCCGCACCTGCCCTACGACCGCCCTCCGCTGTCCAAAGAATTTCTGCGCGGCGAAACGTCGAAAGAGCGGCTTTTCTTCGATGAGCCCTCGTTCTTTGACGCGCAACAGATCGACGTGAAGGTCGGCAGGGCGGTGGTGAAGCTCGACATCGAGACTCACACGGCGACGCTGGCCGGCGGAGAGACATTACGCTTCGAGAAGGCGCTGATTGCCACGGGCGGCCGTCCCGTCCATCTCAAAATCCCCGGCGCGGACGCTGCCAGGGTCCACTATCTTCGCACGCTGGACGATTCCATGGCCATCGCCGCCTCTGCCAAGGCCGGCACAGAGGCAGTGCTCATCGGCGCAGGATTCATCGGCCTGGAGGTTGCAGCGTCGTTGACTCAGCGAGGGGTGCATGTCACGGTGGTGGAAACCGCTTCGCACATTTGGCCCCGCTTCGCCGATGAGCAACTCGCCCGCGTCGTTCAGCAATACTGTGCCGCCAAAGGCGTCACCTTTCGCACGGGTGAAATCGTCACCGGAATTCAACCATACAATCAGCTTGCCACGGTTCTTCTCAAATCGGGAGCCGTCCTGCCTTGTGACTTCATTTGCATCGGCGTCGGCATCCTTCCGAATGTGGAATTAGCCCGAGAGGCAGGACTGGCGGTCGACAACGGCATCCTCGTCGATGAGTATCTCCAGACCTCCCATCTGGACCTCTATGCCGCCGGGGACGTGGCGAGGTATGTCGATCCTCTCTTCGGCAAACGACGCCGGGTCGAACATTGGGGACATGCGGAATATAGCGGCCAGCTCGCAGCGCAAAACATGACCGGGGCGCGCCGGCCGTACGATTTGTTGACCTATGTGTGGTCGGACATTTTCGACTTGCATCTGGAATTCGCGGGCGACGAGCTGGGGTATGACCAGGTCCTCCTACGTGGAAGCCTTGAAAACCTATCCTGCTTCATACTGTATCTCAGGCAACAGCGGCTTACGGCCTACTTTGCCATGAATGCCGGCAATAAAGATCTTCCGACCCTCCAGAAACTCATCAAGAGCCAGACGGATCTGTCCGCCAAAGTGGCAGCCTTGCAAGATTCCACCGTGCCGTTCAAGACTCTGCTCACATCCTGAATGATTCATCACCTAGCAAGGCATCTAACTGAGGCCGGGAGGATCTTCACGATCTTCCCCCTCAAGCACATTGGCTTCTTGTCTTTCCAGTTCCTGGAGATCCGTCAAAATGCTCTGTAGGACTTGGCGTCGCTGCTGAAGGCCTTTCTTAGGAATGTCCCGCGCCTGTTCCTCTTGCGCCGACTCCGGCAGATTCACCATCGCTTCTGCTTCGCCCAACGCCGCGTACCTATAGGACTCCACGTACTGATGAGTCGCGCCGTAGATTTTGGCGATCAACTCTTCCGTCTCGGCGTCGAACGTATCGAACGTCGGATTCACCACCGTATGGTGAGCCAAACTTTCCAGCTTATCGATCTGACCTTTGAGATCGTCACTTCGCAAACGGGCATGGTACATAGAATTGATTTCAGACATGGTCGGATCTCCCCTCTGGTGATGATTTGTCTATACCCCGCTGCGCTGTGACGGGCAGCTAGGAATTCCCCTGGAGTATCCATCGAGACAATACCTGCGGTGCTCGAGATTCAGGAGAGCCCCTGTTGCTCACGTCCAATCCTTCCATCATACCGATTGGTGGACTTGAACAACTCGTACTTCCCTTCCTTCGCATAGGGCGCCATGCGGGTTCGCAAGCCATCCATCTCGGCGACGGTCATCGGCGTGAATGTCCGCGCGATCGAGAGGTTTTGACGGAGCACGTCGCGCGAATCGATGCCGCTCACCACGGTCGCCACCGGCAAACTCAACACATAGCGCAGGGCTTCCTCCACGGTCACCAGGCCCTGCTTGACGGCATCGCCGGTTCCGCTGAGGGATTTCATGGCCAGTGGAGCAATGCCGCGCCGGTTCAGGACCGGTAACACTTCCCGTTCGAAACTGCGGTGGGTGCCATCGAACACGTTCAAGGGCAACTGGCAGGTGTCGAAGGGGAAGTCGTGCTGCAGCATCTTGAGGTGGATGTCCGGATCCTTGTGTCCGGTGAATCCCAGAAATCGCACCTTGCCCTGACGTTTGGCCTCCATCAAGGCTTCGGTTGCGCCACCGGGAGCAAAGTGCCGGTCGGGATCGTTGACATAGATCACCTCGTGGATCTGCCAGAGATCGATGTAATCCGTCCGCAGACGGCGAAGGGATTCCTCGAGCTGCTGCATGGCTATCTTCTTGTCCCGTCCGTGGGAACAGACCTTGGTCATGAGGAATACCTGCTGCCTGCGCCCTTGCAAGGCTTTCCCCATCCGTTCCTCGGAGACCCCGTGGTTATATTCCCAAGCATTGTCCATAAAGGTGATGCCTGCATCGATGGCTTCATGAAGCACCCGGATGGCTTCGGCCTCCCCGTCGATACGTCCCAGGTGGGAGCCACCGAAGCAGAGGGCTGATACTTCCACACCCGTTTTACCCAGCATGCGCCGGGGAACCATGCCGTCGGCGGGGCCTGATCCCGGCTCGGCGGCGATTCTCCGCGCCTGGCGATCAGCCAACGCATGGGCGATTCCTTGCGGGCCATTCAACGCGAGCAACGATCCGGCGATGCCCAGCGTTTTCAACAGCTGCCGCCGATCGAGCCGGCAGGACCAGAAATCCCCCGCTTTCCTCTTGTCTTTCATGGCGCAGTTCTCCTTCGTGAGGAAGATCCAAAAGCGGAACGTTGGTCTACTTTCGTCCGCATGGGTCGGCAGAGCAACTAGGGATCAGCCCAGGCGGCATGTCGCGAGAAATGTGTGTTTCGGAGCGCCCTCGTCCGGTGAATCCCTATCGCAATCTCTGCTCCGCCAGTTCCCTGATGAGGTAGCCCACGATAGCCAGGTTCACGAGCAGGATCGCCATACGCACCATGGAGGCCTGCCGCATGACTTCATAACATTCGGCCGGAAGGAAAATGCTTGTGGAGATGACAGCCATATAGGCTGCCCAGGACACCCCGAGCCATAAGCCGACCCCTTCGATGAGCAACAACCCGGCATAGCCCAGACTGACGATTCCCATCATGAGGACGCCATGGGGTTGCAGCGCATCCACCTTGAGGATGAGCGCGTGGATCAAATGGGCATGCAGGTTCAGATGCAGCACTTCCAATAGGTGTGAAAAGAATGTCGCGAGTTCCCCATGCGCCAGCCGAAGGAGGCCTGCGCCGACTACAAGCAGCAACAGACCTTTGACCACTTTGAACGTCGCGATCGCCGCCAGACCGCTATGGTGCGTTTCCATTATCATCCGCTGGATAACCGTCCGGGTAACTCGCGTCCCTATCTGTCACCGCACGACAAGCAAGAGATTTCTGTCGACCTTTTATCTAGCTTCCCAACACGTCTTTGAAAATGACTGCTAAGCCCCGTAGCGCGCCTCCTCCGTCGCCTACGTAGGTCGATCCATGCATGGTCGCCAGGGTCTTCGGCCGCAACCCGGCCAGGCGTTGAAGCGTCGCATCCGTCAGCGTGCCGTAGGGAATGTAATTCGCCAGCGGACCCTGTTGGTATTCGATCAGCACCTGCCTGCACCGGTCCAGCACATCCGACTCCGTAGCGGGCTCGACATCGCCGCTCTGATGAAAAAGATCGGAACAGAGGAGCGTGCGTTGCGTCTCTTCGAACAGCAGTCCCGCTTCCCAGCAATGGGGCACATGCGGCGTATGGAGGAAACGGTAGCGATACTTACCGGTGCTCAACACTTCGCCGTCGGCCATACCCAACGCAGGCCGCAATGCCACACAATCATCGACGCTCACGAGTTTCCCAACCAGGCTGCAGACGGCGGTCGATTCGGGAGCCAGTGTTTGCCATTCCGGCAGGCTGCCGCATTCGTCCGCTTCAACATGGCTGAAGCCGATCCATCGCAATCTGGCCGGGTCGATGAGCGAGGCCACCGCCTCCTTTACCGGCGCAAACAATGCGCGCGGCCCGGTATGGAACAGCAGCGGCTCCTCGTCTCGGACGAGAAATTGATTGAACTGCAGATTCAACGGCGCGAGGAAGGTCGAAATATGGAAGAGATCCGGAGCGATTTCGGTAATTCGTGCCATGGCGCCTCCCACAGAAAATCGTGATCATACGCCGCCCGGCCCCGCCGATCCAACCTCCACCCGATCTGCGAGTTGTCTGACAGAGACATCCGCGGCCACATTCTGGCCTCGTTGAAACCTCTCAGCCTGCTCCATGGGAACCGAGCCTATCCCGGCAGGCGTCGGGAAATCTCCTCGCCGTTCGAACAGGCAGCAGGGGAAATGTCACGCGAGGGTACCGCTGTTTAGCAGGATGCGGAAAAAGTCCGCCAGCGGCGTTCTCGCATCGCTCAGAGGCTCACCGTACGACTGGGTACGCTTCGCCTCTCCGCTCGCTGCGGCCTTGCTGGACGGCCATTTTGCGCATCCTGCCGGCTCTGACACCGACCAGGCGCGTGAGCCGTGACGATTGTGCAACAATGGAGTTTTGCGCAGTCTGCTAGATGTTCAAACCCGAGCGAATCCGCCTGACGATCTCGTCCGGCGGCAAGGCGGCATCGATCACCAGGCTATCGGTAGGTTCTTCCAGAATGTCGAATTGGCTGGTCAGGAGTTCCTGCCGCATGAAATGGTCGACGCGATGGACGAGGCGCTGACGAAACAATTCGAAGCTGCCTTTGAGGTACACTATCCGCAGGTGTTCCTCACAACCTTCCTGCACAATCGCTCGATAGCTCGCCTTCAGGATCGACGAGGCGATCACGGCCGGTTGGTTCCTGTTGATCCGATCCACAATCGCGGAATGCATCCGCTCAAGCCATGGCTTCCGGTCGGCATCGGTCAGTGCTTGGCCATGCCGCATTTTGTCGATATTCGCCGCTGGATGAAAATCATCGCCGTCTGAAAACTGCCAGCCCAATTCTTCCGCCAAGCGACGTCCGATCGTCGTCTTCCCGGCTCCTGCAACGCCCATGACTATAATGACCACAATGCTCCGGTTCTACCGATCTGTCGCGACAGTGAGATTCGTGATGCCCATTCGAGCACTCAATAGAGCGCTCAGGGCAGACTGGTCCTCTCCGTCTCGGCGGTCAGATGGCTGATGATGATATTGGCATCCTCGATCGGATCCGATGTAAACGGCGCGTCCTGTCGTCTGGACACAGCGGTGGCCAGCCGTTCTGCCGCCTGGCGGACGGGAACAGGAATCGACTGCTCATGTTGAATCCGCCGAAGATGTTCCATCGCATCCCCGCGCCAACGCGGTTCGCCCCCACCCGCCAGCCACAGTTCGACAGCATGGGCAACCGCCCGCCTGGCGCATACGCGAGACTTGCCGTCGTTCCCGTCGCTTCGGGCCATACGGGCCGCAGTGAGTTCTCGATCAATCGGCGTGGTATGGGACATCGAAGAAGTACGCTACTTCGCTTATATCGGGGCTGTCAATCGGTAGGGGGCAGACGACAGTCTCAAGATAGAGATTCGCTCCATGCCGATCCTGCTGAAGATGGTATGCATGGCGAGCGTGCCGGGCGAGGGCTGATGAGGACAAGACTCTCCCAGTAGGAATTTCGCTATCTCTCAGGGAAATCCCGATTTCCTCTCAGCGGATGATTCAGGCATAGTGCTTCGCGTTAATACCAGGCATCCAGGCTTGGAACCCTCACCCTTGTACGACAAAGGCTCTGGCAGGTATGACGACTCACCGTCCACACAAATCCAGCAGCTATAGGTTCCATGATTCCGAGCGCGCGGACCGCAAGTTTCTCTTGATTGCATTGACCTCAGGCCTGATCCTGGCAACCCTGCTATCAGGTCTGCTGTTTGACCTCTTCCCTGCCTTCAAATAGTCCAAGTCTTGCGCGCCTCTACGAGGCTTCCGTTGTCGGCTCGACGGACTTTCGCTATCATTCTGCCGGTCTACCGATCGTTCACGCTGGACATCGCCGAGAGGCCGGATCAGCGTCGCAGGGCTCACGCTCAACTCATGAAGAGACAGGCCGATAAAGGAACGTGTCAGCACATATGATATGGATGGTTTATATCCTCGAATGCACTGACGGGAGCCTCTACACCGGGATCACGAATGATCTGGAGCGGCGGATGACAGCGCATGTGACCGGAAAAGGCGCAAAATACACCAAGCGCCGCGGCCCGTTCAAGGTGCGCTATACGGAGTTCAAAGATTCTAAAGGTGCTGCCTTGCAACGCGAGGCCGCGATCAAGGCACTGGATCGATCCGCGAAGATGGCGCTCTGCTCGATGGGCTCGTGAACGAATAATACATGGGCCAGACCATACTCATCGCCTCTGCGTTCACGCCTTCTTCACCACCTTCTTTTTAGGCTTGGGCTTTTTCTTCGCCGTCCCTCCCAGCACGATGACCGGCTTCTGGGGAGTGAAGGCCTCTTCGATGCGGCTCTTCCCATTGGATGTCAGGATGACGAGGCCTTGATGCTTTTCAATGCATTGGAGGAGGTAGGGCACCTCGGCATTCGCATAGCGATCATGGGCATCATGAACCTGCGTGCGTTTCCCGAATAGCGCGTCTGCTTCGTCAAAAAAAAGGATCGACCCGTGGCGGTTCGCCATGTCGAAGACGCGGTTCAAATTCTTCTCGGTTTCGCCGATGTATTTGCTCACGACGGCCGAGAGATCCACGCTGGACAGATCCAATTGCAGCTCTTCGGCCAGCACTTCGGCCGCCTTTTGCCTGCGAAGCGGGGTGGCCCCGGACAGTACGATGACGGCGCCGGATGGCTCATCATGGCGAGTCTTCTTCGTCCGACGCAGGGGCGACACCTTTTTCTGTACCGGAGTTTTCGTTCCTCGCCGACGGACTGCTGTACCTGCCATGTCTTCTCCCTCTTCAGATCACGATATGTTCACCGACTGACTGCTGTGCGCCCTTTCTGCAGGCACAGTGAACTCATCTCTCTATGCCGATCACCCGAGTATAACCGGTTCTGTTCCACGCTTGTGTATTTCTTCGCTTCTCCCGTGAGCAAGTCCCATAATCGCTTCGCTGTCGCCCGCCCCAAAGTCTTCGAGGACCTTCAACGCTGCAGTCCGCTCGCGTTTCGCCGGCTGAGTCTACATCAATGGGGTAGTTGCTGGCCTTTGTCTTGGGCTACGAGTCTGTCTGCTCCACACTCGCCCTGGCCTGGCCCCCCACATTCTGGATCGTGTCATAACGAGCATGCTCCACTTCATCTTTGTCCAGGTTGATCACTCTCTTCTACGGGTGAGGTTGTCCCTGCCGTTTCCGTCGCATTGGCTTTCTGCCTCTTTACGACGCTGATGCTGCCGTCCGCTTCCAGAAGAGCCTCACGCACGTTGGCGACGTCGTCTACGTCCTGCCGCCGCAATTGCGCCTTCAAGTCCTCCTCGGAGATCATCTCTCGCCACAGGTTCTTTCGAAGAATGCGACCATCACGAATCAGACAGGTCGCCGAATCTTGCGCTAAGAAACGGATCCACGCAGAGCGGTAGGAGAGCCAGTCCACCACGACGACCCACAGCATCACCGTGGCGATCATCAGCAGAAGATCGGTCACAGAGTCGGCTTTGCCCTTCACCGCATCTGCGGCAAATCCTCCGAGCATGACCACGAACAGCATGCTGGCGATGCTGCCGGGACCAGCCTGCCACTTGGGAATGATCCGCAGGAGAGCAAGCAGGGCGAAGTAGACCACGGTCCCTCGGACCAAAACTTCCGGCAAGGTCATTTGCGGAGTGAAGGTGGCCGACCAGTCGAGTTTCAAAAAGTACTCCATACAGGCACCCTCACATAACCAAGAAGCGAATACTATGCCAATAGGGTCATACCCTACCGGTCATCAGCAGGTCAGCGGGACGTCAGCAGAAGGGACAAGGCGATTGGTTTCAGCCGACCGACCAAGTTTTTGAGCCGTTCATCAACCCGCAACCTTTCGAGGATAGGAAGTCCGACCTTCACCGACGCCCAGAGGCCAAGCCGAGGGTTCTCCCAACAGCCTCAAGTGGCTGACCTTCAAGGAATCCGAGTGGGTTCATTGGTGAGTACCTACATACGGTCGGGCAGCGGATCACGGACTTGAACGTAAGAAGCTATGCGAGCGGTTGACAGGCCTTAGCATACCTGTTTGTACGAAGGTTCCTTCAAAAACTTGTTTATTGATTTACCTCTTGGGCTGCTTGGCCGGTGTTCCATGCGCAACATTCTTACCCGCCCAACCCTCGGTCGCGCCGAGACGCGCGCTTTTTCCAAATGATGGCCTTCCCAGGCCGCGCGTTGCGTGAGCCCTATCACAATGCTCCCTCCAAGCTTGCTCATCTCTCGCAAAGGGGGGTCAGGTTCGGTCCCCTAACTGCGCAAGTCGGACGAGCACAGTTTTATCGTGCGCGTTCTATGAATGCTTCTTCCAAATCCACACTCTCTGCAAGGGACTGTCTGGCTCTATCCCCGGATTGGCCGCATCGATCGAGCACATTCTGATCGTGCGTGATCTGCGAGCAGGAGGATAGACCAGACGGTCCCCACCGCCCCTCACGTTTCCATCATCTCCAGCCGAGCATCGAATTCATGCCCGCAAGCGGTGCAGCTGATGCAATCCGATTCGACCGTGTCCTTATCCGCCCTGATTCCCATGCCGCCGCAATCCGGACAGCGGGCGAGATGGATCTTTTGATCATCGACCGTCTCGTATTGCACGCCATGGAGGCAGTAGATCGGCTTTCCATCGAGCTGCCACGGCATGCCCGCATTGTCCACGACGGGAATGGCGAGGTAATGGCGCTTCACATAGGCCTCAAGTTCCCGCTGGCTCGTAAACGACTCATGGATAAGTTTCCCGCTCACCGCTTCATGAAGTGCGAGTTGTTTGATGACCGCCTTCGTAGGACCCATCCTTCACCTCCTCTTGTATGGGATGCTGAAAAAGCCCGTCAGCGTCGTTCTCGCATCGCTCGGACCCTCAACGTATCCCGCAGGGTACGCCTCGGCCCCTCGCTCGCTGCGGCCTTGCTGAACAGCCTTTTTGATCATCCCATGATGATATCCGCTCGCTCCTGCTACACCACGCCGGAGTAATAGCGCAGAATGTTCGATACCGAAATGACGCCGATGATGGAGCCGTCTTGGGTCACGGCCAGGTGCCGGGTGGCTTCGTCCTTCATCATGCGCACGGCCTCGATGATCGGACGATCGCCGGCTATTGAGACCACCGGCTTGCGCATGCACACGTTGGCGGTAGTGGCGGGACTCAACCCGTGGGCCACTACCGCGCGTGCGAGATCCGAATCTGTAATGAACCCGACATAGGCGTGACGGTCTGTCAGGAGCAGCGATCCCACTTTCCATTTCTCCATGGCCTGGCCCGCCTCGCGCAGGCTGACATCCTGAGACAGGCTGCGGGTGTCCGAAGACATGTGTTCGGCTACCTGCGGACCGATGAGGACTTGCCGATTCGTTTTGGACTGTTTGGGTTCTGCGGCCCGCCGAGCTTCCAGTTCGGCCACGCAGCTCTCCAGCACCCGACCGCGTTGCAACAGGCGTTGTCGCTGGCTCTCCACACCGGCGCTTTCCGGCGCTTCATCCGTCATATTGACCAGGCCGGCGGCCTCACCGAACTCGGCATACTCGTACGCGCCCAGCAGTTCGGACGTTTTCCCGAGTAGATCCGCGATCAGATGTTCCGTTTCCTCATCAAATTCTTCCAGGCTGCGAGTGGGATGGCCCTTGCCAAGATACGTGGCCAGATCGGCATGCTGCTTGCGGATGCGTTCGATGCTGCGGTCGAGGGAGATTCGTGCTCGTTTGGGAGTCGTGCCGGTCGCTGACATAGCACCTCCTATATGTTGAGCGGGCGGGATGGGCGAGATATTACGCTTGTGGATGAGACGAGGCAAGCACCCGGACATCGATCAACCGACGTACTTGACCTCGACCGCTGGACGGGAGCATGCTTCGCTGATGCCGCGCGCGATGCCCCGGCTCCTGTCTCTTCTCTACGACCGCACCTCCTCTGTCGACCTTCAACTGTATCGTGAACGCATGGGCATTTCGTTCACTGGCCGGATCGCCATGATCTTCTGGCTGATGCTGATCCCGGTGCTATTCGGTCAGCAGCCGCAACCGGCTTACTCCCTTTCAGCCTCTGCCGGCGATGCTTCTTCGGGCAGCAGGCTTTCGGGCAACGAATTGCTTCGGATCGGGGAAATCCATGAGCACCAGAATCATTTTCATGAAACCCTCACGTATTATCAGCTGGCCTTATCGAGGTTCCGGGAAACAAAACAATCCCGCGGCGCCGCAACCGCATTGCTGAGAATCGCTTGGGTCCATGAGCGTCAAGGCCAACTCCAGGAGGCCTATGCTTCTCTTCGTGAGGCCCTTCCCATTTCACGCAAGTCCTCCAAGCGGAGTGGCTATGCCGATGCGCTGTTGGCCATGGGTCGGGTAGCGGCTCGATTGGGACATCAGGATGAAGCGCACAACTCGCTCAGCGAGGCCATTGGCCTGTTCACTCCAAGCAATGAATCACGAGGTCTGAATGAGGCGCTGGTTCAGCTGGGATTGCTGCAGGTGAATGAGGGCATGAGCCGTGAAGGGTTGTCATCATTGCAACGAGCGAGGGAAGTGGCCGTCCTTCACAGGGATACTGAACGGCAACTCGAGACCTTCGTGGCGCTGGGCGATACCCATTGGCTGCTGGATCGTGTGACTGACGCGCGCGCCTATTATGACGAGGGCCTCCGACTGGCTGAAGCGACACACCAAACGCCCCATGAAACCAAGCTCCGGCTTCGGCTCGCCCAATTACAGCATGACGAGGGACAACTCAGTGAAAGCATCGCGTTGGGGAAACGCGCGCTGCTGCTCTCCCAAACCTTGCGCGATGTCGCCACTGAGGCCACCGCCTGGTCACTGCTGGCCGACCTCTATCGAAAGATGGAACGCAGCACTGATGCGGAAGAAGCCGAGACACGCGCCCTGGCGATTTACCGTGCCAGGGAAATCCAGGTGCACGGCGGCCGATAGGCAGGATGCTGAAACGTGTGTGGTTTTTCAGCCTATCCGGTCGCCCTCGTCGCCCGCCAGGCGATTCCCGCCCCGATCAGCAACATCACCGTGGACAGCAAATAGGGCGCGCCGGGAACATGCCATTCGGCCTGGGGACCGATGAAGGCGGCGAAGGTTTGAGTGAAGAGGCTGGGACCGATCAGCCCTGCGATTCCGGTAAGGCTGGCAATGGCGCCTTGCAACTGCCCCTGCTCGGACGAACTCACGCGACGGGTCATGAAGACTTGTGCCGATGGCCCGGCCAGTCCCCAGAACGCCATCACCGGAATGCCGAAACAATAGAGCAGCGGCGTGGGCGCGAGCCCGTAGATGGCAAACCCCGCAGCTCCGCAGAGGAGCCCGGTGAGTAACGTGCGACGCTCGCCCAGTCTCGCGGTGATCGGCTTGACCAGCGTGCCCTGGACGATCATGGCGCACAGGCCGACCGCCGCGAGCGTGATCCCCACCGCCGACGGCCCCCACCCATAGCGATACCCCAAATACAAGACGGCAACGCTGGGCAATACCACGTGGGCCAGATTCATCAGGAAATTGGCCGCTGCCAGACCGAAGAGTTCGTGATGCGAACGTAGCAATCTCAGCGCTCCCACAGGATTGGCCCGCCTCCATTTGAACGGCGCCCGCTTTTCGCGAGGAAGCGATTCCGGCAGCACGAAATATCCGTAACAAGCATTGAGCAGACTCGTGCCTGCCGCGCCCCAGAAGGGCCAGCGTGGATCGATGGCGCCCAACAACCCACCCACGGCGGGACCCAGCACGAAGCCAAGTCCGAATGCCGCCCCCATCATGCCGAAGGCGCCCGCGCGTTTCTCCGGCGGCGTGACATCGGCGATGTAGGCGCCGGCCGTGCTGAAACTCGACGAGGCAATACCGGAAATGACGCGGCCCGCAAAGAGCCAGGCCAGACTGGGAGCCAGGGCCATGAGAATGAAATCGAGACCGAGGCCCAGATTGGACAACAGCACGACCGGCCTCCGGCCGAAATGATCGGACAGCGCGCCTTGAATCGGCGAACAGACGAACTGCATGAGCGCCCAGGCCGTGCCCATGAGGCCGAAGATTTCCGCTGCCTGCGCAGTGTCGCCGCCCAAAAACTGCTCGACCAGTTTCGGCAGGACGGGGATGATGATGCCGAACGACAGCATGTCGAGCACGACGGTAACGAGGATGAAGAAGACCGCCGCTTGCCGCGGTTGAGATGAAGGCCGCACCGGATTCATGGGATGCGCCATCGTAACAGGCTTGCGCCGGCATCGCCTGCTCTTCGAGCGCTTTTCTGATAGGCTTCGCGAATGCCCGCGACCCTGCAAGCGTTCATCGCCATCTTCTTTGCCGGCGCGCTCCTTCGTTCATTTGGCCTGCTCGGCAAGGTCCATGCGGAGCGGCTGGCCGCGGTGGTATTTTCCGTCAGCCTTCCCGCGACGATCCTCGTATCGTTGGATCACGTGACGTTTGCGCCCACCGCCTGGAAGCTGCCGCTGGCCGCCTGCCTGGTGACCCTCACGATGCTGCTCTGTTCCTGGCAGCTCGCCCGCTTGCTGCAATGGCCCCGCGCCACCCGAGGGGGGTTCATGCTGGCTACCGGCTGCATTAATTCCGTGTACTTCGCCTATCCCGTAATCCTCGCCACTCTCGGCGATCAAGGATTGGCGCAGGCCATTCTGTTCGACCTCGGCCAAACGACGTTGACGCTCACGGTCATTTACGGATTGGCCTTATGGCATGGCGAACAGGGTTCCACTGCACGATCGGTCATGCTTCGCTTCTTTTCTTCTCCGCCGCTCTGGGCGCTCTGCGCCAGCTTCTTCCTGACTCTGCTCGGGCTCGGCCTTCCCGCCTGGCTACACGAAGGGCTCATACCCATTCACCTGACGACGACGCCCTTAGCCAGTCTGGTGCTGGGGCTGTCGATCAGCTTCTCGCTGTTTCGTCGCACCCTGGCCTTGGCGCTGCTAGGCATGGTGATGCGCATGGGAGGCGGTCTGCTCCTTGGTTTCCTCGCAGCGTTTGTATTGCACCTCGGCGGGATGGAACGGACCATCGTCGTGCTCGTCGCCGCCATGCCGTCCGCCGTCACCGCCGTGGTCTTTGCGACTGAAACGGGACTGGACGAAAACCTGGTCGCTTCGATCGTAGCCCTCTCAGTCTGTGTGGGCATAGCGCTGCTTCCCTGGCTGCCTCGCTTCTCCTCGTTGCTGATGGGGTAAGCAACAGGGCATCTTCATTCACAACTTCGTGGCGACAGGGCTTCGCACATGCTCGGGACGGAAGCCGATCCCGATCAACCTGGCCGGGATCCGGCGAAGAAAGGGAAACCGCGCCAGGAGACGAATGGGCAACGGAGGCACGAGCGGCCCCGATTCCCCAAGCACCGGCTTGATGACGCGATTTTGAATGAACAGCTGCATGCGCTGTGTGATGCGAGTCGGCCAGTCACGGCGCGCTTGAACCGAACAGAGATCCTTGAACGTCGGTTTCCCATCACGCAGCGGAACGGCCAATACATTAGCCGCGGCAACCGCATCCTGGACGGCGAGGTTGATCCCGACACCTCCGACGGGAGACATGGCATGGGCCGCGTCACCGATACAGAGCAGGCCCGGCCGCGACCACTGCTGCAAGCGATCGACCTGCACGGTGAGCAACTTGATCGATGCCCAGTCTTGCAGTTCCGTTACCCGGTCGGCCGCGAAGGGTGCGAGCTGCGCCACATCTTCGCGAAACGCCGCCAACCCTCTCGCATGAAGCTGATCTCGCGTGCCCTTCGCGATAACGAAGCCGCATTGCCAATACTCGCCTCGATTCAGCATGATAAAAATCTTCCCGCGTTCGAACCGGCCGATCGGATCCACCGGATCGCTTGATCGCCGAGAGAGTCCGAACCACAACACATCCATCGGCGCACCGAACTCCTCCACCGCCAAGCCGGCTTTGGCTCGCACGACGGAATGTCTTCCGTCCGCGCCGATCACCAGATCGGCATGGACCTCCAGTGCGCCATCGGGCGTCAACGCCCGCACTCCGACGACATGGTCCTTGTCTTCGAGGAGGCCGGTCACCTCGGTCTGCATCCGTAGCTGGAATGTCGGGTAGCGCGCCCCTTCCTCGGCCAGGAATGAAAGAAAATCCCACTGCGGGATGAACGCCACAAAGCGGCAATGCGTGGAGAGAACTGAAAACTCCGCCACTGTAAATTTGAGATCGCCGAATTGCGCATTGATACGCGAGACTTTCTGGTGCGGCAAGGCGAGGAACCGCTCCAACAGTCCGAGTTCATAGAGCAGTTCGAGCGTGGAAGGATGAATCGTGTCACCGCGGAAGTCGCGGAGAAAGTCGGCATGTTTCTCCAGCAGCAGGACGTTGATCCCGGCGCGAGCCAACAGCAGGCCCAACATCATGCCGGCCGGTCCGCCGCCCGCAATACAGCATCGAGTCGAGATGGTCTTCATCGCTTTGGCTCCTCATAAGCGGACAAGAACCGCCTGAAGCGTGATCCAGCAGAAGAACTCAACCGGGACCGTCCTTCCAGGCTGAAGGCTCGCCCCACCTGGAAGGCATCCTATTGGTTTCACTTTGACGCACCTGTGGGAAATCCCTCACGTTCTGTGAGGTATTTGGGACGGCAAAATCTGCCTGGTGCGCTGTACAGAAGACGATACCTTCTGATCCGCGGGCTGCATGCGCGATAGGCCGGCGGATTGCACTGCGTCTTGCGCCGTTCGATCCGCCGGTACTTAGGCATGTCGCTTGCTCCATACCGTCAAAACAAAGAGGAGGGACGATCATGGACGACTCCGCACTGTGGGTGAGATGGTACATCTGGCTGCTGGCCTTTCCGGCGCTTGTCGTCGGCGCGCTCGTTCGCGACTGGCTCGAACAGTGGCACCTCGTGCGATTTCGGAAGCGCTCTCGATGATTCCGGTAGCCCCGTCCTTCCGTCTCGTTTGCCACGAATGTTCCTGAAACCTGCTTAAGAACTGCCGGCGGCATCGGCATCACACCTACATCTTCTCCGTATCGCCGTACTGACCTGCGAACATTCGGCTGACGCCGTACCCCTCAAGCATCTCTGGTAGCATCACGCGCAATCAGGCGACCTGCGCCGATTGCCGATTTATTTTCTTTCCCTGTGGGACCGCCTTACGTATTATGCACGCATGAACCTATTCGACGCCGCCCTTCTCCACTTTTTCAATCAATTTGTCGAGCGCTCCTGGACCTTTGACAATCTGATCTATCTGATCAGCGACAGCGATGTGATCAAAGGATATTCGGTGCTCCTGCTTTTCTGGTGGGCCTGGTTTCGCCGGAAGGAACCGGAGAAGGATCAGCGAACCGTTCTGCTGACGCTCTTCGCCGGCTTGTCGGCTGTCGTGGTTTCCCGATTGATGCAGATCGTGTTGCCGTATCGGCCGCGGCCGGTGTACGCCGCTGATCTGGACTTCAAGATACCCTCCGCCCTGCCGCTCGATTTGCTTTCCGGGTGGAGTTCCTTTCCCAGCGACCATGCCTGCCTGTTCTTTGCACTGGCGACAGGCCTTTGCTTCATTTCTCCGGTCATAGGAGGCCTGGCGTTGCTCCACGCGGGTCTGATCGTATCGCTCCCGAGAATTTACCTCGGTCTGCATTATCCTACGGATGTCCTCGCGGGAGCCCTGCTCGGCATCATGGGAATGGCCCTGGTATGGATGTTTCGATCCGCCTGCAGCATCATCGTAGAACCGGTGCTGGCATGGAGCAGGGCGAGCCCGCAGATCTTTTATCCGGCTTTCTTCCTCCTCACCGCTGAGTTGGCTCAGCTCTTTAAGGATACGCGCTGGCTCGCTGAGAGCCTTTGGCACATTGCAAAGCCTCTGTTAAGACGGTAATCTCTCAGCAAGCCTTTCAAAAAGAAGACATTCTGACCGGCCCCCGACGCGCAAAGGCGCCTCTTGTCCCAGGCAAGGGCGCAGCCAGTGAAGAGGCTGGCCTGTTCGCAGCAGGGGCACCTTGGTAGCCGACTTTGTAAGCCATCTGCTAGACATGGCCCTGCAAGAGCTGCCGTAACTGATTCAAAAACCCCCGCTGCCCCGGATGCAGTTTGACCTGCGCGACCTGCAGATCGAACCAGCCTCCGCGATCGATTTCGGGAAACTCCCCGATCTTGCCGGATTTCGGCGGCCACTCCAGCGCGAAGGTGTTGCTCTTCACCGCTGCCGCATCGACCTCGCCTTCCACTGCCCAGGCCGAAATTACTTTTCCGCTCGGCTGCCTCGACTGGATCAGGGGATGAAAGGTCCCGCCCACTTCAAAGCCTGTTTCCTCATGGAATTCCCGCTTGGCCGCCGTCAACGGATCATCGGCGGATTCATACTCTCCCTTCGGAATCGACCAGGCTCCATCATCTTTCTTGGCCCAAAACGGCCCGCCGGGATGGACAAGGAACACCTCTATCCCACCCCCACGCAGCCGGTAGAGCAAGATACCCGCGCTGAATCTATTCAAGCCCATCTCTACCATCGCAATTGATTTTTTTGTCCGCTGTAAGACCGTACGGGGAACGCAGGAGAGATGGATGGCAAGACCGGGCTGGTTTTCTACTCTTATCAGCGCGAACCGGGCGAAATACCGCTGCCCCCGCCATCCGAGAGTTGCAGCGTGATGGAGAGCGCCCGCCTGTCGTCCGTGATCTGGGCAACGATCTTGTCGCCAGTTTTCAATCGTCCGGCCGCCACTCCCTCGATTTTCGTCTCGGCGGTCACCAGCAGGCGCTCTTCATGGCCGGAGAACTCCTTCACGACGAGTTCCTCACCTTCCCAATACAACACATCGCCCTTGATCACAATAGCGGCGGTCGTCTGGGAACCTTCTAGAGCTTGTGCTGGATTGACTGAGATAACGATGAAGAAAAACGCGAGAAGAAGTGCCATCACCAACCCTCCCTTCTACTTAGAGTACGAGCCACCGCGGACGCCTGTCAATCGGGCTGCCTCGCGGCCGCAGCCGACCGGATCCACGGGGTGAATTACGTTGAGGGAACCACCGAACGCCGGAGCTGCGAAGCGTCCTGACCTTTTTCCCTGTCTTCGGTCCGACATGACAGAAGTGGTGGAGCCAATTGCTGCAAACAGACCCCGAAACAGCCGGCTGGCGCATCTGATGCGACGTGGATTCGAAAAGAAGAGACAATTCCCGCCCCGGCAGCCCGGCGAAATTCACGAGGCAGGTTTCTCGTGAGATTGGGTGAAGTCCGCACTATTGCCTAGCGCCGGTTCCAACCGTACCGCCTGCTGAAACAGCAGCCTGAATTCAGGGCGGCCGGCGCTCATCTGGTTGGCCCGCATCATCGATTGCCGGGCCTGCGCCGGTTGGGACAGTTTGATATGACACCGGGCTTCATCCAAACGTTGTTGAATTTGCAAGAAGGCCGGCAATCGATCTGGTCGTATTTTCTGAAAATAGTTCAACGCCGACTCACAGTCAGCTTCGCGGATGCGCCCGGCGGCATAATTGCGGAAGCTCCGGCTCAGATTTCTACCCAAGGCCAACAGCGCATAATCGGCCACCGGCGAATCGGGATACGTCTTGAACACATTTTTCAGCAATGCCTGTCCCGCATGCAATTGATCGCCTCGCTGCCATAGAAGAAATTTCCCCGCCTCCTCGCTCGCGGACATGCCGGTCATCAACAACGAGTCAATTCCCTCGTCACCTGCAACCGTGACAGTCGTCGCGGTCGACCGTATAGGCTGGTGATGTGCTCTGTCCCGATGCCGATACTCGGCGGTGACGCGATAGGTTCCCGGACGGTCAAACGTCCATCCCAGCGCGCCATAAAAGATTGGAAAGGCCGCGGCGATTTCCTCGCCCGGAGCAAGGGCTGTCCGAGCGTGAACCGCATCAGTATGGAACAACGGCAGAAATGCAAAGCGAGGCCTGCTTGAACTCGACACTTCAATGTGGAGCGCGCCAGTTTGTGGATCGAGCAGCTTGAATACCTCCACCGGCGCCACGTCCACATTGATGAGCCGGACCGTCGCATAGACAGGCTCTCCGAGAATCACGTCGGACTTTTCGATCTCGAGCTTGAGTTCGAGCGAGGCAGAGCCCGAGCCTTCCTGTGCAAAAGCAGGACCGGCCGGCAGCATCACAACAAGGAGCATGATTGTGCAGGCACAGACGGAGCTGGTCATTGCGCGCGCGGTACGAAAGAAGTCCATATAGCTGCCTTCAGCCTCACTCACAATCGGTGACCGTCAATTCCTCAAGAGGATGCGCCCAGGCCACATGGTCATTGCTGACCCACGTGAACGGCGCGCCGCCGATGGCGCCGGGAAATTTGCATTGCGCCGGATGGTTCTCCAAATGATCCCGGCTCTGGTCCGACAACCGATACACCGGTTCGCCCTCGAGATCATCGGTTTGCGTCATGATGGAGGCGCCGTCCCCGTCGCTGTGGTGCAGATTGAACGCATGACCGATCTCATGCGCCGTCGTGCGAAAGTACCCGGCGCCGCTCGTCTGAATGCTGTTCATGCGATAGAAAATGGCGAAGGCCGACCTGGTATGGCCTTGCCACATCTTGCCCAAGACAAATTCCGGAATACAGGCATCCAGGACCTCGCCATAGTGATTCACAACCACGCCATAGAGGTGATAGGTATTGCAAAACTGAAAGGGACAGGCGGCGGTAGGAAACAACGACAGATGACGATGTCCGTTTTCCAGCGTCGCCAATTCGGCATCGCTGATGCAGTCGTCCCCCGCGATATTGAGCGGCTGAATCGCCGTGTCATCTTCTTCCACATTCAGCCTGATGCCGGCCTCATTGTAGATCGTACTCAATGTCACCGGCTGGCCATTGACCATCTGTTGAGGAGGAAATGCCGTCCCCGTCATGCGGTCGAACTCGAGAGATACGCAAGAGACCAGCAGGCAGCATAGGAGGGGAACAACCAGCGAAGACAGGAAACGAACTGTCAGCGGTGCGACCATGTGGCCTCCCGATCAGCGGCGAGTCTGTTGGCCCCGAGGATCTCAGCTACGGATGGACCTTATTTGATGCGCGCAATCCAAGCCGGTGGTCACTCGCGTGGATACGAAATTGGAGCCAGTCACTCGGACAGACACAGGACCGGCATCCCCAGCCATTCAAACCACCGACGCTTGCCCCCACGTACAGACATCGAGCACAGGCTACGTTTTGCCGATCCTTCTGTCAATCGGGAGTTGACCAGCCGGGACGCAGATATTCTCCACATCCGAGGCGCATAATGTGCGAAGCCAACATTGTAATAGGTCTTCACCGGCGACCGCTGGTTCTATTCGATTCTTCCTGGAGAACTTTGGCGATGAGGGGCTGCACTGGCGGGATAGCTTCTTGGGCCGTTTTCCACAGCACCTGGAAGTTTACTCCGAAGTATTCATGGATAAGCTTGTCCCGCATGCCGGCCATCTGCTTCCACGGGACCTTCGCGTGTCGCTTGCGGACAGACGGTGGGACTCTTTTCGCCGCTTCGCCGATAATTTCAAACGCTCTGACCACGGCATAAATGGTTTTCTGATCCTGCGCGAACTCCGCCCAGGTCATACCCGCGATGAACTCTGAGATGTTTTGCGAAGCCTCTTGGATATCGGCCACGTAGTCGAGAAACTCACGTTTCCGCGTCACAAGCCCACGACCTCGCTGAGAATCCGCTCACCGATTCGCGGCTTGAGCGTCTCCTTCATGACCAGATCTACTTTAACGTTCAAGAGAGATGACAAGTGGTCTTCGAGTTCGATGAACCTGAACAGGCTCGGCTCCTCGGCAAACTCAACGAGCACATCGAGATCGCTGCCTCTGCGCGGATTCCCTCGGACATAAGAGCCGAAGAGGCCAAGGTATCGGACATGAAACTTGGCCCGAAGCTTAGGCAACTCCCGGCGCAGAACGTCTCTATACTGCTGGAGTTTTCGCTGTGCTCCGACCGGAGAAATTTTCGTCATGATCCTACACTCCTGGCATGCTTCCCAGCCATTTCGCAGGGGCACAGCCTACGTTCCAAGCCCGATTCTGTCAACAATCGCTCGCCGGCCCTCGGGATGCCGAAAGTTGGTCATGGCAGCTTCTCCTCGCTTTTCAATGATTGCTTCCGGAGGGCCATCTGAATCATCACTTCACGAATCAGCAATTCCAGTTCCCGATTCATGAGGGCGATCGTCGCCCGCAACATGTCCAGCATCTGGCCCCGGACAACCAAGTCACTGCTGCGGTACGTTCCGCCATCGGCAAACAAGAGCTGGATGCGTTTATGCTGTTCTTCGGAGCCTTCAGCGCCCAGGCGCCCCTCCTGCCTCCAGCCGTTGATCAGTTCCTCGCGGAAGGTCAACTGCTCGTCTTGTTCCTTGATGGGCCGGTTGAGAAATTCCCACACTGAAGGCGGAATGTATTGCGGCTTCGTGGGTTCCTCCCACACCTCGCGCAACACGTTGTCCGGATGCTCGAAGTACTGCTCGCTTTCCTGGTAGAGCGCGGAGATACCGAGCGCGCTGGCTATGGTGCCACCGGCAATACCCGCGATGCCTTCTCCGATCGATCCGGCGAGACTAAACCCGCCGCTGGCGACCGCGGCCGCCCCGCCGATGATCACCGCCCAGAGAGTCTGTTGTTTGATGCGGGCCTGTTCCGAGTTTTTCAGCCGGTCGGCCACCTGATAGGTCCGCTCGATCTCGCAGCTGACATGGGCTGCCGTGCTGGAGACGGCAATCATCGCCAAGAGCACACGGCCCAGGGTTTCCTGCCGAAGGGCCAGAATCCTGACTTGACGCGAAGCATCGAGCACAGGCAACTCTTCGGCCAGTTCCAGCTGATTGATGAGAGGGAGCACATCGATGGCATGCGCTGTTTTGATGGCTCGCCAGGAAAATGATGTCGGCATGCGCCCGCGGGAGGCACGAACGAGCGGATCTTCCTCGGCTTGGTCTATGACATCGAGTGCCACCCGTCTGAACTGTTGGTCCTCCTCGGCAGGCGTGCAGCGACGTTCGTTGGTCTGCGTCGTCCTTTGTTCGGAATAACCCGTCGTGAGCGCGCAGCCGGTGCAGACCATGAGCAAGGCCGTGAGAGCCAGCAAGCCGGATATTCGCACCGGTCTATGCTCCATCAACGCCATTGAGCGATCACTCCACGTTCCCATCCGTGTCGCACCACGGGATTCATCTTTCCGCATCAGAACTACACTTCTCTTTCTTCCACACCCCAACTTGTGACCAGCACCTCACTGCCCTTCGCTGAGCGAAGACGTTCCCCGACCTGCAAACCGATCAATGCCATTCCCAGGTTTTCAGGCGGATGTCCGTCAAGGAGCTCAGTCGAGATCACCGCATCACGTACTCCGCCGACGCCGTCCGCTTCGATCCGAAACACCTGCGCCATTCTGCCGGCATCATACGAATCACGAATCGAGGCGCTGGGGAACTCTTGCTGAAAATATCCACGTACGGCCGCCAGCTTTTTCAGTTCATCTTCCGTATTCGCATCCGGTCCCCACGCCATCGCCTACCTCCTTTGTACTCTGAGTATTGCGATTTTCACGGCACGCATAGAGCGCCACGTTCTATGGCACTCCTTTCACGCTCCCTCGCGTTCCGCTTTTGTGATCGCCTTGTCCCTGTTCCTTATGTAGATAATCAACGGAGGCATTCTACTTTTGAAAAGAAACCTGGTCCATGGCCGCAAAATACAGTGCTGCGAGCAATGGCCTGAGAGATGATCGCCCAAGCTTGCGTTGTATCACGATCGGTAAAACATGAATTACGAGGTCTACTTCCGCGTATCTGACACATAGCTTCCGCTTCCCCTGCTCCTGTTCGGCTGCCGCGCAACGAGCAGCTTCCGCACTTCGGTTTCGTAGTGTCCACTTATCAAGGGATCGGGATCTTTCTGATAGCAGCTGTCCAGAAGCTTGCGGCCTTCGGCATCCTGTCCCAGCGCGTATTGCGCAAAGCCGACGTTGCAATAGGCGTTGGGGAGGGCAGGATCGAGCTTCAGCACCATTTCAAAATCCTTGAGCGCGTTTTGAAACTGATCGTGCCGGCTGTAGATCTCGGCACGAAATTGATAGGCCTCGGCATGTTTGGGATCGAGGCGGATGGCGGCGGTGAAATCGTCGAGCGCCTCACCCTCTTTCCCCGGCATCTCTCGCAAGTAGATCATGGCCCGGTCGTAATGGGCCTCAACCGTGGGATGTAACCTGATTGCGACGGCATAGTCGTTCAACGCCTGTGGAATCTGGCCGAGCATCTTTTCTGCCTTGGCCCGGAACAGGTAGGCCTCCGCTTGGTTCGGCATACGACGGATGACCTCGTTCGCGTCCTGCACGGCCTGCGCATAAGAGCCTAGGAAATAGAGACAACGGGCACGCGCGAGATAGGCTCCTGTGTTGTTGCGCTTTCGTTCGAGCACGTTGGTGAGAAATTGAAGGGCTTGTTGATTGCCGCTGCCATTGGCCTCGCAATAGACGTCATTGTACGGATCACCGCAGGCGACGACCATGAGCACGCTAAACAGCGTGACAGCAGTGCGTACGTATCGACCGGCTTGTCCCATGCCCGGCTCCTGGCGACCGGCGCATTATCTGCTTCTCTGAGAAAGACCGTCAAGAACCCGAAAAGGCATGGAAATGAGGGCGAATGGCTGGAAATCAAGAGCCGATGGCGGCGCTGAAAATGGTTGATATGGACCTTGGAGACATGCTTGACTGACCTTCCTGTGCCTCTTCCGTTTGATGGAGGGTTTGCATGCGGCGTGGAAGTTTACGCATCCTTTCTGTCCTGGTTCTGCTGTTCTCGTCGATCTCATCCCAAGCCGCCGATATCCCCGATACGAGCCTGAGCCCGTTGAAGTTCCTGGTCGGAGACTGGAAAGGAACCGACGCCGAAGGAAAGGCGTACACCCTCACCTATGCCGTCAGCTCCGGTGGCACCACCCTGACTGAAATCTTGACACCACCCGACAGCCCCGCCATGACGACCATCTATTATAGCGACGGGGACCACCTGATGTTGACCCACTATTGCTCCCTCAACAACCAGCCGCGCATGCGCGCCGGCGGCATCAAAGATGGAACGAAGACCGTTGCGTTCACCTTCGTGGATGCGACGAATCTCAAGCACCCGACCGATGTACATATGCGCCAATTGTCGCTGGAGATCAAAGATCATGATCACTTCACCCAGACCTGGATCTTGAGCAAGGCCGGGAAGGACGTGCCGAAAGTATTTGCCTTCGAGCGCGTGAACTGACGAGGGTACGCCATCCGGACAATCGGAATGACCGAGGCGGCCTTGCACCGAATGCCACGAAGAAAAAGGAGCATCCCATGCCGACACAGAGCGCACAAGAGATCATCGATGCACAACGTCAGGATTGGAATCGGGTAGCCGGCGGATGGGACAAATGGGACGACTTTTTCAATCGCAACATGACGTACATCAACCATCGGCTGGTGGCGGATGCGCGGTTGCGGCCGGGGCTTCGTGTACTGGACCTGGGTTCCGGCACGGGGTACCCGGCCTTGCTGGCCGGAGAAGTGGTCGGTTCAGAAGGCGCGGTGACGGGACTCGACCTCGCCGAATCCATGCTGGCGGTGGCCAGGCGGAAAGCGAAATCACTCGGCCTGCAGCATGTGAACTTTCGCACCGGAGATGTGACCGCACTCCCTTTTGACGACGCCTCGTTCGATGCCGTGATCAGCCGCTTCTGCCTGATGTTTCTGCCGGAAATCTCCAAGGCCGCCGCGGACATCGCCCGCGTTTTGAAACCGGGAGGCTATGTCGCCGCTGCCGTGTGGGCGTCGCCGGACAAGAACCCTTACCTGCGCGTCACAATGGACCAGATCAAAACCATTACTCCCCTGCCTCCTCCCGACCCCGATGCACCAGGGATCTTTCGTCTTGCAAAGGCCGGAGACCTGGCCGGGATGCTGGAACGCGCCGGGCTGCATGTCTTGAGTGATGATGAGTTTTCCGCGGAGGTGACCTTCTCGACTGCGGAGGAGTTTCTTCGCAGCGTGATGGATATTGCGGCCCCGATTCAGAACCTGCTCTCAGCACTGACGCCCGAGCAAAAGAGCCAAGCGGAACGAGGCATCATCAGGGCCGTGAACGAGTATCGACGGCAGAACGTCGTGGCCTTGCCGATGGCCGTGCGAATTGTCAGCGCACGGAAGCCCCTGTAATGTCCGACCCTCGGCACAGGTCGCAGGAAACGCCCCGCCGTCCTTCTGGCCCGGCGGGTTCATTCCCAGGCTGCGCTAGTCTTTCACCTTCTCATTCATTTCCTTCATTTTGCCCTTCGTCCGCTCGCCGGCGCCTTTGATATTACCCTTGGCGCGCTCCATCTCAGCCTTCATGTCATTGCCCTTCATTTCTTCCTTGAGCGCCTTGGCTTCGCCCTTCATCTCCTCGACATCCGCTTTCATCTCACCCTTGCCCTTCTCGACCTTCGCTTTCGTCTCCCCGGCCTGAACGTAAAGACCGAGTCCTGCCACCATACAGAGACACAAGGTGGATGCGGTCAGAAATATGCGCATATTGTCCTCCTGCATAGAAATACTCAATTGTCCGTTTAACCTTAGATGACTTTCATGGAAACCCTACTGGTGAAACCCCTAGTTCTCCACAGGCCTGCCGGCCTGTCGCTAGCCAGGATTATTCATGAATGCCGTCGCGAGTCGTTCGAGACCGAAGCCCGCCGGGACCTCTCGCATGTAAGACCGACGTAGGCGTACTTGCAGTCCATCGAGGTGGCCGAACGAGAAAAGCCTCGCCGGGCAAGAGCATCTGACGACGGAGCAGGTATTGATGAATAGTCCGGGCTAGGCCCGTTGCTTGTTGAAGATGTCGGTGACCGTCTGGATCGTATCGGCCTGCTCGCTGAGTTTGTCGAGCCGGTATCGTTTGACGCGGGCAAACCGAAGAGCCAGGCCTGCGGGGTAGCGGGGGGATTCCTGCACATCGCTGAAGGCGATTTCGGCCAGGAGTTCGGGACGGACATACAGGGTCGTCTCTTCGCGGTGGGTTTCGAGCGACAGCAGCTTTTCCGTTTGCCAGCGAAGCATCTCGTCGGTGAGGCCCTTGAATGTCTTGCCCAGCATGACCATCCGGCCGCTGGCGGCATCGCGCGCGCCCAAGTGCAGATTGGACAACCATCCCGAGCGGCGGCCGTTTCCCCATTCGGCGGCGAGGATCACCAGATCGAGCGTAATGGCTTCTTTGAGTTTCAGCCATTGGGATCCCCGCTGCCCGGCCCGATAAGGCGCGTTGACTGATTTCGCCATGATCCCTTCATGGCCGGCCCCCAAAGCTTGCTGGAGGAACTGCTTCGCCGCTGCCGTTTGGTTGGTCACAAGACGCGGCACAGCGGCAGCAGGAGCCGTTTCGAGCAGCCGTGCAATTCGTTCCTGATAAGGTCTGTCCACCAATGGTTCTCCGTCAAGATAGAGAAGATCGAACATGAAGGGCGTGAGAGGAATAGCATTCCTCATCGCTTCGACATGGCTGCTCCGTCCGAAACGCCGCATCGTCACTTGAAATGGATGGGGCCGTCCATCCGGCCTGAGCGCCAGCGCCTCGCCGTCCAGCAACGCTTCGCGTGCCGGGAGCGCGCGCGCCCACTCCACCATGTCCGGCAACCGCTCGGTCACGTCCTGCAATTGCCGGGTGAAGATTTTCACGTCCCCATGTCCCTTGTGGACCTGGATACGCGCACCGTCGAGTTTATATTCCAACGAGGCTTCCTCCAACCTCTCCAGCGCCTCATCCACATCCACGGCGCTGTCCGCCAGCATGGGCGAGACCGGTTTGAAGAGGGACAGTGAGAAGCGGGCCAAGCCATCCGCCCCTTCCTCCATGGCGGCTTGAGCTACCGCTCCGATGTTGCCTGAATACATGAAAGCCTGGCGCACGTCGGTTACCGTTCGGCCGGCTCCCTTCGCAATGGCTTCCAGCAAGAGACCTTCGAGGGCGCCTTGGCGGATCTCGCCCATCACCAGTCGCGCAAGAAATTGACGTTCTACCGGAGCCGCACGAACGAAAAGCTTGGCGAGTTCGGCAATCCTCCGCTCAGTCGAACCGGAACCTCGCTCTGTCGCCACTTTGGCAAAAGTCTGGTCGACATCCGCCAGCGTCAATGGATCGCCGATGGTCTCGCCATCCCCCATGGCCTTCCGAAGGACTGTCCAGCCGATTCCAATCTTGCCTTGCGACAACGATCCGGACAGGTACAGCGCGACGAGCTTCGTCTCATGCCCATGGGTCTGCCGCAAGAACTCTCCGAGCAGGCGCACTTTTTCCGTCTTTTTGGCGGCCTCCCGAACCAGCTGAACCGTGGATACCAAACGCGCGAGTTCCATACCGTTCACTGTACTGCGCACGGTAGAACCGAACAAGCGTCAAGCCCGGTAGCCGACGTCACGACCACCGATTGCTCATTCCTGTTTCAAGGCCTCAGCCTAAACATACTGTCCGGCACGATGCGGGCTTGCATTAGGCCGAAAATTTCCGCAAGCTTGGCTCTCGGGACAATACGCACAGACTATCCACACAGTCACCAAGGAGGAACCCTATGCGACAGGTGTTGTTCGCCGGTTTCATCGGACTGGTCCTGCTCAGCTCCAGTGGATGCAGCTATTTGTTCTATCCGCATGCCAAGGAATTCAGGGAAAAGGCGAAGGGCGCCGATACCGTCGAGACCCTGCTGAACTTGACGACGATGATGGAAACGAGTGCCAAGGCCGCTCAAGGCGGCAAGGGGGACGATCAAGCCTTTAGCGATCTGCACAATCAGTTTCACGCCTTCGACAACACTCTCTGCTGCGTAGAAAAGGACAAACGCGAACGACCAGCCTATGCCCTGGCCGTGACGCACAACAAAGAGCTTTGGGCGATTTTCAAACGGGCCTGGAAGTTCAAGGACGATCAACCCCAGCGCAGCCAGCATCTTGAGCTCTTTGCGACGGAGGTACGGGAACTCCGTGAGTCCCTGCAGGCGTTGAAATAATCGGGCCGTCGACTTCCGATGATGATGGTCCTAATCCCGACACCGTTACAATCGTACACGGGCCGGCAACGTGCAGTGGAGGCCGAAGGCGCTACCCTGGCCGCACATCAAGATCTTCGTCAACGATAGCCAGGCCCGTGACTTACTTACCCCGCTTGCCACGACCGATCGCGTGCGGATATTCCGCGCCTTGAGCGGCGGGTAAGGCAGCAGCCCCGAACGGAATCACGCGGGCACATGCGGAACGACAGCTTCAAAGACTTCGTGCTGGATCAACTGGGGGAGATGCCGGAGCTCACGGGCCGGTCCATGTTCGGCGGCTATGGCCTTTACCACCGGGCCAGTTTCTTTGGCATTATCCACAAGGGACGGCTTTTCTTTAAGACCAACGCCCTGACAAGGCCGGCCTATGCTTCGCGCGGCATGTTGCCCTTCCGCCCCAACGCCAGGCAGATTCTCAAGCAGTACTACGAAGTCCCGTTGGACATTCTCGAAGACCGGACGGATCTGACGGTCTGGGCCCATACGGCCGCCGTCCCTCCCTGCGCGCAATTGTCCCTTCCCTTTACCGATTCCGTCCATGAAGCCGACAGGGCGAAGATCCGTCCATGATAGAAGGGACGAAAGCGTGACGCTCCGTATGGCGCCGCAGGACGAGCATGCCGCGATCGCCGCGTTACCCACTCTGTGGACCATCGGCCATTCCACCCGTTCGAACGATGAGTTCATGGCGCTGCTCCGCGCATACGATATTCGACGTCTCATCGATATCCGGCGCTACCCCGGATCGCGACGCTACCCGCATTTTCAGTCGGACCTGCTGGCAAAGAGCCTTGCCGAGGCAGGGCTCGGCTATGGACATATGCCGGCATTGGGTGGCCGTCGCGCCACAACGCCTGACTCGGTCAATAAGGGGTGGAAGAACGCCGGCTTTCGCGGCTACGCGGACTATATGCAGACGGGAGAGTTTCAGAACGCTCTAAAAGGGTTGATGGCGGAGAGCCGGTGCGCGCGGACGGTCATCATGTGTGCCGAAGCAGTCCCTTGGCGTTGCCATCGCTCGTTGGTGGCCGATGCCCTGGTAACATGCGGATGGGAGGTCCACCACATTCTCAGTCCGGATCGCGTTCAGATTCATCGCCTCACAGCCTTTGCCGTCATGCAGAACGATCGTCTGGTCTATCCCGCTCCGGCTGACCAGGATGCCCCGCCGCGGCTGTTCTAATTATCCTCCCTCCTCTTGCTCTCGCAGCAGCATATGCCCAGACTGAGCAACGATGTGGTTTCGATTACTTGCCGAACTCGTGCTGCTGGTCCATCTGGCCTTCGTTATCTTCGTCGTCGGGGGTGGGCTGTTGGTCCTGAAATGGCCGCGGATTGCATGGGTCCACCTGCCGGCTGCTACCTGGGGCGCCCTCGTCGAATTCACCGGTTGGATCTGTCCACTCACACCGCTGGAGAATGTGTTGCGAACCATGGCTGGAGCATCGGCCTACGACTCCGACTTCATGGCCCACTACATCCTGCCTCTGCTCTACCCTGCGGCTCTTACCAGAGACATTCAGTTGATTTTGGGGCTTATCGTCCTAGGCGTGAATATCGCGATCTACGGCTGGCTCTGGCGACGGTCTTTGGTGAGAGGTCCGCGATAAGCGTTTCGTCGCAGTCCTCTATGCCTTGGCTTCGTTCTGTCCCGAGCGCGGATCAACCTGCCGGTCTTCGTCCCATCTTGAGCCTGGGTGCCCGCCGAGAACTTCGTGACAGTGAAGAGTGGCCGAAACGTCTTTTCCGACCGGCCTTCTCCTCATGTGTGATTGTTGACCTAGCGCCCACTCTCTTGATAGATCAGTAGCTTAGTTGGATCCTTCCCCTTGACCCCGAGGACTCTATGCCGATCGACGACATTACGCAGCAGGTCAGCGATCGTTACGCTCGCGCAACCGCGACGGGCGAACAGATCGCTTCACGATATCCGACATCGTGGCTGATCAGGTTACAGATACAGGATTACATCGGCGGTATCATGGACGCCGGCTTTCATGCCGTGCACCAGATGAAGTCCATGCCCTGGCAGTCGATTGACGGTATCCATTTTTTGTCGCTTACGCTCACCGGCTATAAATTCTTTTCCCACGACGAGGACGCGGCCTCGCTGCATGCGACCCTTAGAGGACCCTTTTCTACGGTGACGGATGAGCTCGGCCATCAATATCGGCGTGGCATTCCACAATCCCTCGACTCCCGCAGCGCGCAACTGTTGCAAAGCCCGCCCCTGCAGTCGCTGTTTCTCATTGACCGGACCCCGGTCTGTATCAAGCCTGCAGATCCGCGATGGTGCGCCCTGTTTCCTGAACAAACAACCTGTGTCTGGAAGGGAGACTATGCCATTCTCACCGGTCCGATCATCAACGCGGAAGATGACGATCATCACCGGTATGATCGCGGAGTCCCGCTTGAAATCTGTGCAAAAACCCACCAAGTCCTGACGCAGGACGCCTATCGCCCGCATTTTGCGATCTACAATCGGTCCTCCGCTGCCGTGAACGGCGCTGAAGTGACCTGCAGCCCGACCGACGGCTGCTGCTAAGCCGCAACGGATGATAAAGAAAGGATCGGTACGATGGGCCTAAGCCTGCTTGCGCGACGGGATCCGCTCGCGGCGCCTACGGAACAGCTTCGCCTGCTGTCTCAGACGACCGCCTGTCGGACATTCGAAGCCACCCTGAATCAGGCGGGTCTCTACCCCCTTGAGGCGACCGGCATCACCACCCTCCAACTCAATGTCGGCAAACTATGCAACCAAACCTGCCGGCATTGCCATGTGGACGCCGGACCCGATCGGACCGAAGTGATGTCAAAGGACACCATCGACCTCTGCCTGCAGGCCCTTGCACGAACGGATATTCCCATCGTGGACATCACGGGCGGCGCCCCTGAACTCAACCCTCATTTTCGTCGGATCGTCGAGCAAGCCCGTTCATTGGGTCGCCGAGTAATGGATCGCTGCAATCTTTCCGTGCTGCTTCTTCCTTCCCAAGCGGACTTGGGGGAGTTCCTTGCCCAACATCGCGTGGAAGTCATTGCGTCACTACCGTCCTACCGGGCGACACAGACGGATGCTCAACGCGGTGAGGGTGTTTTCAACAAATCGATGGAAGCCCTGCGGCTGTTGAATCGATTGGGCTACGGAAAGGAAGGCAGCGGCTTGGCGCTCAATCTGGTGTACAACCCGGTCGGCGCCTTTCTTCCGCCGAAGCAAGAGGGTATCGAGGCACAGTTCCGGAAAGAACTGGCGACTCGCCACGGCATCAGTTTCACGCACCTGTATACCATCACGAATATGCCCATCAGCCGATTTCTGGAATTCCTCATCGAAAGCGGGAACTACGAAGGCTATATGGAACGCCTGGCAACCGCATTCAATCCTGCGGCGGCGGAAGGCCTCATGTGCCGCTATACGTTATCGGTCGGATGGGACGGCACATTGTACGATTGCGACTTCAATCAGATGCTGGACTTGCCGGTCTCGCAGGGAATGCCCCGGCACATTCGCGATTTCGATCCTGCACAACTGCACCGCCGCCCGATCGTCACCGGAAATCATTGCTATGGGTGCACGGCGGGGTCAGGATCATCCTGCGGAGGCGCCGTGACCTAAAGGGCGTGAAGCAGTCTCCATCGGCCGGGTGAGGCGGCTCCACGGTCCGGGGAACTTTACGCGCTGAGTCAGCGTGCTGATTCACGCGGGATGGCTGGTTTTTTGGCTCGGATAAAGGCGCTCATGAACTTGCCGTCGACCTGAGATACCAGCAGGTCGCTCGTCAGTTCCGTGCCGACTAGAAATGCTTTCACGTCGTCGGCGTGGTAGATGCGCGTGGGCTCAATCTCGATCTCGACAAACCCCGCCTGGTGCAGCAGACTTCGATATTCCATGTCTTCCAGCGCCCCGGCGACGCAGCCCGCCCAGAGTTCGAGATTCCGACGGATTTCAGTGGGAACCGCTCCCCTTACCACAATGTCGGACAGCGCAAGCCTGCCACCTGGCTGCAACACTCGGAACGCTTCCGCGAGCACCAGTTCCTTCTCGCCTGACAGGTTGACGACACAATTGGAGATGATGACATCCACGGATTGATCGGGCAACGGGATATGCTCGATTTCTCCCTTCAAAAATTCGGCGTTTACCACGCCGGCTTTCTTCTGGTTCTCTCTGCCCAGCGCCAGCATCTCATCCGTCATGTCCAGGCCGTACGCTTTGCCGGTCGGACCGACTCGTTGCGCGGAAAGGAGAACATCGATTCCTCCGCCGGACCCCAGATCCAATACGATCTCACCGGGATGGAGCTCGGCCAAGGCAGTCGGATTTCCACAACCCAACGAGGCGGCGACCGCATCGGCAGGCAATCCCTGTCGCTCCTGATCCGAATAGAGATTGGAGGTAATCGGATCGACATTCGCCAGCGGAGGCGAGGCCCCGCAGCAGGAACTACCTCCGCTCGTGGCTCTTGCAGCGGCTTCGCCATACTTTTCCCTGACCAGATGCCGAATAGCCTCTGCATCCATTTCGATTCCCTCCTCTTCCATCAATGTGTATCGGTGTGTCGGCCGAAACGATCAACAGCGGCTCCCCGTGCGGCGCACTTTGCCGGAATGTCTGAAAGAATCGATGAAGGCGTCAAGCTCATCGAGCGCTTCGGGATTCCCCCTGTAATACATCCATCGCCCATCCCTTCGATCCTGGATCAAGCCCGCTTCCTTCAGTACCTTAAGATGAAACGAGAGCCGCGATTGGCCGGCCTGGAGCTGGTCCGTCAATTCACAGACACAGCACTCGCCTTCCTTCAGCTCGCGGATGATGTCCAGCCGGGTCGGATCCGAGAGGGCATGAAACAACCGTGCCGCACGCGCTGTGTTTTTGCCTCCACTTCCTTTCATGCCGACAGGATATATCAACCATTATTGATAAGTCAATTGGTGTCCATCTTATGTGTTGCTCATAGGCCTTCACTTTGTTAAGGTGCATCGGCGACTTCTCCACCACTTACTGAATCGAGTGTCCGCATGGTTTGGGACCCTAAAGATCCTTGGAGCAAAAAAGGCGACGACTTGGATGAGGCCTTCAGGCAAGCCAAAGGCCAACTTCGTAATCTGTTGCCCGCGGGTGGATTCCGCAATCTGCTGCTCGTTGCCGCCACGATTTTCCTGATCTGGCAGAGCGCATTCATCGTGGCGCCGGACGAAGAAGGGGTCGTCAAACGTTTCGGGATCCCCGTTCGCGTGGTCTACCCTGGCCCGCACTTGAAGATTCCGATCATCGAAAGTGTGCTGCAACCGAAAGTCGCCAAGCTCCACCGGGTGGAAATAGGATTTCGGCCGGATCGCCAAGGCCGCCAGCAGATGGTTCCACAAGAAGCCCTGATGCTGACGGGCGATATGAACATTCTGGCGATCGAGTTCATTGTCCAATATAAGATCAAAAGTTCGCGCGAGTTCCTGTTCAACGTGGCGTATATCGACGAAACGATCGGAAAAGCGGCGGAAGCCGCGATGCGGGAAGTCATCGGCAAGAGTAAGATCGACGAAGCTCTGACGACAGGGAAGGCGCAGATTCAGAACGACACCCAGGAGCTGCTGCAACACATCTTGGACGACTATAGGACCGGCGTACAAATCGCTGCAGTACAACTCCAGGATGTCGATCCACCCGAAGCCGTGGCCGCGGCGTTCAAGGATGTCACCAATGCGAAAGAAGACCGCGAAAAATTAATCAATCAGGCGCAAGGGTACCGGAACGATATCATTCCCAAAGCCAAGGGCGAAGCGGCACAGTTGGTCAACCAGGCCAAAGGTTATGCGCAAGCCCGACTCAATCGCGCGCAAGGCGAAGCCAATCGGTTCGTCGCAACTCTAAAGGAATATAACCAGGCCAAGGATATCATCAGCAAGCGGATTTACATCGAGACGCTTGAAGACGTGCTGCCCCATGTCGAAAAATTCGTCCTCGACGGCAAAGGCGGAGACCGAACCCTTCCCTTTCTTCCGCTCGATCGGTTCTCCAAAACCTCACCATCGGGCGCTGCACAGGAGAAGAACCAATGAGCAAACAAGGGTTCATCCTGGCTTTCCTCGGCATTATCCTCGTACTGCTCGTCTTGGGCGCCTCTCCTTTCTATATTGTGGACGTCACTCAAAATGCCATCGTGGTGCAATTGGGAAAACCTGTCCGCACTGTCACCGAGGCCGGCCTGTATTTAAAAATGCCGTTCATAGAAGAAGTCACCTATTTCGACAAACGGCTGTTGGATTACGAGTCCAGTGCGCAGGACGTAATCACGCAGGACAAGAAAACCCTGCTGCTCGATAACTTTGCCAAATGGAGGATCACCGACCCGCTGAAGGTGTATCAGGCATTTCAGAGCCAGCGTGGCGCGCTTCAGCGTTTGCACGACATTATCTATTCTGAACTCCGCGTAGAATTGGGTCGGCACGACTTGGCTGAGATTGTCTCGACGGCGCGCGCGCAACTCATGGCTGTGGTGACGCAACGCTCCAATGAAAAGGCCTCCGTGTATGGCATCGAAATCCTGGATGTCCGTATCAAGCGAGCCGACCTGCCGGAGCAGAATGAAAAAGCCGTGTTTTCCAGGATGCAGGCAGAGCGGGAACGACAGGCAAAACAATACCGAGCCGAAGGTGCGGAGGAGTCACAAAAAATCAAGTCCGAGGCCGAAAAGGATCGTGAAATTTTATTAGCCGAAGCCTATCGCGAATCCGAGGAACTCCGCGGGGGCGGCGACGCGAAAGCCTTCCGGATGTATGCCGAAGCCTATCGCCAGGATCCTCAATTTTTTGAATTCACGCGTACAATGGAAGCCTATCGTAAGACGCTCAAGGACAAGACCACCATCCTCGTGTCCCCTGATTCAGAATTCTTCCGATTCATCAAGAAGCGGTAACGTTCAACTATGCGAGTCCCACGATCGCTCCTGATCGTGGGTCCAAGTCGATCCGTTCGCCCGCAGGTTTTTTTGGCAAGCCAGGCATCAGCTGGATGCCTGAGCATACCGCGGTGAGGAATCCCGCCCCGGCCAAGATCCGCAATTCCTGAATAGGCACTGTGAAGCCGGATGGACGGCCTTTGATTGCGGGATCATGGGATAGCGACAGAGGAGTCTTCGCCATGCAAATGGGGAGCTCATCGAATCCCAATTGTGTCGCCAGTGCTATATCTTGCTCGGCTTTGGGCGTGAATGAGACAGCGGCCGCTCCATACATCTTTGCGGCAATGGTCGCGATCTTCTCTTTGATAGGCCAGGTGACGTCGTATAGATGCGAAAATTTAGCCCCTTGAGCAGCAACTTTGGCGACGGCCCTCGCCAGATCCTCGGAGCCCCGTCCACCATCGGCATAATGCGTCGACACGGCTGCCGCGTCCGCGCCCACGGCCATTGCTCGCTCGCACACCCAATCCAACTCATCGGAGGGATCATCTTTGAAGGCATTGACTGCCACCACGACCGGCACTCCATGGCATCGCACATTCGCGATGTGCTGTTCGAGATTGGCAAACCCTTTCTCGAGCGCCGCTCGGTTGGGTCCCGTCAAACCGGCAGGTAACGGAACCCCGGCCTTTACCGTTCCGCCTTCTCCGTGGACCTTGAGTGCCCGAAGCGTGGCGACAACCACCCCGACATCCGGCCGAAGGCCGGACATGCGGCATTTGATATTGAAAAATTTCTCAGCGCCCAAATCACTGCCAAAGCCTGCTTCCGTGACTACATATTCAGCGCAATGCAACGCCAATTTGTCCGATATGATTGAACAGTTTCCATGGGCTATATTCCCAAACGGTCCAGCATGGACGAAAGCGGGGGTCCCTTCCAGCGTCTGCACCAGATTCGGCAGTAGGGCGTCCTTCAGCAACACCGCCATGGAGCCGGCGCAGCCGAAGGCTTCAGCCCGAGTCATTCGTCCACTTTCCGTCAATCCGACTAGAATTCTACCGACGCGCTGACGGAGGTCCGCTTGATCCGTAGCGAGAGCCAGGACAGCCATGATCTCCGAGGCTTCGGTAATCACAAATCGTCCAGTCCGAGAATCAATTCCTGTCCCTAACTGGACTTCGCGAAGAGCACGATCGCTCATCCCCAGCGCGCGCGGCCATTTGATTTCTCGGGGATCAAGCTGGAGAGCGTTTCCATGAAAGAGATGATTATCCACGAATGCGGAGAGAAGATTATGGCTCGAAGACACGGCATGCGCATCGCCTGTGAAATGCAGGTTGATATCCTCCATCGGGAATACCTGGGCACGCCCACCTCCCGTGCCTCCTCCTTTGATGCCGAAGACCGGCCCTAAGGACGGCTGTCTGAGCGTGACGACCGACCGATACCCTAACCGGCAAAGACCCATGCTCAGTCCGATGGAGGTCGTGGTTTTCCCTTCCCCGAGAGAGGTCGGGTTAATGGCTGTGACTAAAATGTACCGTCCCAGCGCTCTCCCTTTGAGCCGCTCCTCAAAATTAAGAGAAACCTTGGCCTTGTAACGACCAAAAGGAATCAAATCCTCCGTAGGGATTCCTATGGTCTGCGCAACTTCACCTATGAGCTTAGGCGTGATCGAGCGGGCGATCTCCAGATCCGTCATGCAGTATTCCTTGTTGTATGTCTCATGAATGTGGTGTAGGCGCGGAATATACCACAGCAATCAACGGACTTTAAGGCGCTCGACCGATATAGCTGCGCGGGAGAATTAGTGGAAGGGACGCACTATGATGGAACAATCAAGCGCTGAAAACAGGATCTAGAGGTCATGAAAAGATAGGTGCAAGCCGCTGGTACGAGCCGAATGACTAGTCGAGAATGAACCGAGTGGGATCAAGCGATTGGCCGTTCTTCTTGACCATGTAATGAAGGTGCGGACCGGTGGAAAGACCGGTACTTCCTACGAGAGCCACGACATCGCCGCGCTTGACCCGCTGTCCTTCTTTGACCAAAGACTTGGAGAGATGGCCATACACTGTTTCTATGCCATACCCATGGTCAAGCTTGAGCATATTGCCGATTTTCGAGTCATACGCTACGGTAACAACACGCCCGAGCGCCGGAGCTTGAACCGGAGCATTCGGCGAAGCCCCAATGTCGAGGCCGTCATGCCAGGCAGGCTTTTCGGTGAACGGCGACACCCTTGGACCAAATGCGGAGGTTACCCAACCGCGCACCGGCCAAATAGATGGGGTGGAAGCCCACTGCGCCGACCGTTGTTCGGCAATTTGCGTGAGATTCACGAGGGCTTCCTCTTGATTTGTCGCTTCGCGAACAAGGGCCTGAATGCTTTCACGTACCTGCTGGGTAACTTCTTCAATATTCTCTGAAGAGAAATTTAGTTCTATCTCGCTGATGTTCCTCGCCTCTGAAACCTGCTGATACCGTTCCGCCTTGGGCGTAGACGGAGTTGTTTCCGCGGGCGCTCCTTTGCCATCCGGTATCGGGCCTTCATCCCCGCCCCGGCCATTGGCTAAATCACCGGCCGGCTTGGTGGTATCAATTCCCAGCATGACCCGGAGTCGTTGGTTGACTTCTCCCATGCTCGAAAGGCGCTTTTTCAAATCGTCAATGGCGGAGGAAAAGGCGGCAGTCTGTTCACGTGCACTCATCGCCTCAGCCCGGAAGGCGGATAGTTGCCACACTTCTCCGGTACGAATCACGTAATGGGAAATGACAAGCAAGTCGGCCACGATTAAGACCGCAGCCAGGATCAAAAGCTTACGTACGAACTTACGTGGAAAACTAAACCGAAGCGGCTTCGAGGAAGATCCTCGGAACACCACGACAGTGTAGGCGTCACTTGTTTCGGCCGTTTGCTGACTCATAGGGCGCTCTCCCTTAACGGATCATCTAAAATCTCGGGCAACCTATTCTTCGCAGTGTACTGATCTCCATCTTCACGGTCAACACCTTATTTCCAATGCTTCCATTATGTAAAACAACTACTTATGCGTTTCACTCTTGATCCATTCCAAGTAAGGAGCCGATCCCGCAATGATCGGCAAGGCGATAATTTCCGGGACGGCATAACTATGATGCTGTCGAATCACTGTTTCCAACTCCGCAAACCGATCCAACGTCGTTTTCATGATGATCAGGCATTCACTTTCCACATTCACCTTATTCTCCCATCGAAAAATAGACTGGATGCCTGTGACGACGTTCGAACAGGCAGCCAATCCCAAATTGACAGACGCTCTTCCGATTTGCTCTGCCTCTTCGCTTGAAGAAGCAGTTACGAGGACCACAAGCGCCGATGTGCCAGTCTCCATCAATTCTCCACAGAAATACGAGCAAGTTCCATGCCTTCAATGTCTGCAAACCAGGTTCGGGACATACTATATCAATGGTTCACGGGGAATGTCGCATGCATCTCTGCTTGTGCCATGGAACGAGCCGGCAGGATTTGCACACTTCGACAAAAAAACGACCAGTTCATCCAGGAAATAATTTCCGCGTAGTGAGACTGAGCGTCCTCTCAATGCTTTCGCTGCCGCCCTATCGTATCCTCGGCTTAAAGTTTCTCCTCTCGTTTTGAAACAGCCGCTCCGTACTGCAATCGAGGGGACGCGCCGAGTTGACACCTCTTTTCAGCCTCCCTTATGATCGCGTCCATACAGATGGAGGTAGCCAATGAGCTTTACCATTACTCCGAAAGATTTGAAATCAAGGCTGGATAAAGGCGACAAGCTGGTGCTGGTTGATGTTCGCGAACCGTGGGAATATGCGCTTGCCAAGCTGGAAGGATCTATGCTGATTCCATTGGCAACGCTCCAGCAATCTCTCGACAAACTCGATCGCAATACCGAGATTATCGCCTATTGCCACCACGGAATGAGAAGCGCGGATGCGACAGGGTTTCTGCTGCAGCAGGGTTTCGGAAACGTGAAAAACTTGATCGGAGGAATCGACGCCTGGTCTATCCAGGTAGACTCGTCGGTTCCCCGTTACTGATTCAGCGCTATCCAAGCTGTTCACGAAAGTATTCGACCGTCCGCCGCAGCCCTTCACGTAAATCGACCTTGGGTTCCCACCCGAGTTCCATGCGAAGCTTCGTCGCATCGACGACGCTCCTGGCTTGTTCACCCTTTTTTGCCGGTCCGTGCAATTCCTTTGCTTCCACCTTCGTAAGTTCAGCGACGGTTCGAAACAGATCATTGATGGAGGTTTCGACGCCCATTCCCACATTGTACGTTCCCTGCACGTCTGGGCCCATCGTCATTAAATTCGCCTCAACCACATCTTCCACGAACACGAAGTCGCGGGTCTGGCGGCCATTTCCATATACTACCGCCTGTTCCCGCTGCAGCATTTTTTGGATAAAAATCGCCACGACCCCCGCTTCTCCCTCGGGATCTTGCCGCGGTCCATACACATTGGCATATCGCAGACTGACGACTTGCAAGCCACTCAGGCGGCTGTAATAGGAAAGATAATGCTCTCCGCACAATTTGCTGATGCCATACGGAGAGAGCGGTTGCGTGATGTGGCTTTCCGGCGCAGGAAATATCTGTTGTTCACCATAAATGGCGCCGCCGGACGACGAAAAAATAACCTTCCGTGTCCCATGCTTGGATGCCTGTTCAAGGACATTCAGCGTCCCCAGCACATTGACCTGCGCATCGAACATCGGATCGGCTACCGAGCGCCGGACATTCATCTGTGCCGCTAGGTGGAAAATGATGGACGGCCTCTCATTGCGAAAAATCCGTTCAAGCTTAGGATTTTCAATGTCAAGCTTGTAGAATTGCACGGTCTTCGGAACGTGCTTTCGTTTGCCCGTGACGAGGTTATCGACAACCACTACTTCATGTCCCTCTTGAAGCAACCGATCCACCACCTGTGACCCGATGAATCCCGCCCCGCCTGTGACCAGAACTTTCATACGTGTGTTCGCCTCTCATTCATACGCACGTCCGACACTTTCGAGATGGAATAATCGAGGGACAGACTACACCTTCTTCCCGTATCCGCAAAGCGATTTCCGCCGCCCTTTCGCTGAAGGGCGCGGCGATTCGACGTAACAGTCGGGGCTGCATCATCGCGGCTGTCTCACGTCTCGCGACGGAACCACGCTAGAATCTCCCGATTGCCCTTCCGGCCGGTGATGGGGGAATCCATGCGACCCGCCAATTCCAATCCGAGGTGCTTGGCACAGGCCAGCACCTTTTCAGCCGCCGCCTGTCGCACATCATCGTCCCGAACGATCCCGCCCCGCCCGACTTGCCCTTTGCCCGCTTCAAACTGAGGCTTGATGAGCGCGATGACGGACCCGGAATCGGTCAGATATGGTACGACACAAGGCAGCACGAGCGTCAGGGAGATGAACGACACATCCATGACGATCAAATGAATCGGGTCTCGAATAGCTCCCTGTTCCAGATATCGAATGTTGGTCCGTTCCATAAGCACCACGCGCGAATCTTGACGAAGACGCCAATCGAATTGCCCATATCCGACATCCACGGCGTACACGCGGGCGGCTTCGCGCTGAAGAAGACAATCGGTGAACCCTCCGGTTGAGCAGCCCACATCGAAACACACCATTCCCTTCGGATCGACTTGGAAGTGATCCAATGCGGCGGCCAACTTTTCACCGCCGCGACCCACATAGGGAGATCCACGGCCCGTCAGCAGCAGTTCGGCACCCGGCAGCACCAGCTTTGCCGACTTGTCGACAATCATCCCGTCCACTCGAACGAGACCGGCAAGAATCAGACGGGCGGCTTCCTCACGGCTGGCGACCAAGCCTCGGCTCACAAGCGCAAGGTCAAGTCGTTCCCGTCCTGGATGCAGTTTTGGGGTCATATCGGCGATGGAAATTGAATAACGGAGGCAACAGGCGATATTGAGGACCGGGTCCGGTCAAGACTGTGACTGAGGATGTTCGATTTCGTCATCGCCGGGAGAAAAGGCTTGAATCCGCTTCTTACCATCCTTTTCTTGCACGAGGATCTCGACCTTCCGCTCGGCATCCTCCAACATTTTCAGACAGGTTTTTGACAATCGGATCCCTTCTTCGAAAATCTTCAGGGAGTCATCAAGGGGCAGATCACCTTTTTCCAGCTCCGCGACAATCGTTTCCAATCTCGACATCGCGTATTCGAATTTGATCGCAGCCACAGAGACTCCTTTGGAATTCAGGAACGCGGACATTATTGCCTGCACAGTCCGCGAGGTCAAGACACAGGATGCGGCAGAACTTCCTTCACGATGCAGGACAATCGTCCGTCGGCGAAGCGAGCGTGAATGACATCGCCGGTCGCCACGTCGGCCGCGCGCCGGATAATCTGCCCGGCCGGAACGCTTTGAATGACACTATACCCGCGATTCAGTATCGAGAGGGGGCTAAGAACATCAAGCGCTGTCATGTGCCCTTCGACCGATTGTTTTCGGCGGATGAATTCTCGTCGGGTTTCTTGCTCCAGCCGCTTCACGAGTTGAGGGATCAAGACCAATGCCGTCCGGATCCTGCCGTGCGGACTCTGATCCAGCAGGGCATGCTGGCTCTGCACCATACCACGATGAAGCATGGACAGGCGTGCCTTGAGCGAACCAACCAATGCGCCGCCTAATTCGTCCACACGTTGGGCCTGTTTTTGAATCCGGAATCGCGTGTCTCGCAGGACCGCGAGAGACCTGTCCAAACGATGATGTTGCATCAATACGGTTGTTCGTATCATGCGCCTGAGCCGACCGGCTGTTTCTTCCAGCCGTTCCACAATATCTTCAAGCACCGGTACAACCGCTTCTGCCGCCGCAGAGGGAGTCGGTGCCCGGTAATCGGCGGCAAAATCAGAGAGCGTCACGTCAATTTCATGTCCGACGGCGGAGACGACCGGCACTCTGGACTGAACGATGGCCCGCACGACTATTTCTTCATTAAAGGCCCACAAATCCTCCAAGGCCCCCCCACCGCGCCCGACAATCATGACCTCCACTTGCGGGATCGCACTCATTGCCTCAATGGCGGCGGCAATGCGCTGCGCGGATCCTTCTCCTTGGACCGGAACGGGTGCAATCAGAATATTTACGGCGGGACAGCGCCGGCGCAGCACGACAATGATATCGCGGACCGCGGCTCCGGTGAGGGATGTCACGACGCCCACCGTCCTGGGGAACGCAGGCAAGGGTCGTTTGCGCGCCTCATCGAATAATCCCTCGCTGGCCAACCGCGCCTTGAGTTGTTCGAAGGCCAATTGAAGCGCGCCGATTCCCTTGGGTTCGATCGAGTCAACGACGAGCTGGTACTCGCCGCGAGGCTCGTACACCGAAATGCGTCCTCGTGCCACGATCGCCATACCCTCCTGCAGCATAAACCGCAGCCGCAAGGCTTCCGACCGAAAAAGCACCGCACGAAGTTGGCTCTGTTCGTCCTTCAGGACAAAATACATATGTCCGGAAGTCGGCATGCGAAGATTGGAGATCTCTCCTTCAAGCCAAAGATCGCGGAATCGATGCTCAAGGGAATCTCGAATCAGCCCTGTGATGTCTGACACGGAGAGGAGCAGATGGAAGGAGGGATTAAACCCGGTCATGTCTCAACGAGCCCGAGGGATTGCCCGCGCGCAGATCAATCCACCACTCGAATTCGCTCAATTGACAGAGCCTTGCCGAGCGTGGCATCCAAGTCGAGCAAGACGGCACAAAAGACGGTCGGCCCTGACGCCACCTCAAAACGACGTGGCATTCCGGTGAGGAATTTTTCGATCGCCAGCTCCTTTTTAATTCCAATGACCGAATGGAGAGGACCCGTCATTCCGATATCCGTGATGTAGGCCGTGCCTTTCGGAAGAATCTGTTCATCGGCTGTTTGGACGTGGGTATGGGTTCCCACCACGGCCGTCACCATCCCGTCCAGGTAATGTCCCATCGCCATCTTTTCGGACGTCGCTTCGGCATGCATATCGAGCACGATGGCGGCGGTCTGCGTCTTGAGCCGCTCGACCTCGCGTTTTCCCACCTGAAATGGACAATCGATTGTCGGCATGAAAGCCCGTCCCATCAGGTGAAGCACACCCAGAGACTCGCCGCTTGGCGTGGTAAACACATAACTGCCGCGGCCGGGTACACCTGCAGGGTAATTGGCAGGACGCAGCAACCGTGGCTCCCGCGGAAAGACATCCAAAATTTCTTTTTTATCCCACGCATGATTCCCCGTGGTAATCACGGACACTCCGAGATCGAATAAATCATCGACCAGGTCGGGTGTAATACCGAATCCTCCGGCCACATTCTCGCCGTTTCCCACCACCACATCGACTTGATGTTTGGCAATGAGTTTGGGCAGTAGGCGAGCCACCGCCCGTCGGCCTGGTTCGCCCATAATATCGCCGATCATCAGGACCTTCATCATTCACTCATTTGGCAAAATCTATAAACCGGCTTTCCCGGATGACCGTCACTTTGATTTGGCCGGGATAGGTGAGCTCCTGTTCGATCTTCTTTGCCAACTCGCGGGACAGCTGGAAACATTCCGGATCCGTCAAATCTTCCTGCTTTACAATCACACGAATTTCACGCCCCGCCTGGATCGCATAGGCCTTCTGAACGCCCTTGTGCACCGTTGCGAGCGACTCCAGCTTCTCCAACCGCTTCACATAGGATTCCAAGGCTTCACGTCGGGCACCGGGACGCGCGGCGGACAATGCTTCCGCAGATGCCACAAGAATGGACTCCGGGCACACCGGATCGACTTGTTCGTGATGCGCCGCGATGGCATTGACCACTTTGGGATGTTCGCCGTATTTCTTGGCGATCTCCGCACCCAGCATGGCATGCGGCCCCTCTTCTTCGTGGCTCACGGCCTTTCCGATATCGTGTAAAAGTGCACCCCGTTTCGCAAGCTTGACGTCGAGTTTGAGCTCGGAAGCCATGATTCCGCAAATATAGGCCGCTTCCCGAGCATGATACAGATTATTTTGTCCGTAACTGGTTCGATACTTGAGCCGGCCGAGCACCTTGACCAGCTCGGGATGAAAATCGGACAAGCCGACTTCGAAGATCACTTTCTCAGCTTCTTCGATCATCAATTTCTCAACATCTATCTTCACCTTTTCGACGATCTCTTCGATCCGGGTGGGATGGATTCTGCCGTCGTGCATGAGCCGCTCAAGCGACACTTTTGCGATTTCACGACGAAGTGGATCGAAACCTGAAATAATGACCGCCTCCGGCGTCTCATCGATAATGAGATCGATCCCGGTCGCGGCTTCAATCGCCCGGATATTTCGCCCTTCTCGACCGATGATCCGGCCCTTCATCGCGTCATTCGGAATCGGCACCACGGAAATCGTCGCTTCGTTCACATAATCACGGGTCACCCGCTGAATGGAACAGGCGATGATTTCCCGCGCTTCCCGTTCGGCGGTTTCCTTGGTTTCTTCGAGCAGGCGCTTCGCAAGACCGGCCGCTTCCAACCGCGCCTGGCTTTCCATTTCTTGAATCAATTGCCGCTTGGCTTCATCGGCAGTCAAGCTTGCAACCCTCTCGAGCGCCTCCCGATGCTGGAGAAGAGCGTGGAGACAAGTCGCTTCCTTCTGCGCCAACCCTTCCTCGCGTTTGAAAAGTTCTTGTTCGCGCCTCAGGACTTCACTGTCGCGTTTTTCAAGGACATTGACCTTCTTATCGAGATTCTCTTCACGTTGTGAAGTTCGGCGTTCCAGATTGGAAATTTCAGCAAGCTTCGCTTTTTGCTCCTTCTCCAACTCAATTCTGGACTGAAAGACCAGATCCTTGGCTTCCAACCTGGCCTCTTTAACCAGATTTTCGGCTTCTCGCTGAGCCGATTGCAGGATCTGTTTCGATTGATCCTCAGCGACGGCCCGGTGCGCCAAGGCGGACCGGCGACGCAGTAGTTCATAAAAGCCGGCGCCGAGCACCGCTCCCAACAACCCTATGATGATGTATGCAACGACGCTGAGAGAAATGGGAACCACCTCCCTTAAAGCGGCGGGACAGCGCGCTGTCGCCGCTCAACTGATTCACAACGAGTGATTACCGGAGTAGCAGGAGGCTTGTGGCAGGACTAGGCGGATGAGCAGGGAATTGAGTTTGACTTCCTGAACCAGAAGAGATCGTAGAGTCGCCGCTGCTAATTCAAGTAAAGGGGTGGCTGGCCTCGACCTGAATCAAATCTTCTATGAATTCTACTTCGCAAGCGATGAAGTCTATCCTGATTGGAGGGAGTTGTTACACGTACCACGCACAAAATACGTTTCGGCCTACGTGCATATGCCCACTCTCTCACTCTCAAAACACTTTTTTCAATCGCCTGTCGCATAACGGCACACACATGGGCCATCCGACCGGCCCATGCAACCACGATCATACCGAACAGCATAAAATCCAGCGATCCCATAATGTCTTAGCGTCGAAGCCTTCTCAGATTTTCGTCCCCGCTCGAAACTGCCTTTCCTCTCCTACTCTCGTTGACCCTCTGGATCAAACCATTACGACAAGGGAACGATAACAAAGGAAAGGTTCGAAAGCAAGGTGAAACTCACCGAGACAACGTGGTAGGGATCTGCTGATCGATCGACTCCATCAAGGAGGCCATCCGGCGGTCCGTATCGGCCTCTCCCTGCCGATACTTCCGCTCCGATTCCATCAATTCATGGGCAATATTAATGGCTGCCAGAACTGCTAATTTGGCCGGGGTGGCGGACCGCATTCCGACCGCGACATGCTTCATCTGCCTATCCACGATGTCGGCGAGTTTCTTCACATAAGACTCATCGGCCTCGCCGTTGACGCTATACCGCTGGCCGTATATTTCGACATCAATGGTCTTAGTCAAGCGCCACCTCCTTGGATTCATCCAGGCATTCCAATAGATCGATTTCGCCGAGCACCTTTTCGATGCGAGAGCGGATATCCATCCGCTCCTGTTCCCACCGTTGGTTCTCGTCGTCGCGAATGGCCACCCGTTCGCGAGCCAGACGAAGATCATCCTCCAAGGACACGTTCTTGCGCTTGAGGTCCTGGACGAGCTTCACTAAGTCGCGAATCCGAATTTCAAGTGCATCGAGACGATCTAAGGTCATGGTAGTTCCTCATGATGGCAGTTTGATGGTCATACATATAGGGTGACGGGAGCGAAATATAGAAAGTTCGTCCCTGCTTGTCAAGGAAACGGCAGCCGCTACGACGTGCCGCTGTGGAGACGCCGATATTCTCCATAACTCCGCAAGACCCGCTTCACGTACAACCTGGTTTCCTGGTAAGGAATGAGTTCGACGAATTCATCCTGATCCCGTCCGCTGTGCATCGCAATCCAATTGTTGACGGCCATCGGTCCGGCATTGTACGCGGCGACTGCATAGGCCACATTTCCACCGTATTGATCCAGCAATTGACCGAGATAACGTACGCCCAGCCGAATGTTGGTGTCCTGATCAAACAGTTCTTCACGCCCGACGGTAGGGAACCCATACCGCTGGGCCACCGCATTCGCCGTGGCCGGCATGAGTTGCATCAGCCCGACCGCCCCCACCACCGAAATCGCCTTCTCATCATACTGGCTTTCCTCTCGAATGATGGCTGCCGCCAGGTAGGGATCGACCGCTTTGACACCTTGAGCGACAATCGTAGGGAGCAGCCCGGTAGGATAGGCGACGGTCCATAGAGCCGGCGCCGTCGGTATGTCGCCCCTTTCAAGGTTGTCTCGAAAGTGTACCTTTGCGACACGCAGCGCCGGATAGTATGCGCCGACTTCACTGAGCAATGCTGAAAACGCGAGCAGCACGTCCTGATCCCGGCTATATCGTTCCGTCAAGAACGCAAGTTCACGAGCCGCATCCTGAGAAAATCCCAGGGTCTTCAGTTCGAGGCCCCGTTGATAGACCCGGTGACGTTCGATTTCAGGGCGCCGGTTCTCCGGCAACCGCTCGCTCTCTTCAGTCACCGCGCTCGCTACGGCCGTGACAGACGGAACGGATTGCTGTACCGAAGCTCGCCTCGAAGCCAATTGGCAATAATAACTGTACATGTGCCGCCGGCAGACCCGCGCATATTGTTCAGCGGCACCGGCATTTTTTTCGCGTTCGTCGGCTCGAGCCGCCCAATATATCGCTTGGGGCTCGAATCCATTGACGTGCAACTCGACAATGGCTCGAAACGTTTCGGCCGCCTCCCGGTATCGGGCGGTCCGGTATTGACCCCAGCCGACACGCCAAAGACCTTCCGCCCGCTGGCTCGCGGAATTGCCCAGTTTGGCGACCTGACGGAACATGTCGATCGCCGCATCGAATCGTCCCTGATCTTCCAGCCACACTCCGGCAAAAAGATGCACCATGGCCCGCTGATCACCACCCAGTGACCCCTGGGCAGCCGATCGCGCCAGATCAAGGAGCTTATCGCCCTGATTTTGCCGCAGATATACACGGGCCAACCATACCGTCGCCTCGGAAGATTCCTGCACATGGTCGGCAACCAGCCCGCGAAAGGCTTCCCGGGCCTGATCATATTGCTTGAGGCGTACATGGGCGACTCCCAGCTTGAGGCGCGCGTCAAACCGTCGAGGATGCCCGGGCGCCAGGGCCAGAAAACGGCGCAACTCTTCGACCGCTTCTGCCTGCATGGCAAGACTCAGGAAGGCCTGTGCGCGAAGATAATGATCCTCGGCCGTAGGCGACCAGGACTCTCCTCCTACGGCAGCATCCAATCGAGCCTTGGAATCCCGAGCTTCAGGGGAGTGCGGGTAACGGAGCCAGAGCTGCTTCAAGGCGGCGCGCGCTTCCGGAAACCGGTTCTCCCGAATATGACAGTCAGCCTGTTGCCACAATGCCTGCGGAGCGGCCGAATCTTTCTCTGCGACGCCTAGCGCCCGCTCCGCCCATTCGACCGCGCGAAAACAAACATTCGCGGCATACCAGGCTTCTCCGGTGCGATAGGCGGCCTTGGCGATGATATTTGAATCCGGCACGGTCGCCGGGATCGTTTCCAGCAATTCGGCGGCCTGGATGGGTTCATTCAGCTTGAGAAGCGATTCCGCGATCCAGAGCCGAAGATAATCCTCGAGAACCGGCATATCCGATTGGGCCGCGCGAAGGAGTTTCACGGCTTCGGCAGGTTCACGATCGATGAGAAGCACCCCGGCCAACACCCGGGCTCGCTTGGCCCACAGCGTCGATGGATACAGATCCATGACGCGCCGCAGTTGATCGATCTTCACCGTCATCGCCTGGTCTTGCTGAACAGGAGCTGCTGAGCGCTCGTTGATGGCGACTGCCGAACGAAAACAGTCTTCCGCGGAGAGACAAGGCACGGCAGGCATGGGGCGGGGCGGTTCGGCTATGGCCATTGAAACCAGACAGGACTGTAGAAAGCAGGCCGCGAGAAAAGCCGACAAGGTCCGCCGATAAGGTGCAGTCACAATGGTCCTGAGAAGAGGATGAATAGGGTCATTATAGCGCAATGCGACGGAAACGCGCCCGCGTTTGCCTTGCTTGTCATAAGTTTTTTCCCTGTGCTAGGCTTCGGTCATGGATGAGCAGACCTGCGGACAAACTAATTTACTTAGCTTGACCGAAGCCGGGATGGCCGAGTTCGTCGCCCATCTTAGGTGGCCGGCCTACCGCACGCAACAAATCCTGCGCTGGCTTTATCAGAGACGCATCCGTACATTTCCGGAAATGACCAATCTGTCGCAGAAGGAACGCGAGTACCTGGCTGCCTCCTGCACTATCGGGCGAACCTCGGAGGCCCGGGTTTATTCCTCGCAAGACGGAACAAAGAAATTCGTCCTGACGCTGGCAGATGGCCTGCAGATCGAATGCGTCCTCATTCCCGATGAAGACCGGCTCACCCTGTGCCTCTCTACGCAGGTGGGCTGCACACTCGATTGCGGATTTTGCCTGACCGGCACACTTGGGCTCCGGCGCAATCTGCGTGCGCATGAAATCATCGATCAGGTGCTCCTTGCGCAAGACCATTTGGAGGAAGGCCATCGATTGACCAATGTGGTGTTCATGGGCATGGGTGAACCGCTGGCCAATCTCGACGCGGTTGCCGGCGCCGTGGCCTGCCTCACCGATATGAACTGGGGTCTGGGATTCTCTGTCCGCCGCATTACCATCTCAACGGCAGGGCTTGCCTCGCGAATCAAAGATGTGGCTCCCCTCAAGGTGAATCTCGCCATTTCGCTGAATGCCACGACCGATGACCTCCGGCGGGAGATCATGCCCGCGGCTAACAGACTCCATTCGTTGCAAGCCCTGCTCGCCGCCTGCCGGGCCTATCCCCTGGCGGAACGCGATCGTCTGACCTTTGAATATGTCCTGCTCGCGGAGGTCAACGATCGCCCGGAGGACGCCGCCCGGCTCATCAGGTTGCTTCGAGGCTTGCGATGCAAGGTCAATCTCATCGCCTTTAACCCCTTTCCAGGCAGTCCATATCGACGTCCGTCGGACGCGGCCATCGAAGTTTTTCAGGATACCCTTCGCCGTGGCCATGTGAACGTCTATCTTCGGCGCAGCCGTGGGCGCGATGTCCTGGGCGCCTGCGGACAACTGGGTCGGCTCGACGGCGCCAGGGGCCCCGTTGCCTTGACACAGATTCAAACCCGTTGTTAGCATCTCTTCGTACATGCATAAGCAGAGCACAGCCCTCCATTCGTTACGTACCGGCTTCTCGATTCTCCTGTTTTCATTTCTGATCTCGATTCTGCCCATCGGTCCAGCCGCCAATGTCCATGCCGTCGAACCGAAGGAATTCACCCTGTCGAACGACATGAAGGTGATCCTGATCGAAGTTCCGAAGGCCCCGGTGGTCACGGTGCAAGTCTGGTACAAGGTGGGCTCCCGGAATGAAGTTATGGGGAGGGCCGGGCTGTCGCACATGCTGGAACACATGATGTTCAAAGGCACCGCGAAGTATCCCAAGGGCACCTTTTCCCGTCTCGTTCGTAAAAACGGTGGAATGGACAATGCCTTCACCAGCCAGGACTTTACCGCGTATTTTGAAAATCTTGCCGCGGATCGCGTCGCGCTGGCGCTCGAACTGGAAGCCGATCGAATGCAAGGTCTTCTCCTGGATGCCAACGAACTGAAAACGGAACGGGAAGTCGTCAAGGAAGAGCGGCGGCTCCGCAATGAAGATGACCCCCAGGGCGCGCTGGTGGAGACTTTATTCGCGCAGGCGTTCATGAGTCACCCCTACCACTGGCCGATCATCGGATGGTTCTCCGACCTAGACGCGATGAATCTCGACGATCTCCAGCGACACTACGATACCTATTATTCACCGAACAACGCGACCCTGCTCGTCGTGGGCGACATCAAGGCTGACACGTTGCTTCCGACGATTGCCAGACTTTTTGAGCCCATACCCAAAGGTCCTTCACCCAAACCGCTCACCGTTGCAGAAGCGCAGCAGCGAGGCGAGCGCCGGTTTCTTCTGAAACGGGAAGCGCAAGTGCCATTCGTGATGATGGGATATCGGGTTCCCAATTATTCCAGCGATGATTCCTATGCTTTGAACGTGTTGGAATCGATTCTGTCGAAGGGAAAGAGCGCCAGGCTCTACCAAAGCCTCGTGTATGACCAGAAAATCGCGCTGGCAGTGGGAGCCGACTATGGGTTGATGCAGGCGGATCCTGGGCTGTTTTACTTTTATGCAGTCGTGAAACCCGGCGAGAAAGTCGAAGCCGTCGAAGAGGCGGTTCTCAAAGAGATTCACCGCCTCCAGACGGAACCTCCCGCTGAACAGGAATTGCAACGCGCCAAAAATCAGATCGAAGCCGCCCATATTTTCGAGCAGGATTCAAATTTCCGCCAAGCCATGCTGTTGGGGGAAGCCGAGACGGTTGGGGCTGGCTGGCGCAAAGTCGGGCAGTTTGTGGAGCGCACCCGTGCCGTCACCGCACAGGACATCCAGCGTGTGGCATCGCAATATTTGACCGCCGAGGTGCGCACCACGGGAATTTTGATTCCCCAACCTCCGTCGGCACAGGCGGCTTCGCCCGTTCAGGCCCACTAATGAGCAGCTCTTTATGATTCGACGACCACACAGCATCCCGGTACAGCGGACCGATCGTTCGCTCACAGGCCTGCTCCTGTTCACATTGCTCGGCATGATGCTGGTTGGGCCGAGGGCCTCTGCCCAGGCGGCCGAGATCGTTCCTACGCGATCGATGACGGCGAACGGCATGACCGTCCTGTTCCTTGAACAGCATTTCCTTCCTACGGTGGAAATCCATGCCCTGGTGAAGGTGGGGTCGGCGCAGGACCCGCCGGAGAAGGCCGGTTTGGCGAACCTTACGGCCAGTCTGCTGGACGAAGGCACCACCACTAGGACATCCCGACAAATCGCCGAACAGATCGATTTTGTCGGCGGTTCGCTGGGAGTCCGCACGACCGAGGACTTCACGACGGCCTCCGCGCGTGTGCTTAAGAAGGATGCAGACCTCGGCTTCGCGCTTCTGGCCGACATGCTGCAACAGCCGGCATTTCACAAGCAGGATTTCGAGCGGATCCGCGCGCAAATTCTCGGTGAAATCATCAGCGACGACGATGATCCCGGCAACGTGGCCATGAAAGCGTTCAATCAACTGATCTTTCACGGCCATCCCTATAGCTGGCCGGCCCATGGCACGGAAGAGACGTTGAACAAAATTACCGTAGCCGATGTCCAGCAGTTTCATGCGCGTGAGTATTTGCCCAATCAAACGATCCTCGTCATTGTCGGAGACCTGACTCAAGAGCAAGCGGCGGCGCTGGTTCAGCATCACTTCGGAACGTGGAAGAAGGGGACCTCGCCTCCCTATCTCCTCAAGAAACCCGCGCCGCTCGAGCGCAAAATGGTTCAACTCATCGAAAAAGATTTGACGCAGTCGACGATCGTCCTGGGGCATACCGGCATCAACCGGGCGAATCCGGATTACTATGCGGTCACCGTGATGAATTATATTTTAGGCGCCGGTGGGTTCTCCTCCCGCCTCATGGATTCAATTCGCGACAAGCAAGGACTCGCATACGGCATCATGAGCCAATTCGATACGCGTCTGGTGCCGGGAGCGTTTCTCGTCAACCTGCAGACTAGAACCGACGTGACCAATCAGGCCATCGCCGGGGTGCTGACCGAGGTCAAGGCTATTCGCGACGCGCCAGTCACGGATCAGGAACTCAGTGAAGCGAAATCGTTCATCGTCGGCAGTTTCCCATTGCGCGTCGATACCAGCGCGAAACTGGCGAACATCCTCGCGCAAGTGGAGTTCTACAATCTCGGATTGGACTACTTCACGCAATATCCCAAGGCCATCGAGAAAGTGACCAAAGAGGATGTTCTGCGCGTGGCTAAACAGTATCTCGACCCTCAGCATTATGCGCTGGTCGTCGTTGGGTCGATCGCGAAGGCCAAAGTCAAACAGTAACGGCCGCCTTGTCCAGCCGTTCCGCGCCAGGTTGTAATCCCATGCTACCCACGGCTCCCTTGATCGATAAACTGTCCCGGGCACGGCATCTCCTTCGGGAAATGGGCTCGGTCGTCGTCGCCTTCTCCGGCGGTATCGACAGTTCTCTTGTCCTCAAATTGGCTCATGATGAACTCGGGGCCAGAGCCGTCGCGGTCACCGCCGTCTCTCCGACCTTTCCCGCAATTGAACTCGACGCGACAAGAAGAATTGCCGCTGAGATCGGCGCCTGCCATCGCCTCGTTGAAACGGATCAATTGGAGATTCCGGAATTCGTCCGCAATGACGCCGCGCGCTGCTACCACTGCAAGACAGACCTGTATTCGCTGCTGGGCAGGCTCCGTACTCACTATGCGGCGAGTTGCATGGTCGACGGCACGAACGTTGACGATCTGGGGGACGACCGACCGGGCCTGAAAGCCGCTCGCGAGTGGGGCGTGCGCAGTCCGCTGCTTGAAGCCGAACTCTCAAAAGCCGAGATCCGCGAGGCGGCGAGGGAGTTGAACCTGTCCAATTGGGATAAGCCGGCGGCTGCCTGCCTCTCTTCACGTGTGCCGCGCGGCATCACCATTACCAGAAGCACCCTCTCACGCATCGAACGCGCCGAAGCCTCCCTGGCTCAGGAGGGTTTTCGCCAATACCGGGTGCGTGACCACGGAGAGATCGCCCGGATCGAACTTGCGATGGAAGAGCTGCCTGATTTGCTAAGGCCAGGCCGGCGTGAACGGCTGGCTGCTGTGCTGAAAGAATTGGGCTATCGTTTTGTCACGCTGGATTTGGAAGGATACCGCCAGGGAGGCGTGAGTCTGCCTCCCCCGGCGTAAAGATCTAATTGCGACTCTGGTAGGTCTTCGCGAGGGCGTCCAGCGCTTCATCCGCCAAGCGACGGTGATCCGATTCGGTCAATGCCCGTCCCACGACTTTCTCCGCCACCATCAAAGCCAAGTCGGTTGTCTGTGCACGGATATCCTGAATCGCCTTACGGCGTTCATGTTCGATCTCCCGGGTGGCATCGCCCTTGATCCGTTCCGCATCCACCGTCATGCGCTGTTCATTTTCATCCATCAGCCGCTGTGCCCGTTCCTTCGCCTGCGTCAGAAGCGCTTCCGCCTCCTTGGCCGCCATGGCCAGCTTGGCTTCGTATTCCTTGAGCCTGCGCTCGGCTTCGGAGCGATGACGTTCCGCCTGATCCAAGCTGTCCTTGATCTTTTTTTCACGCTCTTCCAGCATGCCCAGCAAGCCCGGAAACGCATACTTGTACAGCAGAAAGAACAGAATTCCGAAGGAGAGGATCTCCCAGAAAATCAGCGACGAAAAGAAATGCGATTCAAATTGAGGCATGACATACCTTCGGTGGAATTGAGAGTCGTAAGTTCAACATTCCGAGTGCCGTACTCAGCACTCATCATTTAGAACTTATAACTCACCTGGGCGTTCCTACTTGCGCAGGCCCATGATGATGAACGCAATGACCAGTCCGTACAGCGCGATCGCTTCGACCAGCGCGAATCCGATCCACATGTATTTGCCGACACGGCCTTCCGCTTCCGGTTGCCGGGCCACGGCTTCAATCATTTTCCCAAAGATGTATCCGATTCCGACACCGGCTCCGGCAAATCCCGCCGCCGCCAACCCCATGCCCACCAACGCTGCTGCTGCTGCATCCATTGTTTGTCCTTCCTCCCTTGTGTAGACGACGTCGCTTAATGCGCGTGCTCGCATAGACACAGCTCAGCACGGTAAAAATATAGGCTTGAATGAACGCAATGCCGACTTCGAGTCCATTCATCGCAATCGTAAAGGCGAACGGCAGCCACCCGATCAGCAATCCGCCGCTGATGGCCAATCCGAACAATACGCCCAGGATGACGTGGCCGGCGGTCATATTGGCAAACAGACGCACGGCCAGCGAGATGGGGCGAGCGAGTTGGCTGATCAATTCGATCGGAATCATCAGCGGCAATAACCATCCCGGGGTGCCGGGCGGCACGAGAATTCCGAAAAACTTCAAACCATGAAGAGAGAATCCCAGGACAAGGCTCAACCCGTACACTCCCACGGCAAATACCGCCGTCACAATAATCTGGCTGGTGACGGTATACGAGCCGGGAATCAATCCGATGAGGTTGGCAAAAAGGATAAAGAGAAACAACGTGGCAATCAGCGGGAAGTACTTCATGCCCGGCTCACCCATGGTATCCAGAATGATCCCGCGAATGAATTCGACGACCAGCTCGGCCATGTTCTGCAATTTGCCTGGAACTAACTTGCGAGCCGCTGCCGCTGAGATCATGACGAAGGCCACCAGGCCCACCACGATCCACATCAAGATGACGGCCTTGTTGATGGAAATATCGATACCCGCCGGCGCCAGCGGAATCAACTCGTGCAATTCAAATGCATGTAACGGACTGTCTTCCACGATGATCCTTTTTCAATCGGTCGACTTTCGTTAACTTTGCCAGCGCTGTGCCGAGCGATAGGCACCCCGGACTCCGGCTGCCGCCCCTAACCCCAGCCCCGCCACCAACCCCCATGGGTTGGAATCAAGCAAGTACGTATCGGTGACCCACCCCAGTCCGCCTCCGACAATCAACGCAGCGAGCAGTTCCGTCCCAATTCGGACGGCCTGTCCGAGCCCCGCATATAATGGATCCTGAGAGGGGGGCATCAGATGCTCACGCGCGGCATTCTTCCGTACATCGGAGAGGGTGCATCCAATCGCGGGCGCGCCATTCAAGCAAATTCGCCGGGGACTTGTCAAGAAGTTGGCCGCCTATGACCCTGGCTCCTCTATACGGTATAGTCTTTCCCCGGGTTGGGTAGTTCACCGCAATGGCCATGATGGTTTCCACTCACAGCGCATTTCTCAATGGACCGCCTCAACCGCTGCTGGTGGCGCGGCCGCAACCGAACGCCGATGCGTATGAACTCTATCGACGATCGGCCAGACTTGACCGTCCTTCATTCCTCCTGGAAAGCGGAAATGGAGTTACAGCCAACGCGCGTTATTCGTTTTTCGGAAGCGATCCCTACCTCACTCTCACGGGTCGCGCACTGGAATACCGGATCGAGACCGCGGGGCACGTCCGGACTTACAGCGGCTCCGCCTATCACGCCCTAGAACGCATGCTCGCCGCTTCGTCGATCGTCAGACCCCGCGGCGTCCCACCATTTTATGGAGGCGCCGTGGGATATCTGGGCTACGATCTTATCCGCTCCTTCGAATCGATTCCCGCGCTGGCCGACGACGATCTGCGTCTCCCGGACCTGCATATGATCTTTGTTGATGTGACGGCAGCGATCGATCACCAGACTCGCATGCTCTACCTGATGTACTGCCCGCCCCTGTCTCGATTTCAAACGGAGCCTCGAGAGAAACTGTATCGCGAAGGTTGCGACAGATTAGCCGAATTGGACGCAAGACTGACGAGCCCGATCCCTCCGGCAGCCTCACCTGCCTGGCCTCTGCAAGGCACTTTTGTAGCCGGCCAATCACGTGAGGCCTACAAGGCTCGCGTCCGGCGATGCCAGGAGTACATCGCAGCCGGCGACATCTATCAAGCCAACCTTTCTCACCGGTTTACCCTGGATCTGGGATCCGCCGCTTCGAGTCACGGCTTCGACTGCTATGCGGGAGAATTATATGGCCGCCTTCGCCGGGTCAATCCTTCTCCTTTTGCCGGATTCGTGCGATCGAACGACCTCAGCCTCGTCAGCTGTTCTCCCGAGCGGCTGGTCCAGTTGACCGGATCACGGGCCGGCACCAGGCCCATTGCCGGTACCAGACCGCGCGGTGCCGGACAGGAACAGGATCGACAGCTGCGGGCCGAGCTGCTTGCAAGTTCCAAAGAACGTGCTGAACATGTGATGCTGGTGGATCTTGAACGAAACGATCTGGGGAAGGTATGCCGGTACGGCTCGGTTCGGGTCGATGAGTTCATGACCGTTGAGCAATATTCCCACGTCAGCCATCTCGTTTCCGACGTGACCGGGACTCTGCAGCATGGTACCTCGCCGCTCGACCTGGTGAGGGCCATGTTCCCCGGCGGCACGATCACCGGTGTCCCGAAGCTTCGCTGCATGGAGATCATCGAAGAACTGGAGCCGGTGCGGCGGGGGCTTTACACGGGGTCGCTGGGATACTTCAGCTGGAGCGGCGATCTGGACCTGAACATCCTCATCCGCACCCTGGTCCTTACCAGGCAGGGTGGATATCTGCAAGTCGGCGCGGGCATCGTGGCAGATTCCGACCCCGATCGTGAATATGATGAAACACTCGCCAAAGCCGGTGCATTTTTTAGAATATTGGAGGCTGGTTGCTGATGTGGGTATTTCTCAACGATCGGTTCGTGCGCAAGGAAGAGGCCGTGGTCTCGGTGTTCGACCACGGTTTTCTCTACGGTGACGGAGTCTATGAAACGATCCGTTCCTATGGGTCTCGCATTTTCATGCGAGACCAACATGTGGCCAGGCTCAGACGATCTGCCGAGGCGATCGGGCTGGATGTTCCCATCCGATCATCCGACTGGCCGGATTTGCTCCACGAGGCCATGCGCCGCAACGAGGTCGGTAACGACCGTATGGACGCCTCTCTCCGCATCACCCTGTCGCGCGGTGAAGGAGAGATCGGACTGGATCCCGCTCTCTGTCCGCACCCTACCGTAGTCATCATGGCGAGGGCACTTCCTCCTTATCCGCCTTCCCTCTCGCAGGGCGGCGTGTCGCTGACCGTGGCAAAGACCAGACGGAACCTGCCCGAAGCGTTGTCTCCGCAAATCAAGGCCACGAATTTTCTCAACAACATTCTTGCGAAACGCGAATCGATTGCGGCGGGCACTTTCGACAGCCTCCTCCTCAACTGGAGGGACGAATTGACCGAATGCACGATCAGCAATCTCTTTTTCGTCTCCAGTGGAACGCTGCATACCCCTGCCCTCGATTGCGGCATTCTGGACGGCATCACCAGGACCATCGTCATAACCCTGGCTCGGGAAGATGGATTACCCATTGAAGAGGGCCAGTACCAGATCGCTGCCCTTCGCCAGGCCGAAGAATGTTTCTTGACCAATACCAGCATGGAAATCATGCCGGTTACCCGGGTCGACTCTTTCTCGATCGGCAAGGGCCTGCCAGGCCCCATAACCCGTCGGCTTCAGGCGCTCTTTGCCGCCAACCGATCGCGGTTCCTCGAACCGATTTTCTAGCCAGGATGTGGATTCACTCGCATTAGCAAAGGAGTCCATACGAAATCCGATGGCCGGCCTGGATGGCGGGTTTTTGACAGGTGGCCGGCATGCTGCTACGGTTAAACCATCGGCACTAGGCCAGCCTCATCGGCTCCCTGAACCATATGGCTCCTTCCAGAAAGACAATGTCGGTACTTGGGGCCGCCATCGCCCTTCTGCTGACTGCCATTCCTTCCCGCGCGGACATGTATCAGTACATCGATGCCAACGGTACCATCTCCATCACGAATGTCCCGAATGATCCAAGGTATCGACGGGTTCTTGCCGCGTTGCCCAGATCGCGCAGCGTCATTTCCGACGGTGAATTGGATCCGGTCATTGCGCGGCACTCCCGAGCCCATCGCCTTCATCCCGCTCTCATCCGTGCCGTGATCAAGACAGAGTCCGACTTTGATCCATTGGCCGTCTCACGCGCGGGAGCGGTTGGTTTGATGCAGCTGATGCCCCAGACGGCCGTGCGGTTGGACGTGCGGGATTCGTTTAATCCGGATGAGAATATCGGTGGCGGGACGAAGTATTTGCGGCAGTTGCTGGACCGCTTTGACGGCAATCTTCCTCTGGCCTTGGCCGCCTACAATGCGGGTGAGCATACCGTGGAACGTTATCGAGGACTTCCTCCTATCGACGAAACAAGGCAGTATGTCAGCAAAGTCCTGCGATACTATCGCACCTTCCTCACGAACGGCCGGCCTTCCTCTTCCCGGTCGTACCGACCGCAGGCCCCGGTAACGCCGGCGCGTGCTCGGTCTCCCTCGGTGGCATCCCGCTAGACTGGCCGGCGGCCAATAATATTCGGCTATGCTGTTTCCATCCTGAACGTTTCACTTCCGCAAAATCCGACCGGTAATGGGCCCCCACGCTGTTCTCCCTCCATAGGGCTGCATCCGTGATGCAACGAGCGACTTGCACCATGTTTTTCACCTCAAGGGCCGCCCGTGAGCCGAACGGCTTTGCCAGGAGGCGCGTCCAACGAACGAGCTGCGCTGAAGCGCCGATCAGTGAATCTCTCGAGCGCACCAATCCCACCTTGCCCCACATGACTCGGCGAAGTGAACTCCTGAGCTTTTCCGGATCTTCGAGTTCCGTCGGCCGTCCCTGTTCAAGTTCTTCAGCTGAAGGCATGGAGTCCGGTCCGGAAAACCGTCCCGCGTGAGCCACGGCGGCCCTGGCCGCGCGCATGCCGAAGACCAGCCCTTCCAGCAAGGAGTTGCTCGCCAATCGGTTCGCGCCATGGACTCCGCTGCAAGCCACCTCCCCGGCCGCAAATAGACCGGGCAAGGTCGTCGCACCATTCACATCCGTCCAAACCCCGCCCATCATGTAGTGCGCGCTGGGCGAGACGGGAATCCATTCTTCCGTCAAATCGATGTCGTACCGCAGACAGGTTGCGTAAATCGTGGGGAATCGTCGCTTTACAAAGGCCGGACCCAGATGCGTCACGTCCAGATAAACGTGACGCGCCCGCGTCGCCGCCATTTCGGACCAAATCGCGCGGGACACCACATCACGCGGCGCCAGCGCCCCGTCGGGATGGTACCGATGCATGAACAACTCGCCCTTGATGTTGCGGAGCTGCCCTCCTTCGCCACGAATAGCCTCCGACAACAGGAACGGCGGACTCGACGGCAAATACAGTGAAGTGGGATGAAATTGCACGAACTCCATATCCATCAACAATGCCCCGGCTCGGAGTGCCATCGCCATGCCGTCACCGGTCGCGTTGCCCGGATTGGTCGTCCGCGCATAGACCTGCCCCGCCCCTCCTGTGGACAACACCACGGCGCTGGCCGGCAACAACGTGCGTTCCCCTGAAAGTTCATTCAGAACGATCGCGCCGCAGCAGCGCCCCTCGATGACGGCCAGATCCACGGTGAACCGCCGGTCCAGACGATGAATGCGCGGCTGCTTCACTGCATAGGCCATGAGGGCCCGCACCATCTCATTTCCCGTGGCGTCTCCCTGAGCGCGCAGGATACGGCTTCGGCTGTGCGCCGCTTCGCGCGCGTATGCAAATCGCTTCCCGATCTTGTCGAATTTGGCGCCCCAGGCAATCAGCTCCTGAATCCGTTCCGGACCTTCTTCCACCAGCACGCGCACGGCTTCACGGCGACAGAGCCCATGGCCTGCCCTCAGCGTATCGGTGAGATGGCTTCCGACATCGTCTTCCTCGCTCAACGCCACCGCCACGCCCCCCTGGGCATACATCGAATTGCTTTCCAAGGGATGCCCCTTGGTCAACATCAATACCCGACCGGCGCGGCTAAGCTCGATCGCCGCCCGCAATCCCGCTACGCCGCTACCCACGACGAGAAAATCAGTTTCAATTTTTTGGGGAGACATTCGCACAGACCTAGCTATGGATTCACTCGGCTACGTGCCGGAACGTCGCCCGCACTCGCCCGCGAGCCCATACCGAACGGCAAGTCGCCCTGAGCGTCCCGAAGGAGAATCGACTGGGTGCCCGTCCAGCCCAACCGCGCATGGCCGCGCTGGCGCATACCGGCTTCGCTCGGGGTTCGTTTCCACTGACCCTGCCAATGGACGAAGACATCGACATTTTCACCTTCGATCAAAATGCGCTCGATGGCAAACTCCAGCTGAATATCCTGAAACGTATCGAAGTCATGGCGAATATCCCGCAAGACATCATCCAAGCTTCCCGACGGAAGGAGGAGGGATTCAAACGCGCTTTCATCCCGCTCCACGTAGGCGTTGCGGAGTGATTCCACCGCCTGGTCGATGCGGAGAATACGGTCGTGATCCTCTTTATACTGAATCGTTTTGCCTGCGCAGCCGACGACCAATGCCAGCATGAGGCTCAGCACAAGACGGCCGGCAAGAACGCGGTGCCACGAGCTTGTTCCGATCATGGCGCAGTATAGGAAGCCCGGCGGAAAGAGGTCAAGCTGGCTCAATCTTGGCTTGCTTTTTGAAATGAAACGCACTAGACTCCCGCGCCTAGCAGTTGGAGATTGAACGTATGGCGAGTGTCCTCAAGAAACGCCGGAA